>NZ_JALBWT010000007.1:0-195712 GCF_023845525.1 Sinobaca sp. H24
ATACGGCACTTAATACGATAAAAATACCATTCCATATGGTAAATTCCAGAATGATGCCCCCAAAGACGGGAGCTAAAATAGGAGCCAGTCCGTTCACAAGCATCAAGAGAGCAAAAAACTTTGTTAATTCTTTTCCCTGGAATAAATCGCGTACGATGGCCCGGGAGATAACAATTCCTGCTGACGCGGCAAAGCCCTGAATAAAACGGCAGATGATAAGCACCCAAATAGTAGGAGCGACAGCACAGAGGATGGAAGCCACAAAAAAAGCAGCCAAAGCTCCCAAAAGAGGACCTTTTCTGCCGCGTACATCGCTCATAGGCCCCATCACGAGCTGTCCTACAGCCAGACCGAGAAGACAGGCAGTCAGGCTCAGCTGTACAAGGGAGGCACTTGTCTGCAGATCATTAGATATAGATGGAAAGCTTGGAAGATACATATCAATCGTCAGCGGACCAAAGGCTGCAAGGGAACCTAGAACGGCAGCCATCCACAAACGACGTTTAGGAGACAAAACAGCAGCCATAAAAACGCCTTCTTTCTTTCAATATAAGTTTCCATTAAATGTATACAGCAATCCTTTTATTGTAACGTAAAAATGAAAAAAGAAAAGAGTTTGCTATTCCTTCTGAAACCGCCGGCAATTCTTGTTATAATGTAAAAAGATAGAGAGAGCCAAAGGAGGTTATTTCTTGTTGATGTGGGAAGGAATGATATTAGCAGGAATAATACCTCTTTTACTAATTGTCCTGCTGCTGGTACTGCTGGCAAAACAATTTGGAGGGACCATTACGACCTATGTAACGGATACAAATTTTGATTACACAAACTTGGAGAGCGGCCGGCTCGTTCCGGCGGATCCGGAAACAGCTACAAGGCTGACGGTTACTTTAATTGTTCAGGCTTATAACAGTGCCTCTTCTACCAGGGCTGTCCATAACAGACATATTGCCGTAAAGGATAAAGCCGGCTCCTTAGTCCGCATTGAACTGCTTGAGCAAAAGCAGATTGAGCGGAATGGGGAAAAGCAGGAAGTAAAAGAGCCTGTAGACATTATTAATATGCCGCCCGGACATATGCAGGAGTGGAGGCTTGAAGGGGTTATGCTGTCCAATCAGCCGAATTTAAAAACACCTGTAGCTGCGTTTACTGATGTAACAAGCTTTGTGTTTGCTTATGATGTCCAGAAAAAGAAAGCAGGACAGACAAAAAAAGTAACAAAGTCTCTGTAGCATGAATCATGAAAAAATGTGTAAAATGTAACAGGTGGAAGGAATTAGCGTCTTAATAGAGAAGTCTTTTTTTAAAGCAGAAAGAGGAGGAATAGTGATGAGTTACGTAAAAAATGATCCAGAAACAGAGCAGTTTATTCAATCACTTGAGGAACCGCAAAGAGAAATTTATTTATTTATGCGTAAGGAATACGATGTTCTGACAGAACAGGGTGAACATTTCGACGAAGCTAAAAATGATGAATATGTAGAACAAAAAGCAAGCGAACATTTTGATATTTCTTCAGAAGAGGCAGGAAATGTTTTTGCCAAGACTGAATCACAGATCCGTTCCTTCCAAAATTATAAAATTTAGCCTTGTCTTTTGGTCTTATTCTTATATGTATATGGTAAGGCTCCCAAATTTTTTTGGGGGCTTTTTTTGTGTTTACATACCTATGAAGTTGAAATGGCAGTTTATAAGAAAAGTTAGAACTTTCTTAATGGAAAATAAATTGAATTTCTATTTTTTTATGAAAAAAATGTTCTGTTTTTCATTTTTAAAGTAAAAACAGTAGACAAGACTTAAAAAATATCATAGGATCATCATTCGTTGAAAAAACGAAGCATAGGAGGTATTGTATGATAAAACATATCCAGGGCTCTGCCGGAATTGTATTACTCGTTTTTATGATGTGCACATTTGCTATTGGAATGACAGAATATGTTGTGACCGGCCTTTTGACACAAATTGCCGGTGATTTGGATGTCCCTGTCTCAACAACCGGTATGCTTCTTAGTGTATATGCAATAAGCGTAGCGGTATTTGGACCAGTGCTGCGGATTTTGACGATAAAGCTTCCAGTTAAGCCGCTTCTACTTTCCTGTATGATGGTGTTTGTAGGAAGTAATGTTATGGCAGCCCTGGCTCCAAACTTCGAAGTGCTTCTTCTGGCAAGGTTATGCTCGGCTGCTATGCATGCCCCCTTCTTTGGTTTAAGCATGGCGGTAGCTTTTAAAATGGCGGCAGCCTCCAAAAAATCACAAGCGCTTGCAGCCGTGAATGGAGGGCTTACAATTTCAATTATGATTGGAGTACCCTTTGGATCTTATTTAGGCGGAATGCTCGACTGGCGCTTTGTGTTCTGGCTTGTAGCCATCTTAGGAGCAGTGGCTCTTGTCGGTCTGCTGTTAGCTGTACCAAACGAAAAACCCCTTCAAGCTCCCAATATAAAAAAAGAGCTCAGCGTAATGAAAAACAAAAATGTGCTGCTCGTCATAGCTATCGTTCTATTCGGCTATTCCGGAGTATTTACCACGTATACATTCAAAGAGCCTATTTTACGCGAAATTGCCGGGTTTGGTGTTACAGGAGTTACTTTTGCTTTATTCGCTTTCGGCTGCGGCGCAGTTATTGGAAACTTTGTATCAGGCAGAGTACGTGCAGAGGTGTTGACCGGGCGGCTATTTTTCGCACTAGCCAGCCTTTGTCTTGTGCTGGGATCTTTTACGTTTCTTGTGCAGTGGGGCCCTACTGCTATTCTGGCAGGCTTTCTGCTGGGTCTCTGTGCATTTGGAACCGTACCGCTTTTGAATGCAAAAATGATTATTGCCGGACAAGAAGCACCATCCCTTGCCGGGACTATTGCCGCTTCAGCTTTTAACCTATCCAACGCCTTGGGCGCTGTAATTGGAACCTTTGTGCTGAATAATGGAGCTTCTTTTATGGTGTTAACATTTATTGGGGCAGGCATTACTATTTTAGGTCTCATTATTACTACTGTAACCAACAAAATAGAGGATAAAGAACTTTTTGATCCTTCTCTTTCTTAAGAAAACATCGGATTCTGTTAGCCGCAGAATCCGATGTTTTTTCTGGGAAAAACAGGGTATTTTGATTAAAGAACAAGAAAGGAGCAGAGGAATGCCTATACTGGAAAAATCAGTCGTTCTGGATTACACCTACAAAAACAGACAGCAGGACTCTTTGTCCCTCTGGCTGGCTGTACCGCCGCAGATGGCCTGCCAGTGTGTAAAAAAAGTAACGTATTCCACAGAACCACAGGAACTCTCGGAGTATCTGGGACAGGAACTCGCCTATTATCAGCTGGCATCGGGAGAGACGATTAACGTAAGTGCGGAAATGGATTTGTATTCCTCGTCTCTTGAAGAAAATGAAGCTCCTGAAACCCTGACGCCGGCAGAAAAACAGTTTTATTTACGGAATACTTACTTAAGCCCGGTTAATGAAGCGATGCGGGAAAAGGCGGAGGAAATATCGCAGAACGCAGAAAATCCTATAGAGAAACTGCAGTATCTGTTTGAACATATATACAATACGTATACATATCATTTTCCGCCGGAAAAACGGGGAGCTTCTTTCTTTTTAAAAGAAGGGAAAGGAGACTGCGGGGAGTTTTCGTTTCTTTTCTGCTCTTATGCCCGGGCGCTTGGAATCCCCTGTCGCTCAGTAATCGGGGCATTCATGAAAAAATTCCAGCCTCATGTCTGGAACGAATGCTATATAGAAGAATATGGCTGGGTTCCTATAGATACGAGCGTGGCTGCTTCTTTAAAAAAGAACAACAGTTTATTAAGACATCCACTTCAGCGGGGAGAAAGTACCGGAGTGTTTCATTATTTTGGAGAATTTTCCGGGCGCCGCGTTGTTTTCTGCCTGGATGCAGAATGGCCGCTTTCTCCAGAGTACAACGATACCAAAGCCCCGGCAGGCTACCCGCTCAGTACGTTTGGAAAAGATAATTTTGCCTACGGCTTCCAGAGTCTTTCAGGATCGGCTCCTTATCTCCAGCCTATTTATACAAAATTCAAAGACATGCCTTCCCCGGGAAAAATTACGGACGTCCTGGGTACTTGGAACGTCCGCGATGACAGCCTGTATCTGCAGAGCCTGTTATTTATTAAACAAACTTCTTATTACTTATTTATTGCGGCCATGCTTGCCAGTATTGCAGCTGTTTTCTTTATGGATAATTTTTATTTTCTAACGGCAGGATATATACTGGCCGCCTCAGGACTGGGTGCCTCCATATTAAGAAAAGAGTATAACGGCGTGATTGTACTGGGGTTTATTGTTTCCGTAGTTATTTCCGTCATGTATTTAATTATATAAGTGCCGTTGACAAAAACAGGGCGGCCGCCTTATGCTGAAAATAGAATTTATTCAACGGAAAGAGAGGTACCCTGCCAATGAAGCAGTAATCCTGATCAAAAGACGTGCCTATCATAAATAATGAAAAGCAGTTAACGTCTAGACAGGATTAGTTTGTCTTCATAGAGGTGCCTCCATGCAACACATATCTTCCTTATGGGAAACGTGTGCCTTTTTGACAACGGCTGATCCTCTCTAGATTATCTAGGGAGGTTTTTTTATGTTAACAGCAGAAATAATAAATGTGGAAAAAAGTTATGGCGCCAGAAAAATGATACAAACAGCAAATCTCAAAATATATGATAACAGCCGGATCGGCATTGTTGGAAAAAACGGAAGCGGGAAATCAACATTTCTCCACTTAATCGCGGGCTGGGAAAAGCCGGATAAGGGTACGGTGAATCTGTGGGAAGAGCCTACTGTTATCCCGCAGATGGAGCATTCAGAATCAGTTTTCCTGCCAAAGAAAGACAGAAGTATCTGGGGAGTCCCTGGTCCGGAACAAATGAAAGGAAGTGGAGGAGAGGAAACAAGAAAAAAAATTGCACAGGCTTTTTCGGCAGATACCCGTTTTCTATTAGCAGATGAACCGACGAGCCATTTAGATATTAGTGGAATAAAGCAGCTTGAAAAAAATCTGCAGGGTTTTAAGGGAGGTATCGTATTAATTTCCCATGATGAAATGCTTCTGAATGCCGTCTGCACGGTGATATGGGAAATGGAAAACGGAATTATTAAAGAATATACGGGAAACTACAGTGCTTATCAAAAGCAGAAACAAAAAGAAAAAGAGCTGCAGGCAAAAGAATACGAAAGCTACAAAAAAGAAAAAAAGAGACTTGAAACAGCAGCCGAAGCGAAAGAAAAGCTGTCCCGCCAGCTGAAAAAAGCGCCCAGCCGGATGGGTAACTCAGAAGCCCGCCTGCATAAACGCAGTGTCGGCCGTCAAAAAGCGAAATTAAGCCGGGCAGGAAAATCAGTGGAAAAGAGAATTACTCAGCTGGATAAGAAAAAAAGCCGTTTAAACATGGCACTTTGAGCTTTGAACAGCAGCCTTTTACGCCATTGTACGGAAAATCTGCTGTCTTTTTAGAAGAGGGCAGCATTTTTCGGAAAGGACGTCTGCTGTTTCATATACAATCTGCAAATATAACACCGGGTACCAAACTTGCTGTTCTCGGCCCGAACGGGTCCGGGAAGACTACATTTCTTCAGAAAATATATCAAGGAGAAAAAGGAATACAAACGGCAAAGCCGGCTGTAATTGGTTACTTTGATCAGCAGATTTCCCACCTTGATCTTAAAAAGACAGTTTTGGCTAACATGCAGGAGCTCAGCCCTTATACAGAAATATTTATTCGAACAGTACTGGCGGGTCTTCAATTCAAAGAAGAAAAAGTGCATCAGCCTGTATCCTCTTTGAGCGGAGGAGAGCAGGTGAAGGCGGCTTTAATAAAAGTTATGCTGGAGCCTGCAAATATACTGCTTCTTGACGAGCCTACCAACTATTTGGATATAGAAGCAAAAGAAGCGATAAAGAAGTTAATCCAAACGTATCCGGGGACGATTATATTTGTTACACATGATAGAGAGTTTATAGAAAGTACGGCAACCCATATAATGCAAATTGAAGCAGGTGAAGCTGAAATAAAGAAACCGTTGAGGGAGGAAGCGGCTCCCGCCATAGAGAAAGATGAAATACTCTTGTCTGTACTTGAAATAAAGATAACGGAAATACTAAGCCGTCTGGGAAGCGCAGAGGGAGAGGAAAAAATAAAACTGGACCGGGAATTTCAGGATTTAATAAATCAGAAAAACAAACGTAAAGAGCAGCCCTGAGCTGCTCTTTTTTCTAGTGTGATAACTCTCTCCTCCTGATTAAAAAAATAACAATATATAAATAGTGGTTGTAAAAAAATTCCCAGGCTCCCTTTAGAGATGGTAAGCCTAAAAAACTCAGGAGGCGATGAGATTGTACAGAAATTTAACTCAGCTTGTAGATGTAAGAGGACAGGTCAAAAGAAATGGATCATTTGCTTCCAGATCGTGGTCCCAAATTACAGGGATTGCCCGCCATCATTCCGCCACCACGTCAGGCGATGCTTTTTCTTTCGCCAACTACCACGTGAATACATTGGGCTGGCCGGGTATCGGGTATCACTTTGTGATTACAAAAGACGGCACGATTCAATGGGCAAACAGCATAGATCGTGTGTCATATCATGTTGGAAACAACAACACGCCCTTAATCGGTATCTGTCTGGTAGGAAACGGGTCTTTTACGGGCGCTCAGGAGCAGTCCTATTTTGATCTGGTTACGGCCCTTCGCAGTACCAGTGGCATTAATGTGGCTGTTTCGAACCTGCGCGGTCACAATGAATATCCAGGGCATGCTTCCAATGCCTGCCCGGGCATTAATATGGATGTAGTACGTGCCGCTATCGTAAGCGGGCACCCGGTAGGAAACCCCGGCCGTCCCGTTCTGCGCAGAGGAGACAGCGGACCGGATGTTCTTGTACTGCAGAACGACCTGCTGGCTGCAGGAGAAAGTCTGCCTCAATTTGGGGCAGATGGTGGATTTGGGGCAGAAACCGAAGAAGCGGTGCGTTCGTTTCAACGAAGAATGGATCTTACTGTGGATGGTATAGCAGGTTTGCAGACCTGGGAAGCACTCGACCGGGCCAAAGTGGAAGGGCGGCTCGTCATTGTTACAGCGGCCTCGGTGAATGTCCGCTCCCGTCCTTCCTTTGCCGCAGATGCAGTAGCGGGGCAGGTCGTTCAAGGGGAAGCTTTTACCGTAGTGGAGGTCGTATCTGTACCCGGCAGCTCTTCAACGTTATACCGTCTGGTTTCCGGCCTGTATATTACGACAAATGAAAACTATGTAACGCTTCGTTGAAAGGAGAGAAATTAGTGACACAAAAAAACATCAAAAAAATTGTGTTATATAATGTCCCGCTTCTTGTTCTTGCTCTCGGCGCTTTTTTTGGTCTGGACAATCTTACAGAAATTGAAACGGCAGTATCTGCACTGATTTCCTCGATCTTTGCTGTCCTGGCTTCGCTTGGTATTTATTCAAATAATGAGCAGCTTTCGCAGAACAAATAAAAGCACCAAAAGTCCTGGTTTACACTTATGCCGGACGCAGAGAAAACACTCTGCGTCCGGTTTTTTGATGTTTTTAACCACATAAAACGTTCTCTGTAGCGGAAGGCTGAAGAGTGTTTCCACTATATAATCCATCAACTAACAGTGAAACAAATTCTCTCTTGTATCCATTCAAACGAAAGAAAAAGATTTTTTGTTTCACAGTAGAGGATTTATTCTTTTGGTTATTTTTAGAAAATAATGAAATTTGAAGTAAATCAAAGGATGAGCTATTTAGTTCGTTTTAAAGAACCTATAGTGCTTTATATAGTTCGAAATCGGCTTTGTATTCTTTTTAAAGAACATATAAATTCTTTATTAAGAATACATTTAGAGATTTAGGGGGATGGCCGATGAAAAGAAACGGGAAACTGGTATGGGGCGTTGTATTATTGGTACTTATGAGTGTTTTTCCGGTGAATCTGGCAGAAGCAGACGCTGGCGGAGGAAAAAAAGCAGTTATAATGTATTCTTCAGAGAACGGAAAAGTAGAGGAAAACCAAAAGGTATTGGATGGAATGATCAGCCGGTACACGACGGATATTTCCTACGTAGAAGCCAACAGCTTAGAAGCTGAAGACCTGGAAGAAACCACACACCTTTTTTACTACGGAAAGGTGGAAGAGCAGTTACATGAAGAAACAGTAGAGCTGTTTGCTGATTTTGATGGTGTAAAAACAATTATTGGTTATAATGCGGACCAATTAAGCTCCCAGCTTGACCATGTGGACACTTCTTTACAGGAAGCGGTGGAAGGCGCCTATGAAGCTGACAATGAAGACAATGCAGTTTGAATTTGAATCTCAGGCTATGTTTCCTGCGGATCCCTCTGAGTCGGCAGAAATACTATTGTATGGAACCAATGAAAATCAGGAAAACCCTCTGTTTTTTATAGAGGATGATATATATTATTACGCTGCTCCCAACTTAGATTCCATGCATGCTGTTATGTTTGCAAAGGAAATGGCTGGAATATTCAATGAGGAAGAGGAAGAGGGACATCCGGGCTATTTAAGGCTGGAAGATGTTCATCCATTAGCGGATGCAGAGCAGGTACAAGAAATAGCTGATTACCTCAAAAGTGAGAATATTCCGTACATGATAGCGGTTATTCCCATTTACACAGATCCTGAAACAGGACGGGAATATCGTTTTTCTGATAATAAAAAGCTTACCTCTGTATTACAGGAAATGCAGGAAGATGGAGCAAGTATTGTTTTGCATGGGTATACCCACCAGTTCAGATCAAGTGAAACAGGAGAAGGGTTTGAGTTCTGGGATGTGGAAAATAATATGCCCATTTACCATGGAGAAAATGAAGAAGTGAATCCGAAAACCGAAGAAGATTTCGAAAGTCCTGAAGAATTTGAAGCATACAATCAGGAGAATCTTGATTATGAAAGAGCTTATATTGAAGACAGAATTGAGAGCGGTATTGATGAACTGGCGAAGTACGAGCTGTATCCGCTTGCCTTTGAAGCTCCGCATTATACAATGTCCCAAAACGGATACGAAGTTTTATCAGACTATTTTTCCACCTATGTAGGACAGGTGCAGATGAGTGATGAAAACTGGGAAATTATGCGGCCGATTCCGACGATAGGGCAGCCAACGTATCTCCATGGAATGACTTTATACCCGGAAACAATGGGGTACGTACAGCCGGATGAACCAGACGCTGTTGATATCATGATGAAAAACGCTGAAGAGTATCAATTTACCGACGGAGGCGTTACTTCTGCTTTTTACCACCCTTATCTAGGCCTGGACGGTCTCGTTGAAGTAGTGGAAGGCATGAAAAAAATTGAAGGTATTGAATGGATTGATTTAAAAGAAACAGAGAGTCAAGTAGTCACAGATAAAGTAGAAATAAGAGCAGACGGCGGTGAAATTGACGTTAATAAAGACCGTATCGCTCTTTACACATCGGGCTTCTCTTATCCGCTCTACTTTTTAAACAATACCGTAGAAGCTATGGTTCGGCTTATTGCGATCATCGGTGGACTTGCGGTTATTATATTTTTCTTTTACATCTTTAGAAACCGTTCGCAGGCAAATAAAAGCTAAAGGGGAGGAAACCGTATGGCAGATGTATTGTTATATACTTCACTATTTATTATCTGGCTGATGTTGTTTTATCACATGTTTCTTATGCACGGGGGGTACTTGTATTCGCTGAAGCATAAGAAACTGGAAAAGGAATGGACAGATGAGCCGGTTGAGCTTCCAACAGTCAGTATACTCATTCCGGCGCATAATGAAGACGTAGTTATCGAGCAGACCATTCAGTCGATGATCGCTCTTCGGTACGATAAAACAAAGCTCGAAGTCATCGTTATTAATGACAATTCCAGTGATAACACCGGCCATATAGCAGATTTATACGCAGCAAAGCACCCGTTCGTTAAAGTAGTTCATACGAAGCCCCCTAATATAGGAAAAGGTAAATCCGGCGCTTTAAATCAAGGATTAAAACATGCTACAGGTGAAGTCGTAGTAGTGTATGACGCAGACAACACCCCTGAGCCGGACGCTGTTTATTACCTGGCTCTCGGTATCGCAAAAGATAAAAAAGCAGGCGCAGTGGTGGGTAAGTTCAGGGTAACAAACGCTAAGCAGAACCTGCTGACCAGATTAATTAATGTGGAAACATTAACGTTTCAGTGGCTGGCTCAGGCAGGACGCTGGTACTGGTTTAAAATGACTACCATACCAGGCACAAACTTTGCTATCCGGCGTTCTATATTACAGCAGCTTGGTGGATGGGACGAAAAAGCTTTGTCTGAAGATACAGAATTAAGCTTTCGCGTTTACAATCTTGGCTACTACATCCGCTTTTTCCCTTCAGCCGTCACATGGGAGCAGGAGCCGGAAACGCTCAGGGTATGGTGGAAACAGCGTACCCGCTGGGCAAGAGGCAACGAATATGTAATTTTTAAATATTTGTTCTCCCCAATGAAAAATAAAACGGTTACGTTTGATCTTTTCTACTTTTTATTCACCTACATTCTTTTCTTTTCCGGGATCATTTTATCGCATGGCATTTTTGTATCGAACCTGATTTTTGATTTGGAGCTGAGTATCGGTCCGATCTCTATCGTACTGCTTATTACCGGTTTTCTGCTCTTTGTAACAGAAGCATTAATAGCATTGAGTATGGAAAAGGGACAGCTTACATTTAAGAATACTCTGGTCGTTGTGTTTATGTACTTCACTTATTCCCAGCTCTGGGTGGCGCTGGTTGCCTATGCGACAGTGCTGGAAATCCGCAGGGTAGTTTTCAAACAGGAAGTGAAATGGTACAAAACCCAGCGTTTCAAGCAGAATACGTAAACCATCCATCTAACTAAAGGAGCGGATAACATGCTGAAAGTAATGACAATTCTGGGTACAAGGCCAGAGGGAATCAAAATGGCCCCGGTTATTCAGGCATTAAATCAGAGTACTCAATTTGAAAGTGTGTTTGTTAATACAGCCCAGCACAGAGAGATGCTCGACCAGGTGCTGGAGCTGTTTCATATTGTACCGGATTATGATTTAAATATTATGCAGAACGGGCAGTCTTTGGAGCAGCTGACAAGCCGGATCTTTTTAGGAATATCGCCTATTATCGAACAGGAGAAACCAGATTTGGTGCTGGTTCATGGAGATACGACGACAACGTTTATAGGAGCCTACGCTTCTTTTTTAAAGCAGGTGCCGGTCGCTCACGTAGAGGCCGGCCTGCGGACAAATAATATGAAATCACCGTTTCCGGAAGAGGGAAACCGGCAGCTGGTGGGTCGAATTGCAGATTATCATTTTTCCGCCACGGCTGCCAACAGAGAAAATCTGCTTCAGGAAAATGTGCAGAATGAAAAAATTGCTGTAGTCGGCAATACAGTAATTGATGCGCTGCTGACAGTAGCCAATAAGCCATATACTTTTCCAGAATATCTGGAACCTATTTTTCAATCAGGGAAAAAAACCATTCTTTTAACGACGCACCGTCGGGAAAACCTTGAAGAACTACAGCATGTCTACAAAGCAATAAATCGTCTTGTTAAGGAAAATGACGATATTCAAATTGTTTTTCCGGTACACAAAAACCCGGTCATCCGAAAAAAAGTAACAGAAACAATAGAAGATACTTCCAGGGTACACCTTATTGAGCCGTTGGATTATGAAAACTTTGTTCACGTTATGAAGCATTCCTATCTGGTTATTACAGATTCAGGGGGAATTCAGGAAGAGGCACCCGCTTTAGGAAAACCCGTGCTCGTAGCCCGTAATACGACAGAGCGGCCGGAAGGGGTGGAAGCCGGAACGCTGAAGCTGGTAGGAACATCGGAGGACATGATCTATAAGGAAGCTTCTCAGCTTCTTAATGATCCGCAGGCATACCATGAAATGAGTCAAATTAAAAACCCATTCGGAAATGGAGAGAGTGCTCAGGCGATTCTACAGCAGATTCAAGAATGGAAGGCGCCCGCTCTCAACCCCAAGCAGAAATCAGAGTCTATCACCTAAAGGAGTGGGGAGTGGTTGAAAATGCTGGTAGTTATTCTAATCATTGCGGCTTTAGTGGGAACAGGCATTTATTTTTATTATTCCTCTTCTTCCTCCTCGCCCGCCTCCCTCAGAAGAGGTAGTGGATAGTAAATATCCGGTATCCGGATTCATTCAGACCTGGATGCTGAACGACAACGGCACCGTTGCTACCTATATTCAGGACGGCGATGTAGAAGATTCGGATGAGGTAAAGGGAAGAGAGTCGTTGTCGGAAACGTTTGGGGCTGGTGGATGGATTTTGCTCTCAAAGAAAATGATGAAGAGCTTTTTCAAAAGGATTCGAACAGCTGCAGACCTATTTTTTAGAAGAGGATGGGTTTGTTCACTGGAAAGTACAGGAGAACGGGAACAAGATGGAAACAACAAATGCGCTGGTAGATGATATCAGACTGGTGGAGGTTCTTTACAAAGGATTTGACAGATGGGACAAAACGGAATACCAGGAGACTGCCCAGCGTATTGCTTCATATACGACCGAAATAATTTAAATGAAAACGTATTGACCGATTTTTATGAAACGAATGATGACTATGCAAGTGATGTGATTACGCTGTCCTACATTGACATGCAGGCTCTCCGCCGCATGCGGGATGAAAGGGTACTGGATCAGCAGATCTATGACAACATGGAGCGGATATTAGAAGAGGCACCTTTACGAAATGGATTTTTTCCAAAAGGCTATAATGTGGAAGAAACGGAGTACGAATATGATGAAAGTGTCAACATCGTTGACCAGTCGCTGGTAGCGTTATACAGAGCTCAGAGCGGTGGGCAGACGACTGATTTTCTTGCCTTTATTCGTAAAGAAATGGACGACCACGGGCAGGTGTTCGGACAATATGATATAGAAACTAAAGAAGAAAACGTAGAATACGAGTCTCCGGCTATTTATGGCCTGCTTGTCATGTACTGTTTAGCTGAAGGCGAAGAAGAATTGGCAATGGATATATTTGATCGTCTAAAAGTGCATCAGAACAGCGGAAACAGTGATCAATATGCAGGAGGCTATTCGGTGTACGATGATGATACACACGTTTTTGATAACCTGCTGCCACTGCTCGCGGAACAGCAGCTTCGTCAAAAAAAGCTTATCTAACATAGTGCGTATAATTGTCTTTACATTATTAATTCTTCAGCAGGGATTGATGCAGTTGGTAAATATAAAAGCCGGTTAAAACAAACATATTGTTTTAACCGGCTTTTTTACATGCTCTCTGCTATTTTTCGATAAAAAGGATTGCCATATTTTAAGAGGGGCGATGGGTCTTAAAGAAGGAAGATGGATAAAAACCTCGGTGCAGTTCTGATGCTATAATATTCCAGGCTGCAGCGGCATCTTTTTCAGGACCGGTATTCATGAACGTATGGGTGCAGTCTTTGAATAGTTCATAGCGTACCTGCACTTTGGCTCTTTTCAGCTTGTCAGAATAGCGTTCTATTTCAGGGCGGAAAGCATCATTTTCACCCGAAACGATTAGTGCAGGAGCCAGTCCGCTTACATCAGCTGCCAGAACCGGAGAGGCAAGCGGGTTGGATGCCTGTTCTATCGTTGGTACATAGCAGGCGTTTAAAAATCCGGCTGCCTGTGGGTATTTTGCCCGCAGTGGATCCGGCTCGGGTTTGTCTGCATGCGGAGTAACAAAATCCAGCATTGGTGCAGACAATACTTGAAGCAGAGGCTGCTTCTCCGGCGTTTTTTTAGCAGCAGGCATAATGCTGCAGCAAGATTGCCGCCGGAGCTTTGGCCTCCCCCGCTATTTTGCGGGTATCTATACCCAAAGCAGAGCCATTGCGGCGCAGCCACTGCATAACCTGATAACATTCTTCAAGTGCACCAGGAAACGGGGTTTCGGGTGCCTTGCTGTAATTGACATTTACAACGACAGTGCGGGCGTGGTTTGCCAGATACCGGCAGTATGGGTCATCCATGTCTTTGTTATTCATAATAAAGGCTCCGCCGTGCAGGTTATATATGCAGGAAGCGGTTCATTGATCGATAACAAAGGATAATAAATGGAAAGGTGAATGGTTCGCTCTTCTACCTCCAATAATACTTCCTTCACTTCACGGACGGTCTCAAAGTCTATCATTGACCTGCCTGAAGCTTTGTCAGGAATAGCGCGGATTATGTTTGCAGCAATTAATTTCAGCATAGAAAGGCCTCATTTCTTTTTTTACTTATACCCTTCCTTTTTGAAATATAATCGAAACAAGGGCTATAGAGAGTAATTTCCAGTTGAAAAGGGTATATTAGAGGGAGTAAAATGTTCTGTTACCGCTTCCTTTTTATAAAGGAAATAACCCAATTTACCATAAAGGAGCCTGTCATTATGCCCGAAAATGTAACTGTTATCGGCGGAGGACTTGCAGGTATGGCATCTGCGATTCGTTTAGCTGGAGAAGATTATAACGTAACGATTATCGAAAAAGGAGAACGTCTTGGTGGAAAACTCAATCAGCGGACGGGAAAGGGGTATATTTTTGATACCGGTCCATCTATTTTGACTCTCCCCTGGGTGCTCGAAGAATTGTTTGAAGCAGTGGGCAAGGACGTTCACGATTATTTGGACATCCAGCGCATTGAGCCGGGCTGGAGGACATTTTTTGAAGATGGAACAACAATTGATTTAACGAGTGACCTCCCTAAAATGCTGGAAGAATTGAAGAAAGTGTCGGAAGACGATGCTTCCCGCTTTTTTGAATATCTGGATTACTGCCATAAGATGTATGACTTAAGCATGAAGTCTTTCTACCGTGACAGTATTTCAGGTGTATCAGATCTGCGCGCCAATCACTCTCTTAAGGAAATGTGGGCCATGGACCCATTTCATTCCTTGAACCAGACGACGGAGCGGTTCTTTAAGGATAAACATCTACAGCAGATGTTTAATTTTCTTATTATGTATATCGGTTCTTCGCCTTATGACGCTCCTGCTATGTTGTCGCAGATGACACATGTCCAGCTGGGCGTTGGCGTTTTCTATGTGCAGGGCGGCATGTACAAAATTGCAGAAGCTATGGAGAGCGTGCTTGAGGAACTGGGCGTAGAGATACGTCTGGAGACAGAAGTGGAAAAAGTAGTAACGAAAAAGAAACAGGTGAAAGAAGTACATTTAGCCGGCGGCGATGTTCTAACTCCAGATCTTGTTGTGTCCAACCTGGAGGTTATTCCATTTTATGAACATCTGCTGGAAAGCAAAAAGCTCCGCAAAAAAGCATTGGCCGACCGCAAAAAGTTTGAGCCTACGGTATCCGGTCTTGTACTGCTGCTCGGCGTAGACAGCAACTATGATAAGCTGGGTCATCATAATTTCTTCTTCTCCGAGGATCAGGAAAAAGAATTTCAACAGGTTTTTAAAGAAAAGAAGCCGGCCGATGATCCTACAGTATACGTAGGTATTTCGTCGAAAAGTGATTCATCCCAGGCTCCTCCAGGCAAAGAAAACATGTTTGTCCTGACGCACGTACCCGCGCTGCAAAAAGGAGAAGACTGGAATAAAAACTTTTCCGGCTATCGTGACGTAGTACTTTCCAAGCTCGAACGTATGGGAATGACAGGTCTGCGTGATCGGATTGAGTATGAATATACATTCACGCCGAATGATATCGAATCTCTCTACGGCTCCAACGGCGGCTCTATTTACGGAGTAGTCACAGACCGCAAGCTGAACGGCGGCTTTAAAATGGATACAAAGAGCAGCGTAGTGGATAACCTGTACTTTGTAGGAGGTGCTACTCATCCAGGAGGCGGTGTGCCAATGGTAACGCTGTCCGGACACATGGCAGCCAACGCTATTCTGGAAAAGCACGGGAGCCCCAAAAAAAGCTGTAAAATCCTGAGGTGAGTAATGATGTGGTTTCTTGTAACAGCAATACTGGCGACCCTTCTGCTTTTTTGGCAGAGGGTCTCTTTTCCTATCATGCCGGTCAAAGAAACCGGCACCTATTCTATTATTATTCCAGCCCGTGATGAAGAAAAAAATCTGAAACGGCTGCTGCCTTCTCTTTTGGCTGTTCCCAATGACAAGCGGGAAGTAATCGTCGTCGATGATGATTCCAGTGATGGAACAAAAGAGACGGCTGCCTCATTCGGGGTAAAAGTCGTCAGCACTCCGCCTCTTCCTAAAGGATGGATGGGTAAGTCCTGGGCCTGTTTTCAAGGAGCCCGGCAGGCAGGCGGTGATACGCTTTGTTTTTTAGATGCGGACACCTGGTTCTCAGAGGACGGTCCGGACCGTATGATTCGATACTTAGAACAACCGGAAGCAGCCTCCTTTGTGACAGTACATCCTTTTCATTTTATGTATTCTTTTTGGGAAAAACTGTCGGCAGTCTTTCATCTGGTCGTGTTTGCCTCTTCTGGAATTACCCACATTTTCGCAAAGCATAGCAGGGCTCAGGGAGGTTTTGGACCCTGTCTTCTAATAAAACGGAAGATGTATTGGGAAATGGGCGGCCATGAATGTATTAAAAGCGAGATCGTAGAACATTTGGCTTTTGCCCGGAGAGCACAGCAGCAGGGAATAGAGACCCGTGCTTTCAGCGGCAGAGGGGTACTGAATATGAGAATGTATGAAGCAAGGCTTATAGATGTCGTGCAGGGCTGGTCTAAAAGCTTCGCCTCCGGAGCGAAAACCGCTTCTTTATGGCTGACTGCAGCAAATGTAATATGGATTACTGCGGTAGTTTCTTTTTTCGTAAACAGTCCTGAAGCCGGATGGTGGAGCCTGGCCGGCTATCTGGCTATAGCGTTATGGCTTTATAAAACACTTCGGGATATTGGGAATTTTCGGTGGTTTGACGCGCTTTTGTTTCCGGTATATTTTTTATTTTTTTTTGTATATTTATGTATTCGCTGCTTAAAACGTTTTTCTTTAAAAAAGCGACATGGAAAGGCCGTAACATTGCAGGGAAGTAGAGAGGGGCATTTGAATGATTTGGATAAATGCAGCCGCGTGGCTGTTTATCATGTGAGCATCAGCACCATTGTTTATTTTCTGCCCCCGTCTTTTATCGCTTCTTTTTCCTGGCTGTATACCATTCGTAATTGGGAAAAATGATGGAAAAATATACGATATATTTAAATCAAAAAATGGAAGCATCGTCTGCCGGAAGCGGGCTCCTGGACCAAAATGGGAATTGCGAAAAGCACCCTGCGGCTGCGAAGTGCTGAAGACATGGCGGTATTTAAACGGGAGACGAGCCGCTCGGAGCTTTCGCACTGGCTGCAGATGCTTCCAGCACCTTTTTTTTTCCTATTCAATGATCCGTTGTCCGGCTGGTTTATCATGCTCTACGCCTTCAGCTTTAACATGCCTTTTATTATGATTCAACGCTACAATCGAGGACGATTGCAGCGCTGGGAGAAAAAATATTCATAAATGGAGCACATACAGCACGAACAAAACCGGGAGCAGATCCGCTCCCGGTTTTGTTATGCGTTATTTTTTTTTGGAAATAGTAAAATGCCTGCTTCATGCCATTTTTAATAGAAAATTTCCCGTACATCAGCACGCCGCCCTTATATACTCTGGCTGCGAGCATATTAATAAGCACTGCGCTGATGGTAAGAATAACAATAATTAAAATGATCTCCCATGTCGGCACTGAGGTCATACCGATCTTAGGAAAAGCAGCTGCGGCGTGAAAAATGGAATATACGATAAGATGTGAATGATTGTCGCATCCGGGGCGTTCAGGCCGAAGATAGCTATAAAAAATGCAATCATAGCTACATAAATGAGCGGCTGAATCGCCTGATTCACTTCTTCTGCGCGACTGACGAGTGCTCCAAGCATAGCGGCAATGCCGCCGTACAGAAAATAGCCGAGCACAATAAAAAGCAGGGCATATAAAAGCAGGGATACTTCAATTGCTTCACTAAACAACCCTTCAAGTATATTATCACCGCTGATGGCATTTCCAATAAAAGCGGCGGCTGCCAGAACGGCTACATTTAAAAGGCCTACCATACCGATGCCGACAAGTTTCCGAACATCTGTGTAATTGGGTTAACGCTGGAAACAATTAACTCCATCACCCTGGAGGATTTTTCGGTAGCTACTTCCGTTGCAATCATCGAACCAAACATTATCACAAGCAGATAAATGGCAAAAACAAGGGCGTATACCATCCAATAGGCTTGATTGTGTGCTTCTTCTGTCTGAACTTCGGCCCCTTCTGTAAAGAGGCTGCTCAGAAAAAGATACCGGTGCATATATAGTGGCGAGCTGCTGCTCATCGAGATTCAGCTCGTTGGTCACAAATCCTTCTTTAATACGCTGTACGTCCTGATTAATTTCCTGTCCATCCTGAAAATCATTTTCACTGCCATATAGGACAGCGTCCAGTTCAGCTGGTTCTCCGGCGAGTGTCAGTACAAAAGCATATTCCTCTTCTTCTGCGGCGGGGTGAGCGCTTCTTCTTCTGTGCCGGAATAATTTTCATAGGCAAAAGAACTTTCTTCGTAGGAAGCAAGCGCTTCTCCCATACTTTCTTCTTCCGATGTATTATCAAGAACAGCTACATTCTGCTGCTCGCCGCCGTCTCCTTCTCCGGAAAAAGAAGATAATACGCCGGCCGCGTTCATTAATCCTATAACGAGAATAATGGTAACAAGGCTGGACCAGAAAAAAGACTTGGAACGGATACGTTTTAGTCATGGTATGGGCAACAGTAATCCAAAAATTATTCATCGTGCTCTACACCTGCCTTATCAATAAAGATGTCGTGCAGGCTGGGCTGTTCTACTTCGAATTTACGGACAAATCCTTTTTCGGCAATTCGCTGAAAGACAGGTTCTGCGATTGTCTCATCCTTTACCCGAAGTACGGCTCCGTCTTTATTCTGCTGGAGATCCAGGACGCCGGACACTTCCTGGAGAAAATTCAGGTCATAGTCCGCCTGGATCGTTATGTTTTTTACGCCGTACGATCTTTTATGTCCCGCAGATTTCCCTGCAGAACGGCGCTGCCGCGTTTGAGCATAATTAAATCTCACACACATCTCTTCTACATTTTTCATCTGGTGGCTTGAAAAAACAATAGTGGTACCCTGTTTTGTATGTGCTCCACGGCCTGCTTCAGCATATCGGTGTTCACGGGATCAAGTCCGCTGAAGGGCTCATCTAAAATTAAAAGCTCAGGTTTATGTAGGACTGCTGCAATAAACTGGATTTTCTGCTGATTTCCTTTGGAAAGCTCTTCAATTTTTTTGTTCTCATATTCCGGTACTTGGAACGTTTCAAGCCACTCCTGCAGAGCTGGGACGATACTGATTTTTTCATCCCTTTCAGCCGCATTAAGTAAATGATCTGTTCTTTCACTGTCAGCTTAGGGTAAAGACCTCTCTCTTCCGGCAGGTACCCAATTAAACTGGTACGTTTGTAGGAAAGAGGGCGGCCGTCCCAGGTTACAGAGCCTGAAGTAGGATCAAGCAGCCCAAGAATCATGCGGAATGTGGTCGTTTTGCCGGCTCCGTTTGCGCCAAGCATGCCAAACATGCTTCCTTTTCTACAGTTAATGATACTCCGTCTACTGCCTGGTGAGAACCGAATCGCTTGGTTATATTGTCGATAACGAGCGTCAATGGACATACCTCCTGATAGTAGTAATGGGAACTTTTAAAAATATTGCGATCTTCTTTTACTATGATGGAAAGCGGAAACAATATCAATTCTTTTAGTATATATTATATACAGTAGAAAATTTTATACTTCTTTAGCAAGTCTGATCATATCCATGCACTGCACGCCATTCTCGTAAATCGGTTCCTCGTAATGCTCAACAAAGAAATTGGGAAATACGGCGCGGTAATATGAAATCCCATCGCCTGGTAAAAAGTGAGCTGATGAATACTGGCATCGGCTGTACCAATAAGAAGACGCGAAACCGGGAGATTCTTCGCCCGGGAAAAAGCATCCAGCAAAAGAGCTTTCCCCAGGCCCTGCCGCTGATTTTTTCTACAACGGCAATGTTTGCAATTTCAGCGGTATCTGCTTCTACAGGCACGAGTATATACACTCCAATAATTTGATCGTATTTTTCCATCACGCAGCAAACGCCCTCGTCCAAATAGGACTGCACCATTTTATCAGAAGGGTCGGCTGAGAGCAGCAGTGACATAGGAGGGTCTTCCATAGAGGTTAATGGTCTAATCATCGGTAGTATCTCCTTTCTTTTTAACCAGGTGCCGTCTTCAAGCTCGTAGCCTTTGCCCTTCATTCGGATAATATAATAAATAAACGAAGAAAGAGCACTGCCGGCCAGCAGGGAGCCCTGCACTATTATGTCTCTTAAAGGAAAATCAAAGGAATAGTAAACAAAGAGAAAAGCTCCTGTATAAGCTAAAATAGAAACCAGTATATCCGGTTTAAGGTTAAAGTCTTTGTCTGCTTGGGATAAGATTCTTCAGTGGTTTTCTTCAGGCGGGTTTCTGCATAAATAATGACCCCTATGAAGGGAAGCAGCCCGCCCATGTATCCGTAGATCAGTCCCTGCACAGGATCGTCGATAATATACTCGACAAAAGAAGCGGCTCCCAGATACAGTACTACAAGAAAGAGAAATCCAAATCTCAGCTGCCATTTAGACGGGTCAAACCTTTTTCTCATAAAGACACCTCGCTGCAGGGGAAAATGCCGGGAAATATCGGCGTCTATACCGGAATTCCGGACGTTTGAGCATTATTTTAACAAAAAATATTTTCCTATTTATAGAATAAATTGTAAATTAATCTTATCATAAACATGTGGAGAAGCTAAAGGTTTCCCCGGCAGGAATATGGATAGAAAAGGCGAAATGTGTATAGAGAAGAAGGGTAATGGAGAGGAGAAAGCCGGATATGAATGTGGCTGTTGTATTGATTATTCTTATAGGAATTGCTGCCACGGGAATCACGCTGGGCTTAACAAAAGTAACGGATGAAGAAGATAAAAAGTACGATGCCGGCCAAAGTACTTCTAATATGCTGGTGCTGTATATTATTATTCTGCCTGTACTGGTTATCCTTGTAGGAATTGCCGCCAGCCTGGCGGTTTTTTCCTAATAATGATCTACTGCCAGCGTTTTACAGCGTAATAGTAAAACACGTACATCAACATGAACAGTCCAACTGCCAGAGGCTGTAGAGCAATGAGATAAGGCCATTCCCCAAGCCAGTCAAACGGAGTCGGGGACGGCGGTTTTTCCATTAAATACATATAGTTTCCGCCCGTGAGCGAATTGACGAGAAAAACCAATGCCGCAAGCACATTCATTACGAGCCACACCGGAAAAAGAGAGCGGAAAGTTACCGGGTTCTTTCAATAATAAGCTTATAAAATACTGCTGTAATGACAAGACCGTGGGTTATAAAAAAATGCAGAAAGCGCAGATGCGGGAACCCATAGTTATCGATATCCGGAAAAACCAGGGTTAAAGAAGCACTCGTAACACCGGCATAAAAAGCAAAAGCCGTCCAGATGGAAGAGCCTTTCGTAAGAAGCATAGCAATGGCAGCTATCCAGGCAAAGCTGCTTAAATTAAGAGGCAGAGCAAAACGTACATTCCAAATTCCTTCTAAAATGTACCAGGTGTGCAGCCATACTTCAGCCGCCAAAAGAAAAGCGGCAGCTGTCCAGCAGAACGTTTCTGAAATGCCTGCGAACGGCGGATCGGCCGTCGCCAGATAAGAAGGCACGCGCAGCTTAAAATAACGATTGCAAACACGAGCAGATGAGCAGGACCAAATGGATCAAATCCCGGCCCATCATGATTAAATTCAACCCACCACATGAAAAGCCCCCTTGTATAAGACTCTTTCTTTCCCATAACCTTTTTTGAAAAGCTTTAACCGCTGAACGGTGGATATGCTTTTTAAAAAAAGGGTATAGAAGCAAAAAAGAGGTGATAGCATTGTGCGGCAGATTTACGTTATATTCTTCAGCCACAGCCATTGAACAGGAAACAGGGGTGGAGATTCCTGACATATCTCCAAATTATAATGTAGCTCCCACCCAGTTTGTGCTGACGATTGCTTCGAATCAGGAACAGACGAAAGCAGGCTTTTTGAAGTGGGGACTTGTCCCATCCTGGTCCAAAGATCCTTCGGTGGGCCATAAAATGATTAACGCCAGAGCAGAAACAGTAGATGAAAAGCCTTCTTTTAAAAAGCTGCTGGAGAGAAGACGCTGTCTTGTAGTAGCTGACAGCTTTTATGAATGGAAAAAAGAAGGTAAAGAAAAACAGCCGTACCGGATTATGCTGAACGAAGAACGTATTTTTACATTTGCCGGCCTTTGGGATAGATGGGAAGGAGAAGAAGAGACCATTACTACCTGTACGATTATTACTACCGAAGCAAATGAATTAATGCAGGATCTTCATCACCGCATGCCGGTCATTATTCCAAAAAGCCGGAGGGAGGCCTGGCTGCATCCCAACACTTCCAAAACAGAAGTAAAAGCCATGCTGGAGCCTTTTGACAGCGGGCAGATGACAGCTTACCCCGTCAGCCGGGACGTTAATAGTCCTAAAAATAACACCCCTGACCTATTAGAGAAACACTAAGGAGGCGCCACTATGTCCCAGACGAAAAAATATGCGGCAGAAGAATGGGATCATCAATATGCAGAAGTAAATGGAATTACGATTCATTATGTACAGGCTGGTGCCAATAAAGCAAAGCCTATACTGCTGCTTCATGGATTTCCGCAGAGCTGGCTGATTTGGAGAGACCTCATTCCAAAGCTTGCCGAAGATCATTATGTGCTGGCTCTGGATCTTCGCGGCTACGGTGATTCGAGCAGGCCGGAAGGAATCGATGCGTATGATAACGAGCAGATGGCTGCGGATGTTCATGGGCTGGTACAGCTGCTGGAGCTTGAACATATAGCGATGATCGGCCATGACCGGGGGGCGAGAATCGCAAGAAGATATGCTTTGGACTATCCGGAAAAACTTGCAGGTGTTGGCCTGATAGACATTCTGCCGCTGGAATATATTTATGATCACCTTACCGCCGGCGAAGCCGCTGAAAAATACTGGCATTGGATATTTCAAGTAGTACCGGACGTACCGGAAGCTTTAATTGAAGGGAAAGAAGAAGTATATCTGGAATTTTTCTTTAAGCGCTCTCCCCATCTAATGGAAGCTTTTAAAGCGGACGGGGCATGGGAGGAATATCTTCGAACCTGGCAGAAAAAAGGATCCGTTCAGGCCGCTCTAAACGACTACCGGGCCTCCTATCGGGTGGATCTGCCTAAGTATAGAGAAAACAGCAGAACAAAGAAAAGATAGAAGTGCCGGTAATGCTGCTCTGGGGGGATTCAGGAAATTTAGCCGGCCAGCCGGTAGTAGACATCTGGAAACAAAAAGCGTCTTCTATCGTTATGGCTGAAGAAGTAAAAAACTGCGGTCACTACGTTCCGGAAGAACAGCCGGATGTAACGCATAAGCATATTCAGGCATTCACTGCTGATCTATTTTCAACATAATAAAGCCGGGGCAGCTGCCCCGGCTTTATTTGTGTTCAGAAAGAGTAAATCCTATATACTTTAGGGCGGTTTCCAGACTGTGCACAATCTTGATATTTAACTGCAGCAGCGACACAGCTCCTGTCTGATTTTGTGCAAAGTCGGGTGAAATACCGGTAAGAATAGCTTCGATACCCATTAATTTAAGCGATTTAACAAGGTCAGTCAATACTTGGGGAAAAATACCATCCAGTATGATCAAACCGGATAAATCAATAATAAAATAGTTAATGTTATGAGAGGCGCCGTAGTGTAAAACGGACTGGGTGATCTTGTCTGCACGATGCTCATCTACAATACCTTGAATACTAAGAATGGAGATACCCTTCGTAATAGGGATAATAGGCACGTTTAGAAAACCCATATTAAATTTAGTGCGGTCCAGCTCAATAATATGTGAAAGAACTTCTGCCATGGCTTTTAAATACTGCACATCTTTCTCGGTAAAGTTTTCTTTTTCTTTATCCATTACGCAAAGGGTTCCGAATACATTTCCTTCCAGATCAAAAAGGGTAACTCCCAGAAAGCCTTTCACTTTAAAGTCATCCGTAATGTTTAGATGTCTCATGACGCTTTCCTCATTCACATTGTTTGTATAAAAAGAATGATTATTCTCAGATAAAACCATCTGGCAGTATGAGTCAGAATGATTCAATGAGTATCCTTCAGGTACGATAAGATCTTTTGCGTTATAGGAACTAAGAGCGGTCATTTCTTTATCTCCGCGCAGAGCCACATAAGCTGTATTCACATTTAACTGTTTACTTATAATATGAAATATTTTCTGCGAGACAGACTTCAGTGAAGTGAAATCAGAAGAATGCAGATTATATTCATTAGGCATGTGCGGCAACTCCCTTCACTGCTTGTGCCTGATCATAAATTTATCTATCGTCATATGGAGTTGAATATATCACTTTTCAGCTTTTATTACTATTAAAAAGATTTATGTAAAAAGAGTTATGTTTACATTTTTTATGGACAATTTATATCCATTATGGATATAATACATCTATAATAAAAAGGGGATGAATGCCGTGAAAATGAAAATGGGAGTAGAACAGGCCGCCTGCATTCTGGCTATGATTTCTACACAGGAAGAGCATAAATTAGTCAGCAGTGATGTAATCAGTGCCAAGCTGCAGGTGTCTCCTTCCTATTTGAAAAAAATGTTAAGAAAACTGGTGGTGCATCAACTTATTGTTTCGGTACCGGGAAATCAGGGAGGAATAAAGTTGACGAGGCCGCCTAATGAAATAACGATATATGATGTGTTCGTAGCAATTGAAGAAAGCGGTCCTTTTATAGAACTGAACGGACTGATCCCCCAGGCGTTTCCGGAATCGGAAGTAGCTCCCGAAGGAGAAAAAATGCTTAAAGACATCTTTGCTGAAGCGCAGGAAAATTATTTTTCCACCTTAAAGAAAGTAACTGTAGCAGATGTACTTAAACAAATTATCGGAACGGCTCAGTTTAGAGTGGTTGATTGGAACCAAAAACCGAAAAGACAGGAAATTCAGGCACTGCGCCGGAAGATGCAATTAGGAGACGAGATAGAGTGAACATGATAAAAGCAGAATGGAAACATTTAATGCATAACCGCAAAATGAGGATAGTAGTGTTTGCTGTTATTCTTATACCTCTTATTTATGCCGGCATCTTCTTGAGGGGGGCATGGGACCCATATGGAAATGCAGATCAGCTGCCAGTCGCTGTTGCCAACGAAGACAAGCCGGCCGATTATGAAGGGGAAGCCTTGAATATTGGAGAAGAAACGATCGCCAACTTAAAGAGAATGATGAAATGAACTGGACGTTTACGAGTGAAAAAAAAGCCAGACAGGGAGTGGAAGCCGGTGATTATTATATGGCGGTCGTCATTCCCGGGAACTTCTCTGAACATGCGGCCACCGTTTTTGATGAGCATCCTGAAAAGATGGAACTTGATTACTATACGAATCCCGGCATGAATTATACAGCCGGGCAGATAAGTGAACAGGCTGCTGAAGGGATTTATGAAGAAATCGCGCAGACAGCGTAACAGGGGAATATGCACAAGCTATGCTGGCCCAGCTCGGTGATATTGAAGAAGGCCTTCAGGACGGTGCCGATGGGGCAGGAGAATTAAGAAATGGAAATGAAGAGCTGGAAAATAATTTAGCCGTTTTGTCTGACAGCACTTTGACATTTCGTGATGGACTAGAAGAAGCGGCGGACGGAAGCGGCGATATTGAACGAAATATGAGTACTGCAGCAGACGGTGCTGAAAAATTAAATGAAGGCGTGCAGGCGTATACGAACAGCGCCGGTGATTTGAATGAAGGTATTCAACAATATGTGAAAGGTGCCGGCAGCCTGGATACCGGAGTACAGAAGTACACAGGAGCAGCCGGAGATTTAAAACAGTGGTGTGCAGCAGTACACTGCCGGAGTAAATGAGCTGGACGAAGGAATTCAATCTTTTTCTTCTGGTACACAGGAGCTGGGAAATGGTCTGGAGCAGTACACAAGTGGTACGGAAGAGCTGGAAGCCGGGCTGATTCAGCAGCGGGAAGGAACGCAGGAACTAGCGGCTTATAATGAAGAGCTGACTAGTGGAAGCCGGGCGCTCGCGGACGGACTGCAGGAAGCAGCACCCCGGAATGCGTGCCTTAAATGAAGAGGTGCAGGCTGCTGCCTCAGAAGCAGAAGCTTTATCAAATATAGATTCTTCTTCTGTAGAAGCAGCTGTAGATGATGTTATGAAAGATATAAGACAGGAAGCAGTGTCCTCCTCCAAAGAAGCTGACCAGCTGACGGAAACGCTGCGTTCAATAACTGATCAAAAAAACAGCAGCACAGATATAGAAGGAAAAGCAGAAGCGGAAGAAGCGCTTCTGGTGCTTTCCGATGCTGTGGATCGTCTGGAAGCGTCCGATCCATCCTCTTCCGGTCCGGAACAGGTGACAAGCCTGATAAATAATACCTCAGCTGATTTGACTGAAGAACAAGAACAGATACTGCTTCAGGAAGCGGAGAATACAGAAACCAGCCAGTCATCTATAAATAAAGATGAAGTAACCGAAGCGGTGCAGCAAATGGCGGCAGCATTGGACGCATTGTCTGCTCCTGAAACATCTGGTGCCGCCAAAGAAGCAGCATCAGGGCTGGAAGCCGCAGAAGCTTTAGAGAGAAGTCAAAATCAAATACTTTCTATGACGGAAAACAGTTCTTTGGTTTCGCAGATTACAACGATTTTGCCGGATATTTCCGGGGACGCCTCTTTTGACAAGGTCACAGCATTAGCTTCCAGTACAGAAGAATTAAGTGAAGGGCTGGATGAATTGTCGGATGGTGCCTCTGTGCTTCAGGGAAGTCTGGAAGATTACACGCAGGGAGTAGAGAAGCTGGACGAGGGAGCGCAGACGCTTGCAGAGGGAGCCGGCCGCTTGACAAGTCAGTCAAATGCTCTTTTAACTGGTACAGATCAGATAACAGAAGCGTCAGCAGAGCTTGCGGAAGGATCCCTGCAGCTTGCCGGCCAATCCGCCGGTTTATCAGAAGGTGCACAGGCGTTTGAAGATAACGGAGAAGATCTCGCGGAAGGATCAGCGGAGCTTGCAGGAAGCGGGGGAGAGCTTTCAGAAGGAGGGCTTGCACTTGCTTCCAGCGGAAGCGAGCTAAATGAAGGTGCGGGATCTTTAACAGAAGGCCTGCCGCAGCTCCAACAAGCCCTTCAATCGTTAAATACAGGACTGGTTGATTTAAAGGATGGATCCGTTGATCTTGCCTCCGGCACAGATGAGCTGCAGGAAGGAGCCGGCTCATTGGTTAATGGAGCAGGGGATCTGTCCGGAGAGCTTGCAGACGGAGCAGGTGATATAAGGGAAGTCGGTACCGGAAATGAAAACAGCGATATGTTTTCCAGTCCGCTTCTTTTAGGAGAGCATGAGTTATCGTCTGTGCCAAACTATGGACATGCGATGGCACCGTATATGATGGCGGTGGCTTTGTTTCTCGGGAGTGTCATTTTCTGCTTATTGTACCCGGTGAAACAGCCTGAAACATTACCGAGCTCAGGTATTGCATGGTGGATAAGTAAATTTTCCATCCTGCTGCCAGTATCCATTTTACAGGCAGTAGTAATGGCGGGTGTTGTCTTATGGATGGGAGTTGATGTTCAAAGCACCGGTCTGGTCTTTTTAACTGCGATAGTATCGGCACTTGCTTTATGGCAATTGTGCAGTTTTTTGCCGTCGTTTTTGGAAACCCCGGTCGATTTGTTGTATTGATTCTAATGATCCTGCAGCTGGTAGCCGCAGGAGGAACCATGCCGGTAGAACTGCTGAACCATTTCTTCCAGCAGATTAATCCGTTTCTTCCAATGACTTATACAGTTTCTGCATATCGTGAAGCTATATTTCTTGGCGGATCCATTACAATAGAGCTGCTTATTTTAACAGGAATATTTGTCATTTTTCATACTGCCTCGATTTTCTATTTCACATGGAAAGCAAAAAGATATGAGCCGGAGCCGGTTTCTGCTTCCTCATAGAAAGAGCCTCCTTTTATGGGAGGCTTTTTTGTATGGATGATTTTAATCGAACAGAATAGAAAACCATAACCGGTGGTATACTACATATAAAAGCGCATTCATAAAAGCGGATGAGGTGAACCAATGATTACAAAATTCATGGCACCGGAAATCATATTTGGAGATCATGCGATTCATCAAATTGGAGAAAGTTTTCTCCGGCTGGGGGCTCAGCGCATTCTCGTAGTCAGTGATCCAGGCGTAAAGGCTGCCGGATGGACGGAACAGGCTGTTGAAAACATAAAAGAAACAGGACTTGCTCATACCTTGTATGAAAAAGTGACTACAAATCCAGGCACAGACCAGGTAATAAATGGGGCTGCCTTATACAGAGAAGAAAAATGCGATGCCGTGCTCGGAGTTGGAGGCGGAAGTGCGCTAGACGTAGCAAAAGCAGTGGCCATTATCGTAAGCAACGGAGGGGCCATCGAAGACTATGAAGGAGTGGACCGTATTCACAGCCCTCTGCCGCCGACGATAATGGTGCCGACCACTGCCGGATCGGGATCTGAAGTCTCCCAGTTTTCGATTATTATTGATCCCAAACGTAAAAAGAAAATGACGATCGTCTCCAAATCCCTTGTTCCGGATATTGCGATTGTGGATCCTTTTGTATTGATGACGAAGGATCATCTGCTGACAGCAGCTACCGGACTGGATGCGATTTCTCATGCGATTGAAGCATATGTCAGTGTAGCAGCCACACCGCTCACGGATGTACATGCACTGAACGCTCTCAAGCTGGCCGCAGCTAATTTACGGCCGTCTACTGCATCCCACACCAACCTGGAAGCCAAGCGCTCCATGGCTATGGCCAGTATGCAGGCAGGTCTTGCCTTCTCCAACGCCATACTGGGAGCGGTTCACGCCATGTCCCATGCGATAGGAGGACGCTATGAGCTCCCCCATGGAGAAATTAATAGCATTCTGCTTCCCCATGTGATGGAATTTAACCTGATTGCCTCTCCTTCACGCTTTGCAGAGATAGGGGATATCCTGGGAGCGGCCGGCTCTACAGAAAATGAGATGGAAAAAGGAAGGTTTGGCATTCGCGCCCTGCGTTCGCTTGCTGATGACATCGGTGCTCCCAAAACGTTAAAAGAAGTCGGGCTGAACAACCCTGATTTTCATAAAATGGCTGAAACTGCCCTTGAAGACGCATGCATGGTAACCAATCCCCGGGACGTAACGCTGCAGGATGTAGAAACCTTGTTTCAAAAAGCCTATGAATGAAGGGGGAGCGCTATGTTTACAGAAAAGGAGATTTTAATCGAGAAGTTGACAGGAGTCAAAGCATCTAAAAAAAGCTACTATACCGATTTGAAAAAAACGATCGGCGAGCTGGAAAAGAAAAATCAAAAGCTGGAAATATTAAATGAGGTAGCAAAAGGTTTCCAGCTGACGGGAACGATGGAAAGGTCCCTGCAGCATATTTTAGAAACCATCTATGAGCTCTATCCAATTGACCGTGTCAGTATCTCCCTAATTGAAGATGAGGTGATGACGCTTCAAAGTATCTATCCGGTCTCCGGTGAGGATAAAGAAGTAGGCATGCATCTGCCGCGCGGACAGTCAATTTACTGGAAAGCAATCAATCAGAATCTTATTGTTATTCATGAATGGGAACCAGGAGCCTCCTACCGCTTCGTAGAAGAGCAGACCCTTGCTGCCAATAATTTGTATCACGCCTGTGTGATCCCGCTGCGGATGAAAACAGCCGTTATCGGCGTGTTGACTTTTGCTACAGCAGAGCGCATGCCCTATGAGTATTCGGATATCACATTTTTCCGCCAGCTTTCAGATCATATCGCTGTAATGGTGGAGAACTCCAGGCTCTACGGAGAAGTATCCGCAGGTAAAAAAGAATGGGAAGAAACGTTTCAGGCAGTGGCGGACCTGCTTTTGCTTACAGATACCGATCACCGTATTATCCGCTGCAACCAGGCAGCCCACCATTTTTTCGGCAGGCCGCCTGCTGATATAGTTGGTCTTCGCTGCCATGATGTGCTTTTTCCGGAAGATTATTCTTTCTGTCCAATAGAAGAAAGTTATCATACGCAGTCGATGAAAAATTATCAAATGAGCCTGAAAAATGGCAGTATGTGCGATATTCAGACGTATCCGGTGCGTGGGGAGGCTGGTGAAATGAAAGGTCTGCTTATTTATATTAAAGATATTACAGAAAAAATCAGAACGCAGGCGCAGCTTCAGCATTCCGGGCAGCTTGCGGCGATTGGTGAAATGGCTGCCGGGGTAGCACATGAGTTAAACAGTCCCCTTACCGCCGTTATTGGAAACACCCAGATTTTGAAACGCCAGTTATCGGCGGATGGCAGACCTCGTGAATTAGCAGATGCCATTGAAAGAGGCGGGAAAAGGTGTCAGGACATCATTCGTAATCTGCTTTCTTTTTCCCGTCCGGAAAAGGAAGAAAGCTCGGAATGCTGTTTGAATGAATCTGTAGAAGATGTATTGAGTTTGATCGGTTTTCAGATTGAGCGGGAAAATATTCAAATTGAACGATCTTTTTCTGAGGACCTTCCGTTAGTGGAAGCCAGCCCTCATCAAATCGGCCAGATTATTATCAATGTGCTTCTTAATGCTAAAGATGCCTTATCAGAGAAAGAGGAGCCCAGATATATTACACTGTCGACACATCATACTCCGGAATGCATCAAACTAGTTGTCGAAGATAATGGATGCGGGATTCCGACAGATAAAAAAGATTTGATTTTTGATCCGTTTTTCACTACAAAAGAAAAACAAAGCGGAACCGGGCTCGGCCTTTCCGTAAGCCGGGATCTCGCAGAGCGAAATGGAGGCAGTCTGGTTATTGCAGGCAAAAGCGGGATTGGAAGTGCGTTCGAGCTCCGGCTTCCAGCAGCGCCAAAGAAGGAGGTCCCGGAGTGAATATTTTAGTAGTGGATGATGATAGAGATATAGGAGATTTCTTTATATACCTGCTTGGTACCGAACACCATGCCATTCATATAGCCCGGAACGGAAAAGAGTTTCATCAGCTTATGCTTTCCTGGGAAAAATTCGATATTGCTTTTATAGATATAAAGCTTCCTGATACAAACGGCCTCCGGCTGCTCAAAGAAATACGGCTTCAGCAGCCGGGCTGCCGGTGTATTGTTATGACGGGATACAGCACTATTGAGTCGGCAGTGGAAGCCATTAAGCTGGGCGCGGAGGATTATATCGAAAAGCCATTTGAAAATATAGCGCTTCTTGAAGAAAAGGTGAACCGGAAAGATAACGTTGAGCATACAAATGCAGTTGAGCAGGCGGCAAAGAAAAGCGGCATGATTATAGGGGAAAGCAAAGCAATGCAGGAGCTTCTGCGCCTGGCTTCCCGATTTGCCACCAAACCGCTGACTATTTTAATTGATGGAGAAACCGGAAGCGGAAAAGAAGTCGTTGCCCGTTTTATTCATGAAGCAGCAGGAGAAAAAGAGAGGCCGTTTCTTGGAATAAACTTTGGAGCGCTGCCGGAAAATGTTATTGAAAGTGAGCTGTTCGGTCATGAAGCGGGAGCATTTACGGGAGCTCAGAAAATCCGGAAGGGTTTTTTCGAAATGGCTAAAGGCGGTACCCTGCTGCTTGATGAAATAGGTGAAGCCTCTTTGGCGACGCAGGTCAAACTACTGCGTGTGCTGGAATCAAAAGAATTTTTCCGGGTCGGGGGAGAACGCTCTGTTAAAAGCAGTGCCAGAATTATAGCTGCTACCAATCGATCCCTGCATGAATCCGTTGAAACGGGAAAATTCCGTGAAGATCTGCTTTATCGATTGGAAGTTGTCCGTCTGACGGTCCCTCCTTTAAGAGAAAGAAAAGAGGATATCCCTCGATTGGTAGAAGCTATGCTTCAAAAAGAAGAGACTGAAATTAAACGGATAAGCAATGAGGCATTGGAAAAGCTTCAAAACTACCTCTGGCCGGGCAATATCCGGGAGCTTGCCAATGTACTTGCAAGAGCCTGCGCTCATGCAGAGGATCAAATTGGGGCGGAACACATACTGTTTCATGGAAATGGTAAAATCCTGGCTGATGGAGCAGAGGAAAGCGGACCGATTTCCAACAAGTGGTTAACCGGGCAGAAAAATCAGCTGGGAGAAGAGGACTATTTTTCTCTTGATAAGATGGTAGACGATCTGAGAAGTGCCGAAAAGATAGCTGTACAGCAGGTAATAGACCACGCCTTAATGATTACCAGAGGAAACAGGCAGAAAGCGGCAGAGCGGCTTGGGGTTAATACAAGAAAGCTGCGCTACTGGCTTAATGAATAAAAAACCTTCAGGGCACCCTGAAGGTTTTTATGCATAACGAAGGAATTATTCGTGTATTTTTAAAACAATTCGTCCGTTAATATCTCCGTGCTCCATAGAGTCAAATACTTCATTGATGTCCTCGAGTGATCTGGTTTCAATAATCGGCCGGATTTTCCCTTCGGAAGCAAGCGTCAGGCATTCCTGAAGATCTTTTCTCGTACCTACAATAGAACCACGGACGTTTACGGCATTTAACACGGTTTCAAAGATAGGAATAGGAAGCTCTCCCACAGGAAGTCCTACAACAACAAGGGTGCCGCCTCTTTTAACAGAGCGGTAGGCCTGTTCAAATGCTTTTGGATTTACGGCAACGCTTATAGCAGCCTGAACTCCGTTGAAGCGCTCCATAATAGCTTCCCCCGGATCTTCGTTCATCCCATTGATTACTTCATCTGCGCCAAGCTGTTTGGCAAGTTCTAATTTATCATCGCGTATATCAACAGCGACTACCTTAAGACTCATAGCTTTGGCATATTGTACGGCTACGTGGCCAAGTCCCCCGATGCCGAAGATAGCCACCCAATCCCCTGGTTTGGCTTCAGATACTTTAAGGGCCTTGTATGTTGTTACACCGGCGCAGAAAAGAGGAGCTACCTCATCAAAACCCAGATTATCAGGTATTTTTGATACATAGGCAGAAGGTGCTTTGCAGTATTCCGCGTACGCCCCATCAATGGAATAGCCTGCGTTTAACTGATCGTGGCAGAGCGTTTCCCTGCCGGAAAGGCAGAATTCGCATTCTCCGCAGGCTGAATAGAGCCAAGGGATGCCGACGCGGTCACCTACTTTTAATGACTTGACGCCCTCTGCCACTTTTTCAATCGTTCCTACCCCTTCATGGCCTGGAATAAGAGGGAGCTTAGGCTTAACGGGCCAGTCACCGTGAGCGGCATGAAGGTCTGTGTGACACACACCGCAGGAGTGTATTTTTACCAGAATATCCCCATAGTCCAGCTCCGGCATTGGAACATCTTTGATCTCAAGCTTTTGGTGAAACTCGTTTACCACTGCTGCTTTCATAAATGAAACCCTCCTTAAAGAATAGTAGATCTGCCTATAGTTATTGCAAGAGCCGTGCCAACGTATAAGCGTGTGAAAATAAGGAAGCTGCACGGGTTTGTTAAGAAAATAGAAATTTATGCATAAAAAAACAGCCGAAATATCGGCTGAAAATACAAAATATTGGTCATCCTTCTGTCGATATCTGCCCGGAATGCAAAGTACGCGGTCTAGCTGCACGATACCAGTGCCTGCAGAGAATAATGATAATGACTAAATCTACAGCATCGCCCCCGTAGTACATCAGCATGCTTCCGGATTGTGCCTGTTCAGCCGGAACGCCGACTGGGGGGTGAGCATAAAGATATTTTGATAAAATGCCGTGGCCGGCAAGAGCCCCCGTCAGTACCAGAGCCCTGGTGAGATAACTGACCCGGTGGGGAATAGGGTCTATATAAATAATAGAAGCTGTAAACAAATATCCTGCAAAAAATACATGCAGATGAATAAGTACATGGAGCAGCATATACTCGTGCATCAGATTGTAGAGGCTGGTGGTATAGAGAAGCCAGAGTCCTCCTACATTCAAGAGAGCAGGCAGGATAGGGTAGGTCAGGACTCGTAATAATGGCTTTCTTAAAAAAGCCGAGACTTTTCTTGCCCGGGATACAGAAAGAACGCGAAGCAGCAAGGTAATAGGCGCCCCTAGCACGAGCAGCAGCGGTCCGGCCATTCCAAGGAAAAGGTGTCCGGTCATATGGATAGTAAAATCAACATGAGCCTGTTGGGCAAGCGGTCCGATAACAGAAATCAGGCAAAGCGCAAGTCCGGTATTCCATAATAAAAGCCGGTGAATGGGCCATGGCTTTCCTTTTTGAAGGGAAAGAAAATAAAGGATCCCATATAAAATAAAAAGAAATAAAAAGGGTGCGGCCAACAGCAGCTGCGGCCACCATTCCAGTGCAGCATGATGATTATGCATCAGGACGTCCCTTTCTGCCTGATCGTTTTATTCGTCTGAAAAATAATAATAAGTCCTGCTGCAAGAAGAACGACAGCTCCAATGTTCCACGTCAGATCATAAGCCAGCAGGTCCACGCCGTAGCGTATTTGATGAAGCCCCATTACTTTGTGCTGTACAAGGCCATCGTAAAGGTTAAAAAGTCCGCCGCCTGCAAGAAGACCGCCGATCCAGCGTTTTATCCACCAGGCCCCGCGCCTGCGCAGGTCAGCGACCATGAAAAGTGACCCGACTGTAGCCAGCCAGCTGAAAGCGTGAAAGATACCATCAGAAACCAATCCAGCATCCGAAGTGGAAAGGTCATAAAAATGGTGCCAGTGAAGAAGCTGATGAAAAACCATCTCATCTATAAAAGCTACAAGACCAAGCCCGAAAAGAAATCCAGACAGCAGATTTCTTCGAGCATACTCTACTGTTCTATCTTTCATGGTTGAAGAAATCGACATTTTTGTATCCACCGGTAAATTCCTCCCTTTCGCTTGTAAGTAAATAGTAAACCCTTTCCTTTAATGAATACTCCTAAACAATAAAGTGAAAAGAAAGCTGTTTTCTTTCTAATAATGTTTCAAAGTCAAAATAGGGGGAAAACAGGATAGCAGAGGACAAGTAAATAACACTCATCCTTATTGCATGTCATTATAGAATACCAGCATAAAACATAAAAAGATAAGAGGCATATGAATCACCGGACAATAGAGCCGCGTGTAAAGCCGGAAAGAAGACGACTTACCTTCTTTCCGGCTTTTTTTACCCTCCGTTTTTCACAAAGCAGTGTACATACAGGAGGTGATAAAAAAGAACAGCCGAAACAAAGCGTACGAGAGCCCACTAGACACTGGATACTATATATTTATCATTTTAGAGGAGGAATTTTATTATGGCAGATCCAAAACAGCACGCAGACGAGCAGCTTGAGAAAACATCAGAAGAAAAAAAGCAGGATATTCTGGAAAGCTATCAGGGATTTCAGGATTATTTGAAAAAGCAGATTCACAAAGGAGAAAAAGTCGGCCTGAACGAAGAGCAGCTGGCTAAAGGCGCAGAACGTGTCGCAGAACACCTTAACAAAAAAGATGATCCTAAAAACCCTGAAGAAAAGCTTCTTCATGAAATGTGGAACGTAGCGGATGATGAAGAGAAGCGTCCTCTTGCCCGTGTGCTGGTAAGACTTGCTAAAGAAGAAGGAAACGCATAATCAAATGATAATGCATTGGCCATGCATTAAAAAATAGAGCCTTTTCTTCTGCAGAGGGAGAGGAAAGGGACTATTTATACATACTATCTTTCAGCAAAAAAAGCACCGGCCGTCGAGTATGCGGTTGTAAAAAAACTAAAAGGAGAGATACGATGAAAGCTGTAACGATACAAGGAAAAGAGCATATGGAAGTAAAAGAAGTAGAAGCTCCAAAAATTCAAAAAAATGATGATATGATTGTAAAAATTACGGCGTCCGGCATCTGCGGATCAGATCTTCATTTATATAAAGGTGGTATTCCAGCTCCCAAAGACTATATTATCGGCCACGAGCCAATGGGTATTGTAGAAGAGGTCGGTCCGGATGTGAAAACCCTGAAAAAAGGAGATCGGGTCGTTATCCCTTTTAATATAGGATGCGGTGAATGTCATTATTGTACGCATGATATGGAAAGCCAGTGTGATAACTCGAATCCTCATCAGGAAATGGGCGGGCTGTTCGGCTTCTCTGAAGATTTCGGCAGTTTCCCCGGCGGCCAGGCAGAGTATCTAAGGGTGCCCTATGCGGATTTCACCTCATTCAAAGTGCCGGAAAACAGCGAATTGAGTGATGAAAGTGTATTGTTTTTATCTGACGTCATTCCTACTGCCTTTTGGAGTGTGGAAAACAGCGGCGTGAAATACGGTGATACGGTCATCGTTCTCGGCTGCGGCCCGATCGGCTTAATGACACAGAAGTTTGCCTGGTTAAAAGGGGCAACAAGAGTCATTGCTGTCGATCAGGTGCCGCATCGTCTGGAGCATGCCAAGCGTACCAACCATGTTGAAACGTATAATTTCAGCGAAATGGATAATATCGGACAGCTTCTTCATGAAGATACAAAAGGCGGCGCTGATGTCGTGATCGACTGTGTCGGCATGGACGGAACTGTTCAGCCCAATGAAACATTCGGTTCAGACGGAGACAATCAATTTGGTACCATCAGCCCAATCATTACAGCATCGCAGGCTGTAAAGAAATTCGGTGTTGTACAATTAACCGGAGTGTATGGTACAGAAGCAAATAACTTTCCAATCGGTGACTTTTTTACCCGTAACGTCGCGCTGACGATGGGGCAGGCGCCTGTTATTCATATGATGCCGAGTCTCTATAAGATGGTTGAAAATAAGCTGATTGACCCAACCGACATCATTACCCATCCAATGCCTCTCTCGGAAGCAGTGGAAGCCTACCGCATTTTTGATAAAAAAGAAGATGGCAATATCAAAGTTATTTTGAAACCATAAAACAGCAGTAAAAAAGCTCCGGATAAAAGGCAGAAGCCTTTTATCCGGAGCTTTTTAACGTTAATCAAAGTATTTCGAAAGAAATTCCTCTGCGTCTTCAGGTGATTTTAAATCTGCACTGTGCAGGTGAGCCGTTTTTTTGCCATCCTTGAATACGAGAAGACTTGGAATGCCCCGCACCTCATATTCCTCGCCAATGTCAGAAAGCTTATCGCGATCGACCTCATAAATAGGCAGGGTTGAAAATTTTTCTTCCACTACAGGGAAGTACGCTTCAAAGCGTCTGCAGTCCGGACACCAGTCTGTAGAAAAATGAATCACTACCGGTTCGCTGGCCGCGATGGTTTCCTGAAAGGATTGTTTGTCTGTAATAGCTTCGTGCATGATAACGCCCCCTCTTAAAGAAGTTTCTCCCATTTTAGCATAAACAGAAATGGTTTTCTCTTAAATAAAACCTTTCTCTTAAATAGGATGCAAAACCATACTGCCGGCAGGGAATGAAGTGCCCCGGAAAAAAAGATTTATAAAGAAAGTGATCCAAATGAAATCTGCCTGCGTTAACCCTGATAAGAAAACAGCATAAAAAAAATTAACCAGGAGATGATTGAAGATGAAATTGAAAAGAACTCTAGCAGGCGCAATGAGCGTAACTTTTTTACTACCTACCGCAGCAATGGCGGCCGACCATGAAGAAACAGAAATGGAGCCGGCAATGGAAACTTCACCGGCATCTGATTTAAGATCCGATCTGGACTATTTATTGTCAGAGCATTTCGTACTTGCTGTTGAAACCATGCAGAAGACGTATGACGAAGCGCCGGATGCACAGGAGACAGAAGACGCTTTATACCAAAATTCAAAAGATATGCTGCCGGCAATTGAATCTGTTTATGGAGAAGAAGGAGCGGCAGAATTTGACCGCATTTTCACGGAGCATAATGATTATACAGATGACATCGTAGAGGCAGCTAAATCGGGAGATGAAGAAGCCCGTGCCGATGCAGAGGAAGAAGTAGAAGAATTTGTTGTAGAGTTCTCTACATTCCTGGCAGGCGCAACGGAAGATAATCTTCCGCAGGAAGCAGCTGAAGAAGCCATCCGTGCCCATGAAATGGACGTCCTAAGCACATTTGACAGCTACGTAGAAGGCGACTATGAAGCAGCCTACACAAGCTACAGAGAAGGATTCTCCAGAATGTTTGATATCAGCAAAGCGTTGTCAGGCGCGATTGTAACGCAGATGCCGGAAGAGTTTAACAACACTTCTGTCGATACGCCAGCCGCAGACCTTCGTTCCGATTTAAATAAATTAACGGCTGAACACTTTGCTCTTGCCACCTACGGTATGGAAAAAGGAGTAAACCAGGCAGACGATTATGACTTCGTAACATGGGCAGAAGACCAGAATACAGCAGACTTCACCGCAGCTATATCCTCTATTTACGGTGAAGAAGCAGGCGGCCAGTTTGCAGAACTATGGCAGCCCGATCACATTGACGCGCAGGGACAGCTCGTAGCAGCTGAATTGGAAGGCGACGAAGAAGCCCGCACAATGGCACTTGATCACATTGATATGTTCACTCAGGACTTTGGCGCTTTCCTTGGCGCAGCAACAGAGGAAAATCTTCCAACAGAAGCTGCACAGGAAGCACTTCGTACACATGAAGCGCAGGTACTGAGCACGTTTGATAATTACAATGCAGAAGACTATGAAGCGTCTACCGCTGATTTTCGTGAAGGTTACCAGTTCATGTTCGGCGTAGGAGAAGCACTTGGCGGTGCCATTTCTGCCCAGAACCCGGACCAGTTCGGCGGCGATGAGAACATGATGCCGGAAGAAATGCCGCAGACAGGCATGGGCGGAACAAGCAATGATGGCTGGATGACAGCACTATGGGCAAGTGTAACAGCCCTTGTGGGTGGCGCAGCTGCACTATTTATCCGTAAAAAGAAAAACGCATAATTAAAAAAAGGAAGCAGAGACTATCTCTTCTTCCTTTTCTTTACAATAAGACAAGCGGGAGGCAGCATAGCATGAAAATGTATTCAGAACAGACGCTGACTGCGAACTACTATATTTTAGATGAAGAACTGACAAAGAAGGCGAAACGAACACTTGGAGCCGCTCCTGATTTTTTCGTATATACCCAGTGGGATCATCAGGGAAGGGTATCATCGATTGGTGTAGACAGCCGGAGTACAAATGAAGTGATCGTTCAGAAGATAAAAGAGCAGCAGGCCTCCCTGCGTAAACAAAAAAGAGAAAGGAGCATACCTTCATGATTCGTTTTCATTTTAATGATGGAAAAATATACGAAACAGCACAGGTGAATGGAACATACGATGAGCTGTTTACGTTACTGAGTAAAGGACAAAAGCTGAATGCTCCCTTTGAAGAGATAGATATAGAGGGCCGCAGGCTGGATAAGACAGTCAACGATATTGAGAAAGTAGAAATTACGTTAGCATAATAAAGAAAGACCGGAGAGCTCATGCTCTCCGGTCTTTTCAGGTTGTTGAGAAATGAAAGAAACAAGGTTGTTTTTTCCCGTGGATCGTTCGATCCACGTTTTTTTCACTTCTTTCGCAAAAAATCGTCCTCTAAGCCGACCGTTTGGCGAGATAGAGGGCGATTTTTTTCATGTTTTGACAGGCAGCGGTGAGATGGGCCTGCGCTTGGACAGACGGGTGCCCGCGATACCGCGTGTACCGAAAACCGTGGAGCTCTTTGGCATCGCCAAAGCTCCGTTCGATGGTCTGGCTGCGTAAATGGTACAAGGCTTTTCCTGTCTTCGTTCGTTTTCTTGCTCGCGCCCGGTCTTTCCCATCCTCCCATATATGTCGGCTAATTAACCGGGAGGAAGCGGCAGGCGAAAAACAAGTCTCCCGCATCGGACAGCCCTGACAGTCCTGCGGGCGGGAACGATACTGACAATATCCTTCCCGATCGGTAAGGCGGTAGGTCAACATACAGCCCATCGGGCATACATAGGCTTTTTTGGACGCGATGTATCGAAACTTCCGTTTCGGCAGGTACCGGCGGCTTTTTCCGTAGCGACGGTATCCCATCACCGCATAAATTCCCTGCTCTTCGAGCTTTTTGCACAAATAGCCTGTAAAATAGCCGGCGTCGAGCGCCACCGCCTCTACCGGGAAATCAAACGTAGCCCGCTGCACCTCCAGTCGGTCCAGATACGGATCCGCATCGTGGACGTTACCGGGCGTGATATAGGTATCGGTAATGATATTATATTTGGCGTCCACCGTCCGGTGGTCGAGGTAGAAAAATCCCTGCGGTTTGCCATCTCGCATCATGAATCCACTATCCGGATCAGTCCGACTGATTCGGGTCATCGCTGGGTCGGCGGGCTTCCTCTCCTTCCGGGGTCCGAGCGCTTTTTTCCTTCTTTTTCCCGATCGGCTTGCACTTCGGCTTCCAGTTCTGCTAGATAGGCAGGAACTTTGGGGGATTTGGCTTTACGTAGAAATTTGTTTTTATTGGCATTCGCTTTGACATGGGTGGAGTCACTCACTAAAATCCGACCGTCCACCAATCCATGGCCCTCTGCTTGACGAACAATGGCATTAAAAATATCTTCAAATACGGTGGTATCCAGAAACCGGGTCTGACGGTTCCAGCTGATCGTGGAATGATCTGGAATGCGATCCGTCAGAGAAAGACCAAGAAACCAACGATAGGCGACGTTGGTCTGAAGCTCTTTTTCCAATTGCCGTTCCGAACGAATGCCATAAAAATAGCCGATAAACATCATTTTAAACAACGTGATCGGTGGAATGGAGGGCCGACCGATGGTCGGCGAATAATAGGCAGCCAGTTTTTCTTCAATAAACTGAAAATCAATCATCGTATCAATGGTGCGGAGAAAGTGATCAGCGGGCACCAGTTCTTCTACAGAAACAGTCACTTGATCGCGTCGATGGTTTTTGGCTTTGCCAAGCATCTTAGGATCGCCCCTTTTCTTTTCAGTATACGACCATTCCAGCTGCTTGCCCACAAAAAAACTGCCGAGAAAGAAAACTTTCTCGACAGCCTGGAAAGACCGGAGAGCTCATGCTCTCCGGTCTTTTCAGGCTGTTGAAAAAATCGAAAAATACGTGTTTTTGTACAAAAATTTATACAGGGTCGCTTTCCGCAGGCCATGCCTCAGCTAAAGAGGAAAAGAACGACCTCTTTATCTTCACCTATGGCTGTTCTGCAGGAGTCTCCCCTTATGTTTTTTTCATTGTTAACAAATACTCCAAAGTATTCAAGGCTGGATATAGATATACGCTATCACATGATTTCTTAATAATAAAAAAAGCCGGAGAGCTCATGCTCTCCGGTCTTTTTTTAGTTGGACTGTGATGCGGAAATTGGGTGGTTTTTTGCTTCGGCGATAAGTTCAAACGAACGCAGCCTGTCTTCGTGATGATAAGCTTCGCTGTTAATCATCAACTCCTGGACGCCGGTACGTTTTACAAATTCGTCCATTTTAGCAGCCACGGTTTCTTTGTCGCCAACGAATGTATTTTTCAACATATCGTTAACAGCCATTTTTTCCCGTTCGCTCCATACCTCATTTATATCATCTACAGGCGGCTGGGTGCGACCGGGTGTGTTACGGATCAGGCTGAGAAATTTTAAATAAAGAGAAGAAGCCACATGCTCCGCTTTTTCATTTGTATCTGCGGCAATAACATTGACGCCGACCATCGCGTAAGGCTTATCCAGTACTTTGGATGGCGTGAAAACCCGATGGTAAACAGATAGGGCATCCATCATGCTGGCCGGTGCGAAATGTCCGGCAAAAGCAAATGGGAGACCCAGCTGACCGGCAAGCTGTGCGCTGAATGTGCTTGATCCAAGCAGCCAGACGGGGATATCAAGCCCCTCTCCGGGAATGGCTCGGACGCGGCGGGAAAATTCATCATACGGCTCAAAATAGCTGCGCAGCTCTTCAAGAAGCGCTGGAAAGTTATCACTGCTGTTCACATTGCGACGGAGCGCCATAGCTGTCAGCTGGTCTGAGCCCGGGGCGCGGCCAAGGCCGAGGTCAATGCGGTCCGGGTAAAGAGTTTCCAATGTACCAAACTGCTCGGCAATAGCAAGCGGCGCGTGGTTGGGAAGCATAATGCCTCCGGACCCGATGCGGAGAGTGCTTGTGCCTCCGGCAATATAGCCCATAAGAACGGAAGTTGCTGAACTGGCAATGCCGTCGATGTTATGGTGTTCTGCCAGCCACATCCGGTTATACCCCCACTTTTCGGCGTGCTGAGCGAGGTCAAGGCTGTTGTGCATTGACTCTGCAATCGTTTGATTCTGGTTTACTGGAGATAAATTTAATATAGAAAATGGTATGTCTTTCAATGGAGTATGATCCATGCTAATCGTCCTTTCTTTTTAAAGAATTGTTTCAGAAACATCTCTGTCATCTGTTCATTTTTCTATTGTATGGGATTCGGCAGACAGAAACAAATTTCTGAACTCGAAATACTTTCAGGCCCTGCCAAAACAGCAACGATATAGAAGAGACACAGCGGAGGCTATGTCCTGCGAACGAAGACGGGCAAATCCGATAATAATAACGGGCCTGTCTTCTGCAGGAGCCGTTTCTTTCAGCCAAAACCGGTCCATACCGTACAGCTCAAGGCGGTGCTCTTTCGCTTTTTCTAAAATAGCACCGGTCGGCCGGGGTGTATTGATCTCCATTAAAAAATGGAGGCCGGCTTTTTCTCCGGTAATCGATATAGACGAACCGAATGTGTCATAAAGAGCTTCAATTAGTTCGGCCCTTATCGTTTTATAGTGTTTGCTCATACGCTTAATATGTTTTTGATACTCACCGCTTTTAATAAAAACGTAAAGAGCCAGCTGAATCAGTGAAGAAGAGGTCTGCATTAAATGAGAAGCCTGATGTTTATATACGGCTAGCAGAGCAGGAGGAAGTACCATATAACTGAGCCGAAGGCCCGGAAGCAGCGATTTGGAGAAGGTACCGACATAAATAACCCGTTTCAAATCATCCAGGCTGTGAAGGGCCGGAATCGGGTCGCCTTCGTATTTAAATTCCGCGTCATAATCATCTTCCACGATATAACGGCCTTCCTCTTTATAGCTCCAATTTAAAAGCTGAATGAAACCGGCATAATGCGGCCCGTAGGCATTTGGTGGGACGGAGTAACGACAGCGATGGAAGCGCCGGATTCTTCCAATTCCTGCGGACTCATTCCTTTATAGTCAACTGTAATGGGCAGCACTGGTCGGCCGGATGCGTGAAGCTGCTGGTAAATCCGCTGATAGCCGGGATGTTCTACGGCAAATAAAGCATGTTTATCACAGATCATCGCAAGAAGATCGAACAGCCACTGCGTGCTTGCACCGAGTACAATCTGTTCCGGTCGGCAGCGTACGCCCCTGGTGCGCCCGATAGTTCTTGCAATTTCTTCGCGCAGCAGCCACTGGCCCTGTGGATGTTCCAGGTTATCCAGGCTGGCTGCGTAGTGGCGGAGTGCCTGCTGTTCACAGTGCTGCCAGGCACGGAATGGAAATAATGAAGCGTCTGCATTCATATGCGAAAAGGAAAATAGATAAGCGGGACTTCTTTTTTCGATTAATTCTTCCGGGAAAATCTCCTCTTCCGGAACGGCAATAAACGCATCAAGCGCCTCCACAAAATACCCGCGTCTCTCTTTTGTATAAACATATCCTTCGGCAATCAGCTGCTGATAGGCCGATATGACACTGTTCATGCTGACGTGAAGATAGTCAGCGAGCTCCCGCTTGGAAGGCAGCTGATCGTGTTCGGCCAGTATGCCTTCCAAGATCTGCTGTTTAAGGGCCTGATAAATCTGTTTATATAAAGGTCCGCTGTTTACAGAGCGTGTGAGCTGTATAGATAACATAAAAAATTCCCCTTCGACTGGTACCATTATTATTTTAAAACTGGTTCTATTAAGCATACCAAATAAATCATACAATTGTGAAAATACTTAATACAGGGAGTGAAAAGAATGACAAAAGTACAATCAGAAACATGGCAGGAAAAAAGAGATCGATACGTGCCAAAAGGCGTTGGAAATGGGAACAGAGCAATGGCTGTATCCGGAAGAGGTGCCATTCTAACAGATGCAAATGGAAACGACTATATCGATTTTGCCGGAGCTATCGGCACGATGAACGTCGGACATTCGCATCCGAAAGTAGTCGAGGCTGCCGTAGCTCAGGTGGAAAAGGTAACGCATCCCGGATTTAACGTAATGATGTATGACAGCTACATTGAAGTGGCTGAAGCATTGTGCCACATTACTCCGGGAGATTTCGATAAAAAAGCGATTTTATTAAACAGTGGAGCAGAAGCGGTTGAAAACGCGGTTAAAATTGCCCGTAAAGCAACCGGACGCCAGGCTGTTGTTACATTTACAAGAGGTTTCCACGGACGTACAAATATGACAATGGCAATGACCAGCAAAGTAAAGCCGTACAAGCTTGGTTTTGGCCCGTTTGCCTCTGAAGTCTATCATGCTCCTTATCCCTATATGTTCAGAAAGCCGGAGGGCATGACAGAGGAAGCTTATATTCAGTGGAGTAAAGATGAATTTGATTTATTCTTCAAGACCCAGGCTGCCCCGGAAAGCATTGCCTGCGTAGTAATGGAGCCCGTTCAGGGAGAAGGCGGGTTTATTATTCCTCCGAAAGCATTTGTCCAGCATGTAGCAGACCGGTGCAAAGAACATGGCATTTTGTTTATTTCTGATGAAATTCAGGCCGGTTTTGCCCGGACGGGGGAATGGTTTGGTATTGAGCACTTTGATGTCGTACCGGATTTGATTACCGTATCCAAGTCGCTTGCTGCGGGCTTTCCATTAAGCGCAGTAGTCGGACGCAGCGAAGTAATGGATGCAGCGGCGCCTGGAGAGCTTGGAGGCACTTACTGCGGAAACCCGGTAGCCTGCAAAGCAGCACTTGCGGTTATAGACATTATTAAGGAAGAAAAACTTAACGAACGTGCCGAAAAAATCGGGGCGGATGTGGAAAAAACAGCGGAAAAGTGGGCGGAGAAATTTCATTTTGTCCGAGGATTCCGGCGCCTTGGAGCAATGGCTGCTTTTGAAATCGTAAAAGAGGATGGTATAACACCTGATCCGGAACGAACTTCTTCTATTGTAAAGGGAGCAAATGCTTCCGGTCTTCTGCTTTTGTCGGCAGGTGTCTATGGAAACGTGATCCGTTTTTCGCCAATCGTTATTACGGATGATCAGCTTGAAAAGGGACTGGAGCTGCTGTACGATCAGTTGGCTGAGTCCATTAAATAGGAGGAAATTATCTTGCAGAAAAAAGTACTTTCACAAAAAGATGTCATGTTTTTAGCATTAGGAGCCATGCTTGGCTGGGGCTGGGTTGTTTTATCCGGTACATGGATTAATGAAGCGGGTTCCTTGGGAAGTACGATAGCATTTCTCATAGGCGGGCTGCTCGTTATTATGATTGGCTTAACCTATGCAGAATTGTCTGCAGCGTTACCTGAATCAGGAGGAGGGCTTGTGTTCGTCGAACGGGCTTTTGGCCGGACGCTGGCTTTTATTGCTGCCTGGGGCATTCTGCTCGGCTATGTTTCTGTTATTACATTTGAAGCAGTAGCGCTTCCCACCGTTATTGATTATATTCTGCCCAGTGAACATGCGGGTTATCTGTGGACGTTGAGCGGATGGGATGTTTACATAACCTGGGTATTAATTGGTTCTGGTGGAGCCCTTGCGCTGACGGCGTTGAACTACTTTGGTTTAAAACCGGCTTCTTTCTTTCAATCCATTTTCACATTAATTATTGCGGGAACTGGAATTCTATTACTCGGCGGAGCTCTTTTTAATGGAGACTACGGCAACGTTCAGCCTTATTTTCAGGACGGCGCCGTCGGAATGTTTGCCGTTCTTGTAATGGTACCGTTTCTTTTTGTCGGATTCGATGTCATTCCTCAGGTGGCTTCTGAAATAAATGCACCGGGAAAAAGCATTGGACGAATTCTCATCGCTTCTATTGTGAGTGCCGTTGTGTTCTACTTATTAATCGTTTTTGGTGTCACGCTGGGGCTGTCTCCCAATCAGCTTGCCACCACGGAGCTTGCCACCGCAGATGCTATGGTAAACCTGCTTGGTAGCCAGGCTTTCGGCACCGTCCTTGTTCTGGGCGGGGTAGCTGGTATTATTACAAGCTGGAATGCCTTTATCATCGGCGGCAGCCGTATTCTTGGTAAAATGGCGGAACGTAAAATGGTGCCGGCATGGTTTGGCTACATTCACCCGAAATACGGTACACCAACTCATGCCATTCTTTTTCTAGGCGCTCTGGCTTTTATTGCTCCTTTGTTTGGACGTCCAGCTCTGGTCTGGATTGTAGATGCCGGAGGTGTGGGAATTGTAGGAGGCTATCTGCTTGTTTCGATGGCTTTCTTAAAGCTCCGTAAAACGGAGCCGGAGCTTGAACGTCCGTTCCGGATTAGAAATGCACAGGTCGTAGGATGGCTTGCCATTATTTTGAGCATCGGATTTATACTATTATATTTCCCCGGCATGCCTGCCGCTTTAATCTGGCCGTATGAATGGGTCATTCTGGGCGTCTGGATTTTGATCGGTGCTGTATTATTTTTCGTCAAAAGAAAAACATAAACAAGGGGTCTGCAGATGCAGGCCTCTTTTTGATTTGATTTATTTTCCATAAAAAAGGATAATAGGGCGTATAATGAAAAATGAGGTGTCATATGTCGTCTGATCGAATCATTTCTGCTGTTTCATACATAAGTATTTTTTTCGCTCCTGTGTTTCTGCCTCTCATTGTATGGATAGTTGGTAATGAGTTTGTTTCTAAACACGCAAAAAAAGCTTTTGTATCGCAGGTGCTTCCCTGGCTGTTTTTCCTTGGAGCAATGGTGCCCCTTTGGATCGTCGGCGGGAATTTTCAGAGTGAAAATATTTCCATTGTATTTATCAGCCTATTTTCCTTATTTATGATTAGTCTGCTGGTTGTAGTGATTCTCAATATTATCTGGATGATCATTGTTTTAAAACATTCGAAAACTTCTACTTAAACATTAGCCGCAGGCTGGTTTTTTCTATAGAAAGAAAAACGATAGGGCAGGCAGGGGAATATACATGAAAACAGAATATAAAGGGTATAGTAGACTACTAACGAAAAAAGGGGTGCAGAAATGAAAAAATTAATCAACCAGACAGACGATATCCTTGATGAGATGCTTGAGGGCATGGTGGCTGCCCACCCAAACGAAATTAAACGACTGGCAGATACAAATGTAATCGTTCGAAGCAATGCTCCGATAAAAGGAAAAGTAGGTTTAGTGAGCGGCGGCGGAAGCGGTCACAGGCCCGCCCATGCCGGCTACGTCGGTCACAAGCTGCTTGACGCGGCAGTATGCGGGGAAGTATTTACTTCGCCGACCCCGGACCAGGTGTACGAAGCAATAAAAGCAGTAGATGGCGGAGTGGGCGTCCTGCTTATTGTTAAGAACTACAGCGGTGATGTCATGAATTTTGATATGGCAGCTGACATGGCAAAAGACGAAGGAATTAAAGTAGAACAGGTTATCATCCGTGATGATGTAGCGATAGCCAATCCAGAAGACCGCCGCGGCGTAGCAGGTACTATTTTTGTGCATAAAATTGCGGGAGCTGCTGCTGAATCTGGTAAATCCCTGAAGGATATAGCAGAACTTGCTCAAAAAACGGCGGATAATGTTTTCTCCATGGGGGTTTCGCTGAGCCCGAGCATTGTTCCGGCTTCCGGTAAGCCGGGATTTGAACTCAAAGAGGATGAAATGGAAATCGGCACAGGCATTCACGGAGAGCAGGGAATAGAACGCAAAACGCTTAAGCCGGCCGATGAGATTGCAGAAGAGCTGGTGCAGAACCTGCTGAAGCATATGGATATAAAAAACAGCCGGATTGCCCTTATGATAAACGGGCAGGGATCGACTCCGTTAATGGAACTCTACATCATGAATCGAAAAGTCAGCGAGATTTTAAATGAAAAACAAGCAGAAATTAAAAAAACATTTGTCGGAGAATATATGACCTCTATTGAAATGGCGGGATGCTCGGTAAGCATCTTAAAGCTTGATGATGAGCTCGAATATTTCTTACATTAAAAAAGCGGGGGAAATGGCATGAATCTTACTACAGAAACAGCAAAACAATGGCTTCTTGCAGCAGGACGCGACATGCAGGAAAACAAAGGCTACCTATCAGAGCTCGATCAGGCCATAGGCGATGGAGACCACGGCCATAATATGGCGCGCGGCTTTGCCGAAGTGGAAAAAAAGATTGCTTCAAAAACGTACGACGATGTAGGAAGCGTAGTAAAAGATGCGTCGATGACCATTATTTCCAAAGTAGGAGGAGCTGCAGGACCTTTATATGGAACAGCTTTTCTTAAAGCTTCCGGAGTCTGGAAAGGAAAGGCTGAAGTGACTGATGAAGAGTTTGCTGAAGGTCTAAAAGCAGCAATAGACGGCATCGCTCAGCGCGGCAAATCCGAGCAGGGGCAGAAAACAATGCTGGATGTATGGATACCTGTACTGCAGGAAGCTGAAAAAGGAAATATTGAGGCGGAACAGCTGGCCCAAACGGCAAAGGAAGCAATGGAAAAAACAGAAGGCATCGAAGCAAAAAAAGGGCGTGCTGCTTACTTGGGGGAGCGTTCTATAGGACATCTCGACCCCGGAGCTTATTCCTCCTATCTGCTGTTTGAAGCTCTGGTGGAAGCGATAGAAGCAGGAGGAGAAGCAAATGGCTAAAGTAAGTACAGTAGTAGTGTCCCACAGCCGTCAGCTGGCTGATGGAGTAATTGAACTAATCAATCAGACAAAGCAGGAGGATGTCATAGTTATTGCAGCCGGTGGTACGGAAGACGGCGGGATAGGGACGTCGCCTGATTTAATCAGTGAAGCGTTAAAAAAAGCTGACAACCCTGCAGGAACTGTGGTTCTTTTTGATTTAGGCAGTGCTCTAATGAATACGGAAATGGCTCTGGATATGCTGGATGAACTGGAAGGCGAAGTTGTTATTGCCGATGCGCCTATTGTAGAAGGAGCCTATGTATCAGTAGTGGAAGCCGGCATGGGAAAAGCCTTGAAAGAGGTTCAGGAATCGGTGGAAAAAGCGAAAAAATGGAATAAAAAAACATAAAGAGACGGGGCCGAAAAGGCTTCGTCTCTTTTTTTAACGCTGTGAAGCCCGGTATCCTGCCTGTTCTGCCTGCTCCGGCGTGCAGAATAATTCTTCTTCCTTTGTTTGTTCATAATGCTGACCGCCTGGCACATGATAAATTCGTTCACCGCTTGAGCTGTGGTTTCCTTTAACTGCCGGGTCTTCGCAGTCTATTTGAAAAGAAGGAGCTTCATGTGAAGCGGCGTCGGGACGAAAGCCTTCTTCGGAAACATAATCATCTATACTCCAAATGCCCCGTCCGGCCTCTTGTGCCTCTCGTTCTATTTCACGGAATTCCTCTTCATAACGGGTATTTGGTTCATAGACGTAAGCCACCCGGGCCAGGCCTTCTTCCAGCAGCTGTTCGTTGATCATCTCCCCGTCCTGCCAAATATACGCTAAAAAGCGGTCATACCGGTCTCTTGTCGTTGTGTCGACCTCCACTTCTATAGAAGAACCTTCAGCCAGATTTTGTTTAACAAAACTGCCGGCCTCCGGGCCAAACGGCTGAACCGGTTCATTAGGGTGCACCGTCTCCGGTGTATCCACCATAAGCAGCCGTACCGTTTCTTCCGTGCCGTCGTCCATTGTAATCCGGAGCGTATCCCCATCGACCACTCTATCCATCGTTGCCGGAATGCGCCCGTCCGTGGTGCTGGTGCTGCTGCAGGCGGTGAAAACGAGAACCAATATAATAGTTAAAGCAAAGAGCGTGTATTTCACGAGGGTATCTCCTTTTCTTTTTTATCATTTTCCAGCTCCTGAAGAAGAATCCGAAGCCGCCGCACTTCACCGGCTTCGAGCTCTTCATACCGGCGCAGCTGGTTGATAATATGCTGAACATCAGCCGAGTGCGTCTTTTTCGTTTTAGAGGAGAGAAAATATGTCGTAATGGAGCTTGTCAGCATACCGATTAAACCAATTCCAAAGATCATCAGGACAATGGCAATCATCCGTCCGGCTGGTGTTTCCGGAGATATATCTCCATATCCGACGGTAGTGGCTGTAACAATGCTCCACCATACGGCATCTCCATATGTTTCAATGCTGGGTTCTAAATAACGGATCGGAATGGAACTTAAAATAACGAGCAGGCTTACTGCAATAAGAACCCGGTTTAAGTAATTTGTCTGCAGAATTCCCATAAAGTCGCGAAGGTAGTGGCGGAGAATCCAAAGACGCTGCAGTGCGCTGAGAAGTCTTGCAATACGAGCCATTTGGAAAATGGCACTAAGAGGAATAATTGCGATAAAATCAAAAGGGTTTTTTCGAATGTAAAGCCATTTATCCGGAGCTTTTATGAACCGGATACTTACATCTATGAAAAAAATTAACCAGACCACGAAGTCAATCCGTATAAACCACTCATTGGCAGACCACGCAACAGAAAGGGATATGACTGCTAAAGTAATCATAATGCTTTCATACACTATATGAAATCGACTTGTTTTCATGATCGAGCCTCTTTTCTTCTATTGTATCTATTCCCGAAAAGCATCCGCTATTTTGAATGAATAAAACAAAATGGGAATATTTCTATAGTAAAACGGGAATATCTATATAAATACGCACTTATTGTGAAAATACTTATTTATACTAAAGCCCGAAAGGATGATAGGCATGCCGGTACATTATCAAGACCAGAACATTACCGTATTCCAAAGCGCATTATTCCAGACAACTTCAACGGTAGCTGTAACAGAAGAAGCAGTTATTATTGTAGACCCTACCTGGCTGCCCGAGGAAATAAGAGAAATTCAGAATCATGTAGCGCTTGTAAGCAAAGGACGGAAGCAGTACCTTGTCTTTACCCATTCGGATTATGATCACATATTAGGATATCATGCCTTCCCGGAAGCTGTAACTATTGCTTCCAGAGCTTTTGTGTCAAATTCCAGAAAAGAAGAAACGGTAGAAGAAATAAAGCAGTTTGATGACAATTACTACATTGTAAGACCTTATGGAATAGAGTACCCTTACATTGATATCATTATTGATAACGACGAACAGATGATTGAAACAGGTTCTCATACGCTGACTTTCTACCTGGCGCCGGGGCACAATGTGGACGGAATGTTTATCTTAATTGACCACCTGGGGGTACTTATTACGGGAGACTATTTAAGCGACGTGGAATTTCCATTTATTTATCAAAACAGCGAGGCTTATGAACGGTCTCTCCAAAAAGCAAAAAGTCTTTACGAAAAGCAGAAAATTAATTTTCTCATCCCGGGTCATGGATCTGTAACTTCAAGCCCGGCAGAGATAAAAGACAGGCTTGATGACTCTCTCTGGTACATTGAACAGCTCCGGAAAACAACGGAAGAGGATGGGGAATATCATGTGCTGGAAGCTTTTGTGGATGGATATGGGTTTTCAACATTTATGAAGAAAATGCATCACAAAAATATTGAACTTGTAAAGCGGGAAAAAGACGCTTAAAGTAAAAGAAAGCAAAGCAAGTGAATAGATTTTCATTTTACTAAAGGAAGCGATAAAGTGAAAAAACCAGCAGCTATTACAGCTCTGTTTCTTTTGTTGGGCGCAGCTGCCTGCTCTACAGGCGGCACAGAGGAGGCTGAAGAATCTTCTGAAGCAGAATCAGCCGCTCCGGCAGAAGAAGAACCAGCGGAGGAACCGGCAGACGAGCCGGAACCGGAGCCCCCTTCTCTTAATGACGAAGGGGAAGTTGAGAACCCTGATGCAGTAGATGCGCTTGTAAATCGGGAATATCATTTACCTTCCGACTATGAGCCGGAAGATCTTATCCAGGCAGATATCCAATATGCTTCTCCTGGAGATAATCAAAAAAATCTGATCAGGGAAACGGCAGCTGAACCGCTTGAGCAGCTCTTCACCGATGCTGAATCAGCTGGGCACGAGCTGTATGCTGTTTCCGGCTATCGTTCCTACGATCGTCAGGACGTTATCTTCACACAAAACGCCGAACGCGATGGGGAAGAGCAGGCTAATACGTACAGCGCAAAGCCCGGCGAAAGTGAACACCAAAGCGGTCTGGCCATGGATGTGAGCTCTGAATCTATCGGAAATCAGCTGAGTACGGAATTCGGAGAAACCCCGGAAGGTCAATGGGTGGCAGAAAACGCGCATACGTATGGATTTGTCGTGCGTTACCCGGAGGACAAAACAGACATTACCGGCTATCAATATGAACCGTGGCACCTTCGATATGTAGGCACAGAGCTTTCTGAAGAGCTCTATAAAGAAGAGTTAACACTTGAAGAGTATTACGGTCTGGGAGAATAAGAGAGAGCAGTGAAGACTGTTCTCTCTTTTCGTGTCTCCTCCTCCAAAACCATCCGGTAAAAAGGAACTATTTTCTGTCCAGGCGGCTCTATAGAGCGCAGGCCTTCATGGTTTATTTCAGAAGATAATTTCCGCCGGAGATTTTCTATGGTAAGATATAGTGGTGTTATTCTGTTTAAATAGCAAACAGCTGCTAAAATTAGTAAATAGTCCGTCTACATATATACTATTGCCCCGTGACTTCTGTTTTTTTAAAAGAAAGAATTCAGAGAGTTGGAGTGCTTTTTCAACAGCGCTGAGATAACATGATGTCATTTTAATTAAAAACCTTGGTTTTAAAGAATAGGAGCGTTAGCAGTGTACATTGATATTGATGGAGTGAACGTCCATTACCAGGTATCAGGAGAAGGAGCCAACGTCATGCTTCTTCACGGCTGGGGTGCAAACGTCCAAACGTTTGCACCGGTTCACCAGCGCCTGGAAAAGGATTTTAAAGTGTGGTCTATTGATTTTCCCGGATTCGGTGAGAGTGACGAACCCCCGGAGCCCTGGTCTGTAGGAGACTATACGGAGATGCTTGGTAAATTGATCCGTAAGCTTGATATTGAAGACCCGGTTTTGATGGGGCATTCTTTCGGCGGAAGAGTATCTATTAAATATTCAGCGGCCAATTCTGTTCGTAAGGTCATTCTCGTTGACAGTGCAGGTGTGCTCCCAAAACGGACTTTTAAATATTATTATAAAGTGTATACGTACAAGACGTTAAAGAAACTGTTGAAACTGCCACTTATTAATAAATACGAACAGTCAATAATGGCCCGCGTCAAAGGAAAAGTGGGGTCCTCTGACTATAAAGATGTCTCCGGCGTGATGCAGCAGACTTTTGTCAAAGTAGTCAACGAAGATTTAACTCATCACATGCCGGATATTAAAGTCCCTGTTCTCCTTGTATGGGGAGAAAATGATGAAGCTACGCCGGTAGCGGATGGAAAACGGATGGAAGAATTGATTCCAGATGCAGGATTGGTCGTATTGAAACGGGCAGGCCATTATTCCTATCTTGATAATTTAAACGAATTTATCGTCATTATCGACCATTTCCTCCAAAAAGAAAAAAAGGAGGCAGCAAGCCTTGATTAGTCTGCTTATTTGCTTTTTATTATTGCCTGGGGGTATTACACGCTGCGTCTTGTCAAGCGAAGCACGCATATGCTCCAGCTGAACAGTTATAGAAACGAAAGAATCTGGAAATGGATGAAAGAACATCAGGACCGGGTGTTTCCTATTAGAAGTTTTTGGCCGCTTCTGGCCCTCCTGCCGTTGTTTGCCGGAAACGTCTGGCTCGCCCTGACGATTGGAATTATATTATACGGATTTAATGTATTAATGATGCAGGAAACCACAGAGAAAAAGAAGCTGGTTGTGACAAAGAGGGTCCGGCGTCTGTTTATTACTGTTACTCTCTTATATGCAGCCGTCATTATTATAGGCCTGTCGCTGAGCGCTGGTATCGACGGCTCTTATTTCTGGCTGATTGCACTGGCCATTCTGACTAATATTTTTGTGTACTTTATGGTCATGGCCGCGAACTTGATTAACATGCCGATTGAACGACAGATTAATCAGCATTTCTTTAATGACGCCGAGCGGATTATTAAAGACATGCCCAACCTTGAAACGGTAGGGGTAACCGGTAGTTACGGCAAGACAAGTACAAAACACGTGCTAGAAGCCGTTCTCTCCTCTCAGTTTAATGTTCTGATGACGCCGGAGAGCTACAATACAAGAATGGGTATTACGTTAACCATCCGCAATATGCTGAAGCCGTATCATGAAATTTTCATCGCTGAAATGGGTGCTAAACAAGAACACGATATCCAGGCGGTATGTGATCTGGTTCACCAAAAGTATGGTATTATCACAGCTATTGGAGAACAGCACCTTGAAACGTTCAAAACGCTTGATACCATCAAAAAGACAAAGTTTGAAATTGTGGAAAGCCTCCCAAATGACGGCACCGCATTTTTAAATAAAGATGATGAAAATATTATGTCCTACGAACAGCGCAATCAGGTACGCACGATGTACTATGGAATTGACGCGGAAGATCTTCATTTTAGAGCAGAAAAACATTGCCTTTTCTTCCAAAGGGTCTACTTTTACCATTATGAAATATGATGGCAGTTCTGTAGACGTGGAGACAAAGCTGCTGGGGCGCCATAATATCTATAACATTCTGGCCGCCGTAGCTATCGGCTCTGAAAAAGGCATTCCACTGGAGAAAATGGCCCGCGCAGTGAAAAAGCTTCAGCCGGTCGAGCACCGTCTGGAACTAAAGAAACCGCAGGGGAACATTACAATTATCGATGACGCTTTTAACTCCAATCCGGTTGGCTCGAGAATGGCTCTTGAAGTGCTTGGGCAGATGCCGGAGTACAAGATGCTTATTACTCCGGGTATGATTGAGCTCGGAGATAAAGAGTATGACCTGAATAAAGCATTTGCCGAGTATGCGGCTGATGTATGTGATTTTATTATTTTAGTAGGGAAAAAGCAGACAAAGCCTATGCAGGACGGCCTTTTGGAAAAAGAATTTCCGGAAGAGAAATACTATGTAGCGGCTGATCTTCAGGACGCTTTAAACAAAATGCATGAGAAAGCTGTCCAAAAATCCATTGTATTATTGGAAAACGATCTGCCGGATACATTTAATGAGTAAAGAATGCGAGGGACTTACCTATGAGAACTAGAGTTGGTGTATTTTCGGAGGGATTTCTGTAGAGCACGAAGTATCGGTTATTTCAGCGGTACAGGCGATGCATGCCCTGGATGAAAAATTATACGAAGCAGTACCCGTTTATATCGCAAAAGACCGCCAGTGGTATACAGGAGAAGAGCTTCGCGACATTGAGAATTATAAAGACCTTAACCAGCTGTTTGAAAAGCTGCAGAAAATTACCGTTACGGGCGGGGATGACGGCGGCGTTGTGCTGCAGAAAAAGCCTGTTCCTAAATTCGGAAAGCGTATTGTCGCGGAAATTGATGTAGCTTTTCCGATTGTGCACGGTACGGTTTGGAGAAGACGGAGTTCTCCAGGGTTTCTTTGAACTAATGGACATTCCCTATGTAGGGTGTGATGTTATGTCTTCTGCTGTCGGCATGGATAAAGTTATTATGAAACAGGTGCTGCGTGATGCGCAGATTCCTGTTCTTGATGATATTTGGTTCTATGGAACACACTGGTCCGACAATCCGGAAGGAATTACCGCATTAGTAGAAGAAACATTGGAGTATCCGGTTATTGTAAAGCCGGCTAACCTTGGATCAAGTGTCGGTATCAGTAAAGCCGGCGACCGCGATGAACTTAGAATGGCGGTAGAAGAAGCCATGGAGTTTGCCAGCAAGATTCTTGTGGACATGGTTGAAAACATGAAGGAAATTAACTGTTCAGTCGTAGGCGATTATGAAGAGGTAGAAGCTTCTGTATTGGAAGAAGTATTGAAAACAGAAGACATCTTAAGCTACCAGGATAAATACCAGGGCGGCGGCAAAGGCGGCGACGGTGCAAAAGGAATGGAAAGCACAGATCGTGTCATTCCAGCTCCTCTGGATGAAGAGCAGACAGAGGATATTCAACAGCTTGCGAAAGACACATTCCAGTCGCTTGGCTGCAGCGGGGTGTCCCGTATTGATTTCATGATCGACCAGGCTTCCGGCATGATCTATGTGAACGAAATCAACACCATTCCCGGATCCCTCTCCTTTTACCTCTGGGACCCGGCTGGAAAAGACTATACACAGTTAACGCATCAGCTGATTCAAATGGCATTAAAGCGTAGAAGAGAACGCGAAAAGCTGACTTTCTCTATTGATTCAAACCTGTTTTCCACCCAGAGTGCAGGCGGACTCAAAGGTGGAAAAAATGGAGCTAAAACTGCTTCCCGAAGCTAGTGATAGTAAGGAAAGGAACCGGAGAAAAACTGCCGGTTCTTTTTTATTTTTTTATACTAAAAAGATTGCATCCTATATTATCCTGGGGTATAATATCATTTGGCAGTAAGGAATTTAATGTTTTTCTGCTTATAAGGCCCGTTGGTCAAGTGGTTAAGACACCGCCCTTTCACGGCGGTATCACGGGTTCGAATCCCGTACGGGTCACCATTATTTTTTTGTTTACACCAAGCAGATCGATATGGAAAGTTTGTTATGGAGGGGTAGCGAAGTTGGCCAAACGCGGCAGACTGTAAATCTGCTCCCTCTGGGTTCGGCGGTTCGAGTCCGTCCCCCTCCACCACTTAAAAATAGAACGAGCCATTAGCTCAGTTGGTAGAGCATCTGACTTTTAATCAGAGGGTCGGAGGTTCGAATCCTCCATGGCTCACCATTTTTCAATCATGACAAAGACGTCATGGTTTTTTTGTTTTAGAAGCAAAAACCGATAAAAAAAGCGGAAAAGAAGTAAAAAAAAGGAAAATATCTCTAATAATATGCATATAAAATACATAATTTTAAATAGCTCGTTATATTATCTTCCGAAACCTCAATCCATCCCTGAATTTCATGCTACCTTGATGAAAGATTTACTTTGAGCATATGAGGTGACGGCATAGCATGAGAGTTAAAGACATTTTACGTTTAAGGATGAACGCATTAAAATTCTGCATTTCTGCTGGTTTGCTTTTTTCGTTTCCTTTTTTGCCTGGTATAACATGGCTCCGCTTGCTACAACGATGATGGATGATATGGGCTGGCTGACGACTCAGCATATAGCGGCTCTGGGAATTATTAACGTAGCTCTGACAATTCCGGCCCGTATTGTGATAGGAAGCCTCCTGGATCGGTTTGGACCGAGGATTGTGTATTCTTCTTTGCTGGTAGTTATGTCTTTTCCTACTTTTATATTCGCATTTGGAGACACCTGGATGCAGCTGATGATTTCAAGACTGCTGCTCGGAAGCATCGGGGCAAGTTTTGTCGTTGGTATCCGGATGGTGTCGGAATGGTTCCCGCCGAAGCATGTAGGGTTTGCTGAAGGTATTTATGGCGGATGGGGTAATTTTGGTTCTGCCGCCGCAGCTATGCTTCTTCCGTGGCTTGCCTTAACGCTGTTCGGCGGTGATCAGGGCTGGAGATATGCTGTAGCCTTCACCGGGGTGGTCACTTTGTGTATGGTTTTATTTTCTACTTTAACGTGAAAGATACGCCGGACGGCCGGGCGATGATTAAGCCGAAGAAAGCAAGTGCAATGGAAGTAAGCAGCTATAAGGATATGGCTCAGCTTATTTTCTGGACGCTTCCGCTTGGCGGGGCGCTGGCGCTCAGCGTATGGAGAATTGAACAACTTGGTTCGTGTCTGAGACCGCCCTGTACACGATATGGTCGATCATTCTCGTAGTAGTTATTTATCAGGTATACAATATTTTAAAAGTGAATCTGCCTATTTTGAAAAAAGGGGTTCCTGAAGATGACCGTTACAATTTTAAAACGGTGGGGGCACTAAATAGTACATATTTTGCTAATTTCGGAGCTGAACTTGCTATTGTGGCTATGCTGCCTATGTTTTTTCAGCTGACATTTTCGCTTTCGGCGGCCCAGGCAGGATTGATTGCCGCGTCATTTGCATTTATTAATCTGCTGGCACGGCCGCTTGGAGGAGTTCTTTCTGACAGAATGGGAAGCCGCCGGTCGGTAATGCTGATTTATATGTTTGGTATTTCATTTGGCTTAATCGGTATGGGAATGATTAATTCCGGCTGGCCGCTTTTTTTAGCTGTACTGGTGACTATTTTCACCTCCATGTTTGTACAGGGGGCGGAAGGTGCAACGTTTGCTATGGTCCCTATGGTTAAAAAACGTATTACCGGACAGGTGGCCGGTATGACAGGAGCATACGGAAACGTTGGTGCTGCTGTATATTTAACTCTTTATACTTTTGTAACGCCTCAGCAGTTTTTCTTTATTCTGGCAGGAGGGGCCTTCACAAGCTTTGTTATCTGCTACTTTACGCTGGAAGAACCACAGAACTCCTTCAGCGAAGACTACTATTATTCGGAAGATGATCTTGCGCTTGCACAGGAATCAGATGAAAAAATAGCAGCAAAAGAAGTAGCGGCAAACAAAAGATAATACACTAATTGGACAGTGGAGCTCCGTCGGAAGTGGGGCTTTCTGTCTGTAATCCGTTGAAAATAAAAGCTTTGTTGACGTTAAAAAATAAGAATGGTATAGTGGAACATGTCCTAGAAAAAAGGGAATGTTTATGCGGGTGTAGTTTAGTGGTAAAACCTCAGCCTTCCAAGCTGATGATGTGGGTTCGATTCCCATCACCCGCTCCATACATACTATGATAGAAGGGGCCTTAGCTCAGCTGGGAGAGCGCCTGCCTTGCACGCAGGAGGTCAGCGGTTCGATCCCGCTAGGCTCCACCAATTCTATAAGATACAAAGCTGTCGGCTGTAGGCCGGCGGCTTTTTTTGTATGGATTTTTCGTTCAGAAAGCCTCTATTATCCGAAATCAGCGAACCGTGGTACAATAAATTGTGTTTAATGGGAACTGACGCCGATTCAGCATGAAAAATAAACTGTAAATAACCATACATATATCCGTAATGAAACGAAAGGGTTTATTCTGCGTAATTAAGAGACCCGGAAAGGGTGGAGGTCATAAGAGATGGATGCGGTTGTCAAACGCCTGATTAAGGCGATAAAAAAAAGAAGATCAGGATGCTTTTGCAGAGCTTGTAGACCTGTATAAAGACAAAGTGTACCAAATCGCATACCGGATGACCGGAAACTCCTATGAGGCTCAGGACGTGGCGCAGGAAGCATTTCTCCGGGCTTATGCCAATTTGGAGAGCTATGATGAATCCAGAAAATTTTCCACATGGCTGTTTCGAATCACGACTAATTTGTGTATTGACCGGCTCCGCAAAAAGAAACCAGATTACTCTCTCGATGCGGAGATTAAAGGAACAGAGGGACTGAGCGGCTATTCCCAGCTGTCTTCTGAAGAGCTGCTTCCCGAAGAACAGTCGTAAGCTTTTGAAATGCAGGACTGGGTGCAGACTGAAATTGCAAAGCTGCCGCCCAAGTACCGCTCCGCTATCATTCTTCGATACATTGAAGATTTATCTATAAAGGAAATTGGCGATATTCTCGACCTTCCGGATAATACAGTGAAAACACACATTCACCGGGGAAGAGAAGCACTTCGTAAAAGGCTTAGAAATATTTAAGAGGGGAGGGACTGTCATGGCCTGCCAGAAAAAAGAAGAAAAACAAATTGATCAGTATTTAGACGGAGAATTAAGCGCAGCGGAAAGAAAAGAGCTTTTTGCTCATTTTGAGGAATGCCCGGCATGTGCTGCTCATTATCGCGAATTAAATAAAACAGTAATGTTTGTCCAGAGTACTTCCCATCTAGAGGCTCCTCCCCGCATGACCGACCAGATCATGCAGAACCTTCCTTCCAGAAAAAAGAAGCCCGGCTGGAGGAAATGGGGCAGGCGTCACCCAATAATGGCAGCCGCAGCTATTTTTGTTCTGTTAATGTCATCCAGCATGATGTCCATCTGGAATGATCAAAGCGCCGGACAGATTGCAGTAGCCGGCGGTGAAAATGTGGAAGTGGATCATGAACACGGGAAGGTCATTGTGCCGGAAGGCGAAGTCGTCCAGGGAGATTTAATGGTCCGCAACGGCGAAGTAGAAGTACACGGAGAAATTCAGGGAGACCTGACCGTTATAAACGGAGAACCTTATTTAGCTTCAGCCGGTCATGTAGCCGGGGATATTGAAGATGTAGACCAGGCACTGGAGTGGATGTGGTATTACACAAAGAAATTCACGACAGAAGCATTTACATGGAATACAGAAGAATAAAATCAAATGTGCTGTTTTTTCTTCGACAGTGAAACGAATATGGAATGAAGAACGTCTATACCTACTTCAGAAAAAGAAAAAACCACTGTCGTTTTCGAGAAGAACAATAGAGAACTTATGCTATAATGGATCTGTTGTTTTCTTTTTTCGCTAGACAAAAATGGAGGAAAAGCGCATGTTTTTTGGAGAGGATTTTAACCTGTTGCGAACCCTTGGCGCAGTAGTGGACATTGTGCTTGTTGCCTACGTATTATATAAATTGATTACCGTAATTAGGGGAACAAGAGCTGTTCAGCTCGTCAAAGGGATCTTATTTATTCTTATTATATGGTTTTTAAGCAGTGTATTTGGCCTGAGAACATTGCAGTGGATTATGTCCCAAGCTGTTACATACGGGCTTCTGGCCATTATTATTATTTTTCAGCCGGAGCTTAGAAGAGCGCTCGAACAGCTCGGAAGAGGCAGGTTATTTGGGCGTGCTTTAATGCCTACAGAGGAAAGTTCACGGAAAACAGTGGACGCGATTACTAAATCTGTACGGTATATGTCCAAGAGGCGGATCGGCGCCTTAATTTCTATTGAAAAAGGGACGGGAATGAATGATTATGTGGAAACAGGCATACCGATGAATGCTGCGATTACCTCGGAGCTGCTCATTAATATTTTTATTCCGAACGCCCCTTTGCACGATGGTGCGCTGATTATGCGCAACAATGAAATTGCAGCGGCTGCCTGTTACCCCCGTCTGAAAATCCTTTTATTTCGAAAGAACTTGGAACCAGACACAGAGCTGCACTGGGTATCAGCGAGGTTACAGACTGTCTGACGGTAGTAGTATCGGAGGAAACCGGCAGCGTCTCAGTAACTAAAAACGGGGAGCTCCATCGTAATTTAGACGAGGATACGCTTCTTGCCATGCTGGAAAAAGAACTTATTTCCGATGATCGTCACAGCAGTAGTTTGTGGCAGTGGGGGAGATCCTAATTATGATGGATAATATGTTCAGCAATAAATGGTTTGTCCGTTTTATATCCCTGTGCATTGCCATCATGCTGTTTATGATGGTTAATATGAATAACAATGTAAGCAATCAGGCAAGTGTACTGCCGGATCGTGAAGACAGCACGGTTGAATTGGACGATGTAGAATTAGTTGTGGACTATGACGAGGAAAGTTATTCCGCGACGGCAACCACGCCTGATGATCTGATCGTTCAGCTTTCCGGCTCCCAAACCTCCCTTACCTTATTTCAGCTTTCCAACACTTCTCATGAAGTGTTTGTGAATGCTGAGGATCTTGGGCCGGGGGAGCACCAGGTACCGATTGAAAATAGGAATTTCCCGGCGGATCTTGAAGTCTCTGTTTCTCCGGAGTATGCTACGGTAGTGGTAGAAGAGCTGGAAACAATGTCTTATCCGGTAGAAGTAGAATTAACAAACGAAGACGATACAGAAGAATCTTATCAAACGGATGATTTTTCAGTTAATCCCGGCAGCGTGGATATTCAGGCTGGTTCCAGCGTGCATGAAAGTATAAATGAGGTCTCCGTATTTGTCGACGTGTCGGGAGCCGCCAATACTATCGCAGGCGAAAAGGAAGTAATCGCCTACGATAATCAGGGAAATGAACTTGATATTCAAATAGAGCCTGAGACTGTAAATGTAACAATGGGGGAAGAAGGCGGAACGTCCGCGAACTGCCGATTACTCTTGTAAGAGAAGGAACACCTGAGAATGGAGCGAGCGTTGCTGCCCTGACTCCTTCACAGGAAGAAGCGCTGGTTTCAGCGCCCCAGGACGTATTGGATAGTCTGGATGCAATTGAAGTACCTGTTGATTTATCAGCCATCGGCGAAGAAGGCGGAACGATAGAAGTCGATATCCCCCTTCCTGAAGGAGTCGAGGCTGTACAGCCGGAAACGATAGAAGTCGAAGTCGAAGTAGGAGAAGGCGGCACAGCCACCTTCTCCAATATTCCTATAAACATTGAAAATGTTCCGGAAGGACGAACAGTACAGTGGGAGTCTCCGGCAGACGGAGCCGTGAACGTATCAGTAGAAGGAACGGCTGATTCGGTTGACGGCCTTAATGCCGGGGATATTTCTTTGAGTGCAGACTGGCAGGAAGGTGGAAGTACAGAAGCCGGTGCAGCCAAGACCTTGACACTGCAGGCGTCCGGTCCGGATAATATAGAAGTTTCCCCTGATTCCTCTGAAGTGACGCTTTCGACTGTAGAAAACAATGAAGAATCCGGAGGCGGTGCTGAAGAGTCGGAAAATCCGAACGATGCCGAAACGGAACCTGAAACGCCAGAGGGGGAGCCATCCGATCCAGCAAGTCCGGAAGAACCGCAGTCTGAGCCTTCTCCAGAGCACCGCCGGAAGAAGAAAATCCAGTGGAAGAATCTCCGGAAGAACCCGATACTACAGAAGAACCGGATGACGGCTCCAATGGAGTAGAAAGCAGCGAAAACAATTACGATCCTACGGGCATGCAGAAATAAATCAATCGGAAAATGAAAACGAAAATGAAGGAGATAGATAATGGGTAAATTTTGGAACGGATGGTGTAAGAGGGGTAGCCAACACAGAGCTGTCACCGAACTGGCTTTTTCGTATCGGCCGTGCCGGCGGGTACGTACTTACAAAAGAAACAGAAAATCCTAAAGTACTTATTGGAAGAGATACCCGCATTTCAGGTGAAATGCTTGAAGGGGCTCTAGTTGCAGGCCTTCTTTCCATCGGAGCAGAAGTAATGAGGCTTGGCGTGGTTTCAACGCCCGGAGTCGCTTACTTAACAAAAGCCCTCAGCGCGCAGGCAGGCGTTATGATATCAGCTTCCCACAATCCAGTAGAAGACAACGGCATTAAATTTTTTGGTTCCGACGGTTTTAAGCTGACAGATGCTCAGGAAGCCGAGATAGAAGTGCTTTTGGACGGGGAGGATACTCTTCCGCGTCCAACAGGAAAAGACCTTGGTATCGTCAATGACTATTTTGAAGGCGGACAAAATATATCCACTTCCTGAAACAAACGATTAATGAAGATTTTGCAGGACTTCATGTCGCTTTGGACTGTGCTCATGGAGCGGCTTCATCACTCGCACCGCACCTGTTTGCAGATCTGGAAGCGGATATTTCCACTATGGGAAACAACCCGGATGGATTGAATATCAATGATAACGTAGGATCTACACATCCGGAAGGTTTAGCTGCTTTTGTTAAAGAAAAAGGAGCAGATATCGGCCTTGCATTTGACGGAGACGCAGATCGTCTGATCGCGGTGGATGAAAAGGGAACGCTTGTAGACGGCGATCAGATTATGTATATTTGTGCCAAGCATCTTAAGCAGGAAAACAGACTTACCGAGAATACACTCGTTACTACAGTAATGAGCAATCTGGGATTATATAAAGCTTTGGAAAAAATCGGCATTGAAACGAAAAAACTGCAGTAGGCGACCGTTATGTTATGGAGGAAATGCGTAAAGGCGGTTTCAGTCTTGGCGGTGAGCAGTCCGGCCATCTGATTTTCCTTGATCATATTACAACAGGAGACGGCATGCTTTCAGCGCTTCAGCTGGTTGATATTATGAAATCGACCGGAAAGAAACTGTCTGAACTTGCTTCTGAAATGGAAATTTTTTCCGCAGAAGCTTATCAACGTGAGAGTCCACAATAAACACGAAGTGGCTTCCAATCCACATGTAAAAGAAGCTATTGATAAAGCAGAAAAGAAATGAACGGCAATGGACGTATTCTTGTCCGTCCTTCCGGTACAGAGTCGCTTGTACGGGTAATGGCAGAAGCAGAAACAAAGGAATTGTGCAAAGTTACGTAGAAGAAATAGCAAGTGTGGTAGAAGAACACATGGGAACCCAGAGGGCATAAACGCTTCTCCAAAAGCATCTTGGGCCTGACTGCCTGAGGTGTTTTTGGAATGCCTCCTGTTCATCGCTGAAATAACTTATTTTACTTTAAAAGGAGGAGCCAAACGTGCCGGAAAATGTCCTCTTTGCCCTTGCGCTGACACTTATGGCAGGCCTGGCTACAGAATAGGAAGCTTTCTGGCTTTCTTTACTTCCACGACAAATACAAAATTTCTTTCCGTCTCACTTGGATTTTCCGCAGGCGTGATGATTTATATCTCCATGATTGAAATATATGTGAAGGCCCAGGAATCACTCGTAAGCGCTCTGGAAATGTGGGCGGGCAGTGGTCTACTGCTGGTGGTTTTTTTGGAGGAATGCTTTTGATTGCGGCGATTGACAGGCTGATACCTAAACAGGGAAATCCCCATGAATTAAAAACGTGTGGAGGATATGTCTGCGGTCAACCGGTCAAGAGAAGAGCCGGATCTTCTGAAAATGGGAACGTTCACGGCCCTTCGATTGCGATTCATAACTTCCCGGAAGGGATAGCCACATTTGCTTCAGCTCTTGAGGATCCGACGCTTGGGATAGCCATTGCTGTAGCGATTGCGATACATAATATTCCGGAAGGATAGCTGTATCAGTGCCTATTTATTTTGCTACAGGAAGCAAACGCAAAGCGTTTAAACTGTCTTTTTTATCCGGGCTGTCCGAGCCGCTTGGTGCGATTATTGCTTTTTTATTTTTAATGCCTTTTTTAAACGATGTGACGTTTGGCGTTATGTTTGCCGGGGTGGCAGGTATTATGGTTTTCATATCATTGGATGAACTTCTGCCGGCCGCAAAGCGGTATGACGAAACACACCTTCCAATTTATGGACTGATCGCCGGTATGGCCGTAATGGCTGTCAGCCTGCTTTTATTTATCTAATAACCTACAAAGGATGTTCAATGATATGCAGGATATATGGACGCTTCTTAAATATTTATTTCTAGGGCTTTTTCAGGGGATTACCGAACCAATCCCGATTTCCTCCAGCGGACACTTGGTTATTGTTCAAGAGTTAATCGGACTCGGTAACACAGGCTTGAATTTCTTGTGCTTGTTAATTTTGGATCATTGATTGCCGTACTGGTTGTCTACTGGCATGATATCGTTAAACTCGCAGCAAATGGCATCACTTACGTAACGACAAGAAAAGCTGCTGCGCGGGATGACTTCGATTTTATTTTGTATCTGGTTATCGCAACAATACCGGCGGGCGTGATAGGACTAACGCTTGGAGACTATATTGAATCCGAGCTTGATAAAGTATGGATCGTCGGCGCCACGCTGATTGTTACTGGATTTGCACTGTGGATTATCAGAAATCTGCGGGGCAGCAGAAACGACGGCCAGCTGAACTGGAAAGATGCCGTTATTATTGGTCTGGCTCAGGCAGTGGCGTTAATTCCGGGTATCAGTCGTTCTGGAGCGACTATTGTAGCTGCTATGCTGCTGGGCACAAAACAGGAAACGGCGCTTCGTTTTTCGTTTCTGCTTTACATTCCGATCAGCATCGGTACGACCGTTTTATCCCTCGATACTATTTTGGGTGAAAACCTGCCTGAGATGTGGGTAAATTACCTGGTGGCCTTTATTGCTTCTATTATTGCTTCCTACATCTCTTTAAAATGGTTTATGAATATTATGGCAAAAGGAAATCTGAAGTATTTTGCAATCTACTGTTTTATTGTCGGTGCCCTGGTTCTGTTGTTTATTGGGTAATTGATAGAAAATATGCCAGGAAAAATACCTGTAAGCATGCGCTTACAGGTATTTTTTAACCGCAGCAGGTTTCGGCCGGCTGATATTTAGGGTAATCTATAAGAATAGAATCATTTTTTTCTCATGAGACGGTATCTGAAGCCGCAAACCGGTTTCAGCCTTTTTATGGGAGAAGATTCTTTTTTTTAAGAATCCGATAAGCTGTCTAATGGAAAAATTAATCATAGGAGAAGTGAACATGAAGAAAAATCACACAATGATGCAGTTTTTGAATGGCACCTGGAAGCAGATGGGCCCATTGGAACAGGCTTAAGAAATGGCTTCAATGCTGAAGGAAAACGGAATCGATTCTGTTTGGATTCCGCCTGCGGCTAAATCAGAAACACCTGATGATAATGGATATGGAGTATACGACTATATGACCTGGGGAATTTGACCAAAAGGGATCGATACGGACGAAATACGGCACAAAAGAAGAGCTTCTGAAGCCATTGCCCTGTCATGAGCACGACATCTGCGTCTATGCGATGTTGTTATGAACCATAAAGCGGCAGCGGATGAAAAAGAAACATTTGAAGTAGTAAAAGTAACGAAGAGAACCGAAACGAAGACATAGGAGAGCCTTTTGAGATGGAAGGCTGGACGAAATTTACGTTTCCGGGTCGCGGGACACCCATTCCGATTTCAAATGGAACTACACGCATTTTAACGGTACAGATTATAATGCAAGCGACGATGAAGAAGGCATATTCCGTATTCTTGGAGAAGATAAGGCCTGGAATGAGAATGTAGCAGATGAATTTGGAAACTATGACTTTCTCATGTTTGCAAACTATGACTACAATAATCCGGAAGTCAGAGAAGAAATGATCTCCTGGAGCAAATGGCTGACGGATACTTTAGAGGTCGACGGCTACCGTCTGGATGCTATTAAACATATAAACTATGATTTTGTGAAGGAATTTGCCGAGCAGGCGATGGAGCACGGTGGCGAAGACTTTTACATTGTCGGGGAATTCTGGCTCTCTGATTAAGAATGCCAGGCTTTTCTGGATAACATTGATTATAAGATCGACCTGTTTGATGTATCGCTCCACTTTAATCTGCACAATGCTTCCAATGCCGGAGCAGACTATGACCTGCGGGAAATATTTGAGGACACGCTCGTGAGTCCCACCATGCATGCGGTAACGTTTGTGGATAATCATGATTCCCAGCCTGAGGAATCACTGGAATCATGGGTGGAAGAGCCGTTTAAACAGAGCGCCTATGCGTTAATTTTATTAAGAGAAGACGGCTATCCTTGCGTTTTTACGGAGATTATTTCGGCATCAACGGACCTGCTCCGGAAGAAGGGAAAGCAGAAGATTGATCCGCTTTTTATGTCGTAAAAAAAGCCTACGGAGAACAGAAGATATTTTGAGAAGCTAACCTGATCGGCTGGGTCCGGCGGGAACAGAAGAAATGGAAGGATCCGGCTGCGCCGTTGTTATTTCCAATGAAGGGGATAACAGTTTAACATGAATGTCGGAGAAGAGCATGCCGGCGAGGCATGGGTCGATATACCGTAACTGCAAAGACGAAATCATCATCGAAGAAGACGGTACGGCTTCTTTTCCTGTTATGGGAGAAAGTAAGCGTATGGGCCACACCTGACGAATAAAAACAGAGAATCCGGAAAATTACAGAAAACTGTAACCCGGATTCTTTTTTCACGTCTAATATGGGTTGTCATACTTTACTTATTACTTCTTTTTAAAAAGATATTGCATTATATGGGAAAAGATAGTAAGATAACCATGATTCTATTTAAAGAACAGGAGGATAGAGAAAATCCATACTATAGCGCCTGAACTGTTCCGTACGGAGAACAACACGAACAGTTGACGAGGAGGAGGTTCATCGAGCATCGGCGGATGCCTCCCGGTTGTCCGGCACAATCGTCAGCAGCAGGATTAAAACAAGGAGGCAACTCTTTGCACAACGTCCTTCTGCAAGCCGCCAAACTAATAAAAAGAAAAGAGCGGGGCACAGCTTGCAGCCCCGAGGACATGCTGTGGCCCCGCTTAGGAGGTCATGATTATATGTGTGGAATAGTAGGATATATAGGAAATGAACAGGCAGCAGATATTCTTTTAAAGGCTTAAAGAAGCTGGAATACCGCGGGTACGACTCGGCTGGTATCGCTTGGTAGGAAATGAAGGCATCGATTTATACAAGGAGCAGGGACGCATTGCTGTACTTGAAGAAGCGTCGGACGAAGCTCCCGGCACAATCGGCATCGGCATACCCGCTGGGCTACCCACGGACCGCCAAGCCGCCTGAATGCACACCCTCACCAGAGTACTTCTGAGCGTTTTACCATTGTTCATAATGGCGTTATAGAAAACTATAACGAGCTGAAAAAAAATTTCTGCAGGGTGTAAACTAATAAGTGATACGGATACAGAAGTTATTGTGCAGATCGTTGAATTCGTAAACGAAGGCTTGTCTACGAAGATGCTTCCGCCGTACTCTTTCCGTTCTTGAAGGCTCTTACGCCACCGCGTTGATTGATAACGACGATTCTGATGTGATCTACGTTGGAAAAACAAAAGCCCGCTTCTTATCGGAGTAGGAAATGGCGTAAACGTTATCGCGTTCTGATGCAATGGCTATGCTTCATGTAACAAAAGAATTCATGGAAATCATGGACGGGAAATTGTCGTGCTGACGCAGAACAGTGTGAAAGTAAAAACATTGGATGGCAGCCGGTCAGCCGTGACACCTTCACAACAGATATCGACGAAAGCGATACTGAAAAAGGCACTACTCCATTTCATGCTCAAGAAATCGACGAGCAGCCTTTTGTTATCCGTAACATTATCCAGAAATACCAGATGAATCCGGAGATATTAAGCTTGATGAAAATATCCGTGCCGCCATCAATGATACGGACGTATTTATATATTGCTGCAGGTACAAGCTATCATGCCGGCCTGGTTGGAAAAGAAATGCTGGAAAAAGTAGCAAAAAAACCAGTAGAAGTCACATTGCCAGTGAATTTCTCTATAACGAACCATTATATCCGCCAATCCGCTCTTTATCTTTATTTCACAAAGCGGCGAAACCGCAGATTCCCGCGGCGTTCTTGAAATGCTAAGAAAAACGGCTATCGTTCCATTACAATTACAAACGTACCGGGCTCTACGCTTTCCCGTGAGGCAGATTTCACGCTTCACACGTATGCAGGCCGGAAATTGCCGTAGCCTCTACAAAGGCCTTATACAGCCAAATGGCGGTATTCTCTATTCTTGCTATGGACAGTGCCGTGCGCAGGGAATCAGACGACTTTAATGCGATCCAGGAGCTCAGCCTTATTGCAACGCGATGGAAGTGCTGTGTGACCAAAGACGTCATGGAGCAGATTGCCCGTGATTATCTGCTGGAAACACGCAACTGCTTCTTTATCGGCCGCTCTATGGACTACAGCGTCGTTCAGGAAGGTGCTTTGAAGCTTAAAGAAATCTCCTACATTCAGGCAGAAGGATTTGCCGGCGGAGAGCTTAAGCACGGAACGATTGCCCTTATTGAAGACGGCACTCCGGTTATTGCGGTAACTACGCAGAAAGCAACAAACCTTAATATCCGCGGCAACGTGCGCGAAGTAGAAGCACGGGGCGCCAACGCATGCATCATCAGTACCGAAGACACGAAGCAGGACGGCGACCGCATTGTTCTGCCAACGATCAACGAACTGATGACACCTCTTGTGTCTGTTATTCCACTTCAGCTGATCTCCTATTATGCAGCCCTTCACAGAGGCTGCGACGTGGATAAGCCAAGAAACCTTGCGAAAAGTGTAACAGTGGAATAGGGATTTGAATGGTATAAATAATTGGTCTGGTTTTATAATAAAGACTGATTAAAATAATTTCCGGATAGGTAGTACACCCCAAACGTTAGAGTAATATCTAATGTTTGGGGTGTTTTTTATGTTCTATAGAGAACAAGTCATCCAGGAGTGACTCCATGAACGGTATAGAGGCAGACGATTGGCTCAGAAATATCGATCAAAGCCGGCGCATCCCATCCATGAAAAGTACTTTGGTTTGACATAGGTAGGATACACCTTTAATTTGTATATATGCAACTTGCATATAACCGGCGAGGATACATGTAAATTACAGGAGGCATTGCAGCAATGGATACGAAATTTGCACCATTATTTGAAAAAGTAACATTACCTAATAAAGTAGAATTAAGAAATAGATTTGTCTTAGCACCACTCACTCATGTATCTTCCAACGATGACGGTACAATTTCTGATGTGGAAATTGATTATGTGGAACAACGTTCTAAAGATGTAGGATTAGCTATTTCTGCAGCCAGCTATGTGACTGATTTAGGAAAAGCATTTCCCGGACAACCGTCGGTTGCACATGATTCGGACATTGATGGCTTAAAACGCTTAGCTGAAGCTATGAAAAAAAATGGAGCAAAAGCTATTGTACAAATTCATCATGGCGGGGCACAGTCACTGCCTCGTTTAACACCAAACGGAGATGCAGCTGCTCCAAGCCCTATCACTTTGCAAAGCTTCGACGAAAAAGAAGAACATCATGCCCGGGAAATGACGAACGAAGAAATTGAACAAACCATTACAGCATTTGGTGAAGCAACACGTCGAGTGATCGAAGCAGGATTTGATGGGGTAGAAATTCATGGCGCCAACCATTATCTAATACAGCAATTTGTTTCACCATACTATAATCGTCGCGAGGATGAGTGGGGAGAAAATAGATTAAAATTCCCAATCAAAGTTGTAGATGAGGTAGTTCATACGGTTAAAGCTTATGCAGATGAGAAGTTCATCGTTGGTTATAGATTCTCACCAGAAGAAGCAGAAACTCCAGGTATAAGTATGGAAATTACGGAGGAACTGGTGAAAAATTTAATTGAAAAACCGTTGGATTATTTACATGTTTCCCTAATGGATGTTGACGCTGAAACTCGTGAAGGCAAGTATCAAGGCGAAGGAAGAGTTAAATTACTTCATCAATGGATTGATGGCCGTATGCCGTTAGTTGTTATCGGATCCATATTCACTGCTGAACAAGCCCTGGAAGCTGTAGAATCAAAAAATGTTGAACTATTAGCCTTGGGCAGGGAAATTCTATTAGATCATCATTTCATTAATAAAATTCAAAATGGCAAAGAGAACGATATCGTTTCAAAATTTGATCCCAATAGTGAAGAGAAACACGATTTACCACCTAACTTATGGAAACAATTCAATGAGGGTTTCTATCCACTGCCACGAACTGATGGTAAGTAATTCTGTAAAGCAAACGCCAAAAAAAGGTGAGTCCCCTTTGTCTAATTATAGGCAGAGGGGTTTTTTATTTTAAACTAAAAATAAGCATCGTTTTAATAATCAAGCAGCCGTCCGTTATCATTCCACTGCCCGTACATTTTATTTTCTCTCGTGTTTTCAACAAACTTATCCAATCGTTTATAAAAAAGCGCAGGGTCCTTTTTAATACTTTGGATGGTATCAATTCGAATTCTTCGGTACAGTTCAGGGAAATGAAGGAAATTTTGATATATTTGTTCGTCTTCTTTGAGACGGCTCTCAATCTCTTCGTCAATCGTAAAAGATTCCGGCTTCATGTCGGGGAGAACCCTGCGCCCTTCTTTTTTCATTAATCCCAGCTTATCCAGTCTTCTTACTCTTTCTTTATTTAATTCCGTCCAATTGCTTTTCTTCCTTCGCGGAGAGAGCCTCTGTGCTGTTTCACCGGTATCCGGGAGTTTCTTTACGATACCGTCTATCCAGCCAAAACACAGGGCTTCCTCGACGGCATCCAGGTACAGAATGGAGTCTGCTTTTTTACTCCTGCTTACAATGATCCAGCAGCAAGTTTCTTTAGTTGAATATTCTTCAAGCCACTTTCTTAATTCCGGTCTTGTTTTAACCTTGAGTAAGTTCTCGACTTCCATGTGGACACCTCCTTATATAGAGTTGTACAAGAAAGGATTTGTATATGAATAATAATGATGCATTAAAAGACAATATTCAATTTCAATTCAGTATTTCCAGAAAGCTTCTGGAATACCACCTTTCTTCGCTGGAACAGGAAGAATATATGTGGCAGCCGTCGAAAAGCAGTTTGTATATTAAAGAAACAGATGGAATATGGTATGCAGAACTGCCTGAAACAGAGTCTTATGAGATAGGTCCTCCAAGTATTGCTTGGACTTTATGGCACATTACTTTTTGGTGGGAAATGGTTTTTGATCATTCTTTTGGAAGTGGAAATTTAACAAAAGAGGATATAGAGGTCACGGCTGATGCTGCAAAAATAAAAAAGCATCTGCACAACCTGGCCGATAGATGGGAGGAAAAGCTGTCGCAGCTAACGGAGGAGGAGTGGACCAGCAGCCAGCTGAGTGCATTCCCTTTTAATAAAGAAGTGGAATTTCATAAATTAGCCTCATGGTTGAACCTGGAACTGATGAAAAATGCTTCTGAAATTGGATACGCCAGGTTCGATTACGCGGCTGATGTGGAGCGGTTAAATGCAAATACCAAAGCAGCAAAGGGGTCTGACTTATGAAAGATATATGGATTGTTCCGTTAGTAGTGTTTATTTCAGTAGCTGCTGCTTCATTAATTATGAGCTACGCGGCTCCTGGCATAGGCGGGGGTATTCGTACCATTATAATTGTTACTGTCGCTGCTCTATCTGCTTTCCTGGCACAGCGGATTTTTAATAAAAAACAAAACGCTGCTCAAGGAAAATAAACGGTTCGCTTTTTCGAGACCATGTGTTATATAGAAAACGTATAAAAAGCTCTGCACTGGGTGTGTCCGGTTCAGAGCTTTTACGTATGATACTAATGTTCTATTTCACGAAGGAAGCGTTCATCTTAAAAAGAATCATTGACTAAAAGAAAGATATAGAGATAAAATGATAATGATTATCAATATCATTTGATTGTATGTTTTTATTATACATATGATGCTTTGGAAATGGAAAGGTCTCTAATAAAACGTAAAAAGGAGGTAATCAGCAAAAGCGATCTATAAAGCGATAGAAACAACCCCTTATTAATTTTGTTTATTGAAAACTGGAGGACAGTCATGCAAACGTTAAGATCCCATTCGTTTTTTTATCCATATTCGCTCATAATAAGTGCACTTATTTTAGTACTATTCATAGCTGGATGCAGTACAAATACAGCTGAGGAAACAAACGCTGAATCTGAATCTGCTGAAGGTGCAGAGGAGAACTATCATGAAATCACCCATGAAATGGGCGTAACAGAAGTACCGGATGAGCCCAAAAGAATAGCGGTGCTTAGTCCTAACTATGTTGATAATTTGTATGTATATGATGTAATTCCTGTGCTGGCAGCTGAATCCTCGCTCACGAATGAAAAGGTATCGTCACATCTGCCTCAGGAATTATATGAAGATGTTCAGTTTATTGGAGGAGATGATTTTAACTTAGAAGCAATCCTGGAAGCTGAGCCGGATTTGATTATTGGCCAGGACAAAGCCGGGAAGCTGTACGACGAACTTTCCAGTATTGCTCCTACAGTTATTTTGGGAAATGATGAATGGCGTGAAACACACGCTGCATTTGGAGAAATTTTAGGTATGGAAGAAGAATCTAAGGTTTGGCTCGATCAATATGAAGATAAAGCGACAGAAGCCAAACATAAGATTACTGCATCTCTTGGCGGGGAAACAGTTGCTTTCATGAGGGTACTTCCAAAAGAATTCCGCATTCATGGTACAACAGATCAGCGGTTCATTGACGGTACGCTTTATCAGGATTTAGGACTGAATCCATCTGAAGGAGTGCCGGAGGAAAGAAAAGCGATCTCGCTTGAAGGAATAGCCACAGTTAACGCTGATCATTTTCTCCTTGAATACAATACAGCGTCCCAGCAGGATAACCAGGCAGAAGAGAGGTATCATGCGTTAATGGAAAGTGGTGTCTGGCAGCAGATGAAAGCAGTGAAACAGGATAATGTCCATACTGTCCCTGATTGGTTTATTCAGGTTGGTCCATATGCCAGAACAATGGCCATTGATTACGTAACAGAAACATTAGTAGAGTAATAACATACAATCCTAATGCTTTGTACAAAAAAACGGGCTTTCCTGCAATAACAGGAAAGCCCGGTTCTATTTTTACTTATTTTTTAACATCGAAGCGGTCTGCGTCCATGATCTTAACCCAGGCCTTAATAAAGTCTTTAACAAATTTCTCTTCGTTGTCGTCCTGCGCATACACTTCAGAGTGAGCGCGGAGAACGGAATGAGAACCGAAGACAAGGTCTACTCTTGATCCTGTGCGGACAAGTTCACCTGTTTTGCGGTCATATGCTTCATAGATGCCGTTGTCGGTTTCTGACGGCTTCCAGTCTACACTCATATCCATAAGGTTCACGAAGAAATCGTTGCTTAGAACGCCGGGACGGTCTGTATAGACGCCGTGCTTCGTACCTTTGTAGTTTGCGTCAAGAGCGCGCATACCGCCGACTAATACAGTCATTTCATGAGCGGAAAGCCCAAGAAGCTGTGCTTTATCGACAAGCAGCTCTTCAAAAGAAACAGTATACTCTTTCTTTTGATAGTTGCGGAAGCCATCTGTTTCCGGCTCAAGCGCTTCAAAGTTTTCTACATCTGTCTGTTCCTGCGTCGCGTCGCCGCGGCCCGGAGTAAATGGTACTTTAACGTCAAAGCCTGCTTCTTTCGCAGACTTTTCAATAGCCGCGCTTCCGCCGAGAACAATCAGGTCAGCGATGCTGACGTTCTTGTCGAGGCCTTTTTGAATTTCTTCCAATTTGCTGAGCACTTTGGAAAGTTCTTCCGGCTCATTTACTTCCCAGTCTTTCTGTGGAGAAAGACGGATACGTGCACCATTTGCGCCGCCGCGCTTGTCGGAATGGCGGAACGTGCTTGCAGAAGCCCATGCTGTTTTAACAAGCTGGCTTACAGAAAGGCCGGAATCAAGAAGCTTTCCTTTAAGCTCTTCAATTTCTGTTTCGTTGAGTTCATAATCTACTTCTGGTACAGGATCCTGCCAGATAAATACTTCTTCCGGTACTTCCGGTCCGAGGTATCTGTCGCGTGGTCCCATATCACGGTGAAGGAGCTTAAACCAGGCGCGTGCGAATGCGTCTGCAAACTCGTCTGGATTCGCATAAAAGCGGCGGCAGATCTTTTCGTATTCCGGATCTACGCGCATAGCCATATCAGCCGTTGTCATCATTGTTTTTACTTTTTTATCAGCATCACCGGCGTCTGGTGCAAGGTGGTCTTCATCAGGAGAAACAGGCTCCCACTGATAGGCACCGGCCGGACTCTTAGTGAGTTCCCACTCATAGCCGAACAGCATGTCAAAATAGCTGAGATCCCATGTCGTTGGAGTAGGCGTCCATGCGCCTTCAATTCCGCTTGTGATCGTGTAAGGACCGTTTCCGCTTTCGTAGGTGCTCTTCCAGCCAAGACCCTGGTTTTCAAGCTGAGAGCCTTCCGGATCAGCACTTACGTGAGATGGATCACCTGCGCCGTGGGCTTTACCGAATGTATGGCCGCCGGCAGTCAGGGCTGCTGTTTCTTCGTCATTCATTCCCATTCTCTTGAACGTTTCACGGATATCGCGGGCACTGCCTGCTGGATCCGGCTTGCCGTTAGGACCTTCAGGGTTTACATAAACTAAGCCCATCTGAACAGCGGCTAAAGGATTCTCAAGCTCGCGCTCGCCGGAATAACGCTCATCACCGAGCCAGTCTTTCTCAGGTCCCCAGTTTACGTCTTCTTCCGGGCTCCAGATGTCAGGACGGCCGGCGCCAAATCCGATGGTTTTTCCTCCCATGGATTCGATGGCTACGTTTCCTGCAAGAACAAGAAGGTCGGCCCAGGAAATTTTGTTTCCGTATTTCTGCTTGATTGGCCACAAGAGGCGGCGTGCTTTATCAAGGTTTCCGTTATCCGGCCAGCTGTTTAGAGGTGCGAAACGCTGCGAGCCGCTTCCACCGCCGCCGCGTCCGTCAGCTGTGCGGTATGTTCCAGCTGAATGCCATGACATACGGATGAAAAATGGACCATAATGTCCGTAGTCTGCAGGCCACCAGTCCTGGCTGTCTGTCATAAGATCAAGAAGATCTTTTTTCATTGCATCGTAATCAAGTTTTTTGAATTCTTCTGTATAATCAAAGTCTTCTCCAAGTGGATTAGTCTTCGTGTCGTGCTGGTGAAGAACGTTCAGGTCGAGAAGACCCGGCCACCAATCTTTATTTGTTGTTCCTTTTGTTCCGCTTACTGGTTTGCTTGGAGCGCCCTCGCCCGTAAATGGACACTGGCCGCCTGTTCCGTTATCTGACATATTCATACATTCCCCTTTCTATTTTAAAGAATAAAACAGCAAAGATGTTCAGCCTCTGTTCATTTATACTAAAATGGTAAAAGGCTGTATTAATTCTTACATTGTAATTATAATAAATTATAACGTAAATAAAAAGTAAAATGAAGGAATTTAGAAAAATTACTTGAGGACCCTGTAAAAAAGCAGAAGTTATTGAATAAATGCCCCGGAGGTGGATTGTTTAAACGTGTTCCTGAAGAACATTCAGCGGAGATCGCCAACACCTGCATAAACAGCCCCGTAAAAGAGGGGAAGAGGCAGTGCAGATTCCAGGTGAAAAGCGGTCAAATGAGAATGTTACCGCTGCATTATCACTTATTTTCCTGCGGGCAGGTCCGGCCTTTTTATAAATGAGTCCGAAGCGTATTAATGATAAGGTCCCACGCCTGTTGGGCGGATTCTTTTTTTCCGTTATGAGTAAAGGCATGAAAGGTACCGGGAAACGTATAGAAATCTGCAGGGGTGCGGGCCTCTCGCAAACGGAACGCGTATTCTTTGGCTTCGCGGGCAAGGGAATCAAATTCGGGAGTAAACAAAAAGAGCAGGGGGGAGTCCTTCGAGATATGGCTCATACAGAGGGGATATATAAGGATGAAGGCTGTCCTGATAATCCTTTAAATAGCTTGCCGCAAATAATTCCGCTATTGCTGCAGGGATAGCGCCGGAGACGGCTGGCTTGCAGCGGGGACTCGTATCCAGATCCAGGATGGGGGAATCAAGAATTTGGAGAATCGCAGAGGCAGTCCCGTATCTCGAAGAAGAAGTACAGAAGCGGCTGCCAGATTGCCCCCGGCACTGTGGCCGCCAAGCGAATAGCGCGCCATATCAAGGCCGAGCGCTGACTGGTGTTCATGCAGCCAGGAAAGAACGTCGCGGATCTCAAAAAGAGTAACAGGAAACTGTGTTTTGGGAGCCAGGTGGTACTCTACATTTACAACCACGCATGGCGTCTGCGAGGCAACGTATTTCCCCCACCCTTCGTCATCCCGGGCCCGTCCCATAAAAAACCCGCCGCCATGCAGGTTTACAAACACGGGCCTATTCGCTCCCGATTGAGCCGGCGGGTAATACATATGAATTTGCGTAAAACCCGCTGCTGTTTCCAATATAAAAGAAACATCCGTTGTAATAGATAGAGGCGGCGCGATATGAAAAGGGGAAAATCGGCTCAGCGGCTTCTGCAGTGTGCGGAGTACGGCCGTGTACAGCCGCATTTTATAAGGGTGCATTCCGGACATCTCCCTTCGTGTACTGCTTACTCCCCTTCGTATTTTTTAATCCACTCTTCGCATGTCATTTTAGAAGCAAGTTCTCCCATCAGCTGATATGGAATGTTCTTCGGGTTTGTAAAACGAATACAGCTCTTACCCATGTTTAATTTGGCGCTCATATGAGAAGGGTATTCGTTTTGAAACCATTCCAATAATTTCTGATCGGCGTAAATACCCATATGGTATACGGAAATATAATTTTTTTGGGCGGCAAGACTGATGAATGGCAGAGGCGTATTTTTGTCAACGTGGTAGCCTTCCGGATAAAGCGTTAAAGGGACAACATAGGACGGCATACCGTACTGGATTTTCAATTCGAAACCAGGGGGAATATGCTGATCAATCACTTTTAGCAGGGCCGGAAATGAGTCTTTCCATTTTTCCTCTATGTTTTCTACATACTGTTCGACCTCGGACATAGGGTGATCCCCTCCTTTTTTACCAGCTCTTTCTTTTTATCCTAAGCGTATTTTTCTTTAAAATCAAAGACCATTTTCTATTCATGCAAAACATTTTCTGCTTCTGGGAAAGGGATTGCGGCCTGTTTTCCAGAATATAAAGAACAATTGCAGAAAAAGCTGATTGATTATCCTGAAAAATGAACGGAGGAGTCAATATGGAAGAGGAACGACAAATGACAACAATGGATGGAACGGAACTATTCAGCAAAAAGAATTCAGCGGAACAGCCCATAGCTGCCGCGGTGATTGTACATGGACTGGCAGAGCACATGGACCGCTACGAGGCGCTTACAGAAACACTGGTGAAGCATCGCATAACGGTATACCGATATGATCAGCGAGGGCACGCCCGTTCCGGAGGCAGACGAGTGTATTTCAGCGATTTTAATGAAATGCCGAATGATGCGAAAACGATGGTGGATACTGCCAAAACAGAAAATCCGGACCTGCCTGTGTTTTTTAATCGGCCACAGCATGGGCGGATTTACAGCAGCTGCTTTTGGAACAAAATACCCGGGACACGTCGATGGTATTATTTTATCGGGGGCATTAACGAGATATAATAAAGAAATTTTCGGCCCGCTTCCTGTTGATAAGCCGGATGATTTTTATTTCGATAATGAGCTTGGAGATGGAGTGTGCAGCGATCCTGCAGTCGTGAAGGCTTATGAAATGATCCGCTGGTGGAAAAGAAAATTCCGCCGGGCTGCTGAATGTTTTCCCTGCGGGTGTTGAATGGTTGAAGAGTCACTCTGAACGCTTTGCAGACCCCGTGCTCGTTCTGCACGGCAATGAGGATGGGCTTGTGGCAGAGAAAGATTCCCGGGATTTTTATGCAGACATCGCCTCCAGAGATAAAACATTAAAAATTTATGCTTTGTTGATGCATGAAATATTCAATGAGCCTTCCAAATATACTATTTACGGTGAAGTTATCGAATGGATCAATGAACGCGTATAATAAGAAATAAAGACTAGCCGCCGAGGAGTAAATAACATGACAGCTGTAACTATAAACCAGCCTTTTTGGATCAAGCAGGCTGTTTTCAAAAACCGGCTCGTGAAATCAGCGATGAGCGAAGCAATGGCCGGCAAAAACCATCTTCCTACAGACAAACTCTGCACTCTTTATGAAACATGGGCGAAAGGAGGAAGCGGCCTTGTTATCACCGGGAATGTAATGGTGGATGCAAAAGCGCTTGGAGAACCGGGAAATGTTGTACTGGACAGCCCGGATCATCTGGATGCATTTCAAACATGGGCAGAAGCCGGAACGAAGCATAACACACAGCTGTGGATGCAGATCAATCATCCCGGCAAACAGGTGATTAAAGGCGTGGCGGAAGAAGCGGTAGCGCCGTCTGCGGTTCCTTTTGAGCCTGCGTTGCAGCGGTTTTTTCCGATGTGCCGGGCTTTGGAAGAATCAGAAATTCTGGAAATTATTCGCAAATTTGCGCGCACCGCAGAGCTTGCGAAACAGGCTGGATTTACGGGGGTGCAGATTCATGCAGCTCACGGTTATTTAATCAGCCAGTTTCTTTCGCCGCGCCATAACGAGAGGACCGATCAGTGGGGAGGGCCGATCGAGAACCGTTTCCGCTTTCTCCGGGAGATTTATAAAGCCGCCCGCGAAAAGACAGGACCTGATTTTCCCATAGGCGTGAAAATTAACAGCTCCGACTTTATGAAGGCCGGTTTTTCCGAAGAGGAATCACGGTATGTGATCAGGGAACTTGACCGGCTGGGGGTGGATTTGATTGAAATTTCCGGCGGAACATATGAGCGTCCGGAAATGACGGGAAAAGGTGTGAGAGCTTCGACCGCAGAACGGGAAGCCTATTTTTTGGAGTATGCCGAAGCGCTGAAGCAGCAGACGGATGTGCCGCTTATCGTTACAGGGGGATTCCGGACTCTGCAGGGGATGAACGAAGCTCTGCAGAAACACGCCACTGATTTTATCGGACTGGCCCGTCCGCTTGCAGTCTACCCGGATTATGCCAATCAGCTGCTTCTGGGAAGAACTTCTGATTTTTCCATAAAACCTATTAAAACGGGTATTGGCTTTATTGATTCAAAAGGTATTCTGGAGCTGACCTGGTATGCCCAGCAGCTGCACCGGCTCGGAAGCGGCGGGAGAACAAAACCGTCCTTTTCTCCGCTGTTGTCACTGGGACTAACCTTATGGAAAAACGGAAAAGGAGTATTGGAACAAAGGCGTGCATAACAGCTGTTACCGACAGGAGGATGCGAGATGGATCAAGCGTTATGGGAAGCCTTTGAAAGGCTCGAACACGAAGATAAGCAAATCCGGTATCAGGCGTTTCTGGATGTGATGGCTGCGGCTGAAGAGGAAAATACGTGGTCTTATGACGTATGGGATCGCTGTACGCAGGATTTAGTACACCGTGATCCGCATCGACGGGCAACAGCTGCACAGATACTGTGCCGTCTGGCGAAAAGCGATCCGGAAGAGCGGATATTTGCTGTTTTTTCAGACTTGTATGACGTGACAAGAGATCCCAAATTCGTGACCGCCCGGCATGCCCTCCAATCTTTTTGGAGAATAGGACTTGGCGGAACACGCCAAAAAGAGGCCGTTGTGGAAGCATTGGAGTACCGTTTTCGTGAATGCATTTCCGAAAAAAATGATACGTTGATTCGTTCAGATATCCTGGAAGGTCTGAAAATGCTTTTTGACGAAACAGGGGATGCCGCAATTAAGGAAAAGGCGCTGGAACTAATGGACATAGAAGACAGGGAGAAGTATCAGAAAAAGTACATGAACATCTGGAAATGACAAAATAAAACATAAACAAGCAGGGGCGCCGGGCCTCTGCTTGTTTATTACTGTATAAATATTATTTCTTTTCGTAGCGCCTTACCCGAAGCGAGGCCTGTTCTTTATGGCCCATAAATCCTTCCAGCTCACAAAGCCTCTCCGCGTATTTTCCAATTTCGACACTGGCTTCTTCCGTAACACGCTGATACGTGCAGTTTTTTAGAAATTTGCCAACCCAGAGGCCGCCGGTGTATTTCGCTGCCTGCTTCGTTGGAAGCGTGTGATTGGTTCCGATAACCTTGTCTCCATAGGCAACATTTGTTTCCTGTCCTAGAAAGAGACCGCCGTAATTGGTCAGGTTCTGCAGAAAATAATCAGGATCCTCTGTCAGTACTTCAACATGTTCATATGCCAGCTTATCCGCCTCTACTACAGCCTCCTCCAGCGTTTCCACTAAAAGAATAGAACCGTGATCTCTCCAGGCGACTTCCGCTACGTCCGCAGTGGAAAGTGTCTGCAGCTGTCTCGCAATTTCTTTTTCCAGGGATTCAGCCAGAGCACGCGATGTAGTGATGACTGCTCCAGGGGAGGTAGGTCCATGTTCGGCCTGACCTAGTATATCTGTAGCAACGATTTCAGCATCAGCTGTATGATCTGCTATAACAAGAGTTTCTGTAGGTCCGGCGAGTAAATCAATGCCGACCTTGCCGAAAAGCTGGCGTTTCGCTTCAGCGACAAACGCGTTTCCGGGGCCGACTATCATATCAACCGGTTCAATACTCTCTGTACCAATAGACATCGCAGTCATCGCCTGAACACCGCCAAGAAGGTAAATTTCATCAGCTCCTGCCATGTGCATGGCTGCGATCGTGGCTGCAGGAACTTCGCCGTTGCTTGGAGGGGTGCAGGCAATTACACGTTTTACTCCGGCAACTTTTGCAGTAAGAATACTCATGTGGGAAGAAGCGACCATTGGGTAGTCGTCCACCGGGAATGTAGCAGCCTACGCTGTTAACGGGAATATTTTTATGTCCTAAAAAAACACCAGGTCTTGTTTCCACTTCAATATCCTGAATAGAACTGCGCTGATGCCGGGCAAAATTTTGAATCTGTTCCTGAGCGAATTGAATGTCTTCTATCACTTGTTTAGGAAGCTCCCCTATAATAGTCTGGATATCTTCCGGAGACAGAAGAAAGCTCTCGGGACTCCACTTATCAAATTTTTCGGAAAGTTCCCGAACGGCAGTATCGCCTCTGGCCTCAATATCCTTAATAATGCCGCTTACAGCCTGTTCGACTTTAGTACTGGCATCCTGCTTCTGCTGATCGGACTGCCCTTCTTTTATATAAGTAACCATAGCCCACCCGCCCTTTTCGTTTATTGTGAATACGTAGTCATTATAGAATGTAAACGCTTATATGTAAATGCTATTTTTATAAAAAAGAAAAGAGAACCGTCTTTTTTATGAAAAGCTGCGTAAAAGGAGCGTACAGAAGTATAGTATATTCGTTCTGAATGACTGCAGATTGACAAACAGGGATGGACCTTTTAATATATTTATGAATACGTATTAATAAAACAGAGCGGGGTATGAAAAAATGGCTTCTTCCAAAGATGTAGCAAAAACAGCCGGTGTTTCACAGTCTACGGTATCACGCGTACTCAATGATCCATCGAAAGTAAATCCGGAAACCGTAGCCAATGTGCAAAAAGCAATGAAATCGCTGAATTATCGTCCAAATTTAATTGCCCGCAGCCTGAAGCAGCGGAAAACGAAATCTATCGCTCTCATTACGGGGCATTTACATAATCCATTTTTTGTTGATACCACAATGGAAATTGTTGAATATGCAAAGCAGCAGGGCTACCATACGTTAGTGTATTTTGAAGACCAGGGAGACAATCTCTCCGTTTATGAAGAAGTGTTAAAGCAGCAGGTAGACGGCATTATTTTATCTTCTATTTTTTTTGAAGATCCAATCTATAAAGAACTGGAGGCCTCAGGTGTTCCGTTTGTGATGTTTAACAGGCGACATCAGGCCGGAGGTAATTTTGTAGAAACAGATAATGAAAAGGCTGGTATACTGGCTGCCAACCACCTGCTGAAACTCGGTCATACAAAAATTGCCTGGATTGGGGGGAGAACCTATGCTTCCACATTCCAGGGACGGCTGGAAGGGTATAAAAAAGCCATGCAGGCAACCAATCATCAGGTAGATCCGGAATGGATTAAAGAAACCGATACGACAGAAGCATCGGTGAGGGAAGCGGTGGACAGCCTTCTGCTGTTGGATAATAAACCAACCGCTATTTTTGCCGCTACTGATTCGATGGCGCTTTTCTGCCAGAATTATTTGATGAAAATGGGATATACGATCCCGGATAATTTCAGCATCTGCGGCATGGATAACATTGATATTACGGCCCATGCCGGTATTCAAATGACGACGATAACGCACGAATCAAAAAAACCGATGGGGCTTTATGCGATCGAACATCTTATTTATATGATGGAAGAAGAAAAGCAGATAAAAGAAATGGCACTCACTCTTCAGCCAACACTGATTATCCGCAACACAACAGGCCCGAAACGATAACCTTTCCACTATGGAAAGGTTTTATTTATGCTTGTATTGTATGATAATATAAAATAATAAATGTAAACGCTTTATTTTTGTATGTTTATCTATATCTATTCACGGCTGATCGTATTAGGATAAAGGAAACGAGCGGTGAAAGGGTGGAAACAGTATGCTGGATGAAAATACAAAACAACGATTTACGGAAATCGTAGGGATAGATAACTTTTTCGATTCGCCTTCGGATATGCTTACGTATTCTTATGACGGCACTCCGGAATTTCAGTCGATGCCGGATGGAGTCATCGCACCAAGAAATACAGAAGAGATAGCAGCTGTGGTTAAAGTCTGCAGCGAAAAGGAAATCCCGATTGTCCCGAGAGGTTCGGGTACCAATTTGTCTGCCGGCACGTGTCCGACTTCAGGGGGAATTGTCCTGCTTTTTAAGCACTTAAACCGTATTAAGGAAATCGATGAGGATAATTTAACGGTTACCGTAGAACCAGGTGTAATCACGCTGGATATGATTCACGCCGTTGAGGCAAGAGGGCTGTTCTATCCGCCGGATCCAAGTTCTATGAAAATTTCCACTATCGGCGGCAACGTGAGTGAAAATTCAGGTGGTCTGCGCGGCTTGAAGTACGGAGTGACGAAAGACTATGTGCTTGGGATGACCGTTGTAGTGGCTAATGGAGATATCATTCACCTTGGCGGAAAGCTGACTAAGGATGTAGCTGGGTATGATCTGAAGAGCCTGTTTGTTGGGGCGGAAGGTACGCTTGGTATTGTAACGGAAGTGATTTTAAAGCTGATTCCCATCCCGGAAACAAAGCAGACGGTGCTTGCGGTATATGATGATATTCAAGCTGCAGCCGATTCGGTATCGGCTATTATTTCCAATAAAATTATCCCGGCTACGCTGGAATTTCTCGATCAGGGAACGATCCGGGTCGTGGAGGACTTTGCCCACGTCGGCCTGCCGACAGAAGCAAGCGCGATTTTATTAATTGAGCAGGATGGACCGGAAGCGGTGGTAGCTTCGGATATTGAAAAAATCACGGCAGTCTGTAAAGAAAATAAGGCGGTATCGGTTCAGGCAGCGGCGACTGAAGAAGAAGCGGAAGGGCTTCGCACGGCCAGAAGATCAGCCCTGGCCGCCCTGGCACGTCTGCGGCCGACGACCATTCTCGAAGACGCGACCGTACCCCGTTCGATGGTAGCTCCGATGGTAAAGGCGATCAATGAGATTGCAGAAAAATACCAGGTGACAATCTGTACATTCGGCCATGCCGGTGATGGCAACCTGCACCCTACCTGCCTGACGGATGCGCGCGATAAAGAAGAAATGGAACGGTGGAAAAAGCTTTCGCTGATATTTTTCAAACCTCGATTGATATGGGGGGCACGATTACCGGCGAGCACGGCGTAGGTGAAATGAAAGCGCCGTATCTTCACCTGAAGCTCGGTCAGGAAGGGATTGCCGCCATGCAGGCGGTCAAAACGGGCCTTGATCCTAAAAACATTATGAATCCTAAGAAAATATTCGGAGAAGTAAAGCCTAAGGAGGTGACTTCATGAGTACGGAATCGAAAAAACAGGAAATGATTATCGACTGGCAGAAACGGATGGATCAGGATGAAATGCTGAACTGTATGCGGTGCGGCTTCTGTCTGCCGTCCTGCCCTACGTATGAAGAATCCGGATTTCAGGAATCCCAGTCTCCGAGAGGACGGATTGCGCTCATGAAAGGGGTCGCTGACGGCCTGATAGAGCCTGATGAAAAAGTAGAAGAATCTTTAAATCAATGTCTTGGATGCCGTGCCTGTGAACCGGTCTGTCCATCAGGCGTTAAATACGGTCATCTCCTGGAAGAAGTACGGGACGTAGTGAACCAGAACAAAACGCACAGTTTTCCTGAAAAAGTGATACGCCGCGGGGTGTTCTATGAGCTGTTTCCCCACCAGAACCGGATGAGAATGGCGGTGGGTTTTCTTGGCTTATACCAGCGTACAGGACTGCAGAAAGCGGTTCGGAAAACAAAGCTGCTGAATAGACTGCCGGAACCAATGGGAACAATGGAAAAGGTGCTTCCGCAGGTTCCAAAAATGCGTGACATGAAAAACCGTCCGGTGCATTATCATACAGAAAATCCACAAAAGCGTGTGGCGTTCTTTTCCGGATGTTTGATGGATACGATGTTTATGAGCACAAATGACGCAACAGCAAAGCTCTTGCAAAAAGCGGGATGCGATATTGTGATTCCGGAAAGTCAGGCCTGCTGCGGAGCACTCCACGGTCACAGCGGCGAGAAGGAAAAAGCAAAAGCAATGGCGAAACGTAATATAGAAGCATTTGAAGAATTAAACGTTGATTACATTGTGACGAACGCCGGCGGATGCGGAGCATTTTTAATCGATTACGGCCATCTGCTGAAAGACGAGCCCGAATGGACAGAGAGGGCGGAGACATTTGCCGGTAAGCTGAAGGACATGTCCACCGTACTGATGGAGCTCGATTTTCCGGGCAGGGGATATCGTCTGCCGGAACAGGTTATTACGTATCAGGACTCATGCCATCTCAAAAACGTGATGCATACGACGACGGAGCCGAGACAGCTGATTCAAAGCATTCAGGGAACAGAATACAAAGAAATGAAAGATGCCGGACGCTGCTGCGGATCAGCCGGTATTTATAATATTGTTGAATCTGAAATGTCGATGAAAATTCTGGATTCGAAAATGATCAATGCGAAAGCAGCCAAGGCGGCAACCATTGTTACCACCAACCCGGGCTGCCTGCTGCAGATGAAACTGGGCATAGAGAGAGAAGGACTGTCAGGACAGGTCCGGGCCGTGCATTTAGCAGATCTGCTTTTGGAAGCAGTGGAATACGAAGAAAAAGAAGTATCTTCTGTATAAGGGGACATAGAACGAGGTGGCTAATGTGAATGTAAATACAGCACTGGCAGAAAACATTGTAGAAGAAGTAAAGCGGGTTATTAAGGAAGATGTTATTTTCATTGATGATACGAGTACCATTATTGCTTCTACAGACCCAAGCCGAAAGGGGACTCTCCATGAGGGTGCCCAGCTTGTGCTGCGGACAAAGCAAAAGCTGTATATCGATGATTCAAATATGGGAACATTAAAAGGAGTGAAGCAGGGAATTACAATGCCGTTGATCAACCATGGAAGTGTTGTCGGCATCATAGGAATTACCGGTGCTCCGGAAAAAGTAGAGGCATTTGCTGAACTTACAAGACGCCTGACAGAACTGATGATACATGAAGCATTTCTGCTTGAAGAACAAAAGTGGCAGGACCGGAGTGTTGAAGTGTTTTTTAATGAATGGATCCGTTCAGAAAGCGTGGACCAGGAATTAATGAATCATGGAATGAGACTGGGGATACCGCTGGACCGGCCTTACGTATGCTGTCTTGTAGAAGCAAAAGAACCAAAAAACCAGCCTGCCCAGGCAGAACGCTATACCCGCTCCGCTTTTCATTCCTGCTTCCCGCGTAAAGAGAACTTTTTTGTCAGATGGGGAGAGGATCTGTTTTTATTAATGATTGAAATAAGCACCCCTCAGCAGCGAAAAGAACTTCCCGGAAAGCTGGAATCGTGCCGCAAAGAAATGGAAAAGCAGTATGATGGGCTGGTGCGTATTGGAATCGGCTCCAGCCGGGACAATATCGTAATGGAAGAAGCCTATAAAAACGCAAAGAAAGCCCTTCAGGTGACGACGGAAGCAAAGCTGCTGATTTTTTATGAAGATCTCTCGATCGATCTGGTATTGAGTGACGTCTCGGACGAAGCGCGAAATACGTTCTTAACGCGGGTAATCGAGCCGCTGCAGCGTAAAAAAGAACTGGTGGAAACGCTGGAAGTCTATCTGCAGTGCAACCAATCGGTAAAAGAAACGTCCGCAATGATGCATATTCATATCAACACGCTTCATTACCGCTTAAAACAAATCAAAGAATGCACAGGTATTGATCCCCGTACGACAGAAGGTATTGTTGCCTTTTATTTGGCTCTGGAATTTTTAAAATAGAAAAACGTGACGGTACTTGTCAGCTGCGCGGTTTTCTTTTACACTAGCTATACATCAAAAAAATTTGATATATAAGGGGGAAACGAAATGAAGTCAATAGAATTTCAAACAGGCTCAACGGCAGAAGCCATGGATTTTACCTCCTATGAAATAAAATTTAAGGCACTGGCAGATAATATCCGCTTACAAATTATGTACGAACTGAATCAGAAGCCTTCCATCTGCGTCTGCGATCTTACCAGCCTTGTAAACCTCCCACAGTCTAAGCTGTCCTACCATTTGAAAATCCTTTTGGACGCGGAATTAATAGAAAAAGAGAAAATTGGGACCTGGAACTACTACCGGTTAAATAAAAAAGAAGTCAAAAATCTTCTCTCAGAGGAGCTCTGCTGTATTTTTTATCCTTCTTCTTAATTTTTGTTTTATACATCAAAAAAAATTGATATAAAAGAAAGGATGAGCAATTATGAAGAAAGATCTGCCTGTCATTATAGTTGGGGGAGGACCGGTGGGACTGGCCGCCGCCGCGGAGCTCCATGAAAAAGAGAAAGCATTTGTAGTTGTGGAGGCGGGAACAGGACCTGGAACGAATTTCCTTGACTATGGCCACGTTCGTCTTTTTTCTCCATGGAAATATAATATCAATAATGCTGCCAGGCGTTTATTGACTAAATACAAGGTGCCGCTTCCCGATCCTGAAAAGCTCCCGCTCGGAAAAGATATTGTGACCGAGTATTTGCTTCCATTAGCTGAGCTGCCTGAAATGAAGCCGAATATTTATTTTGGCACCAGAGTTGTGCATATTTCCAGAAAAGGATTCGACAAGGTGAAATCAAAAGGCCGGAAAGAAGCGCCTTTTCATATAATAGCAGAGACTGCTGATGGAGAAAGAAAAGTGCTGGAGGGTGGAGCTGTTATTGATGCGACCGGCACATGGGAGCGTCCTAATTCACTCATCCCCGGCGGTGATTTATCAACGGAAAAGCGGATGAATCGCATCTTTTACGAGATTCCCAACAATAAACAGGCTGAATCATCAGTGTATATAAATTCAAACACAGCTGTAGTGGGAAGTGGACACTCTGCCATGCAGTCTCTTCTGGAGCTGCTGGAAGTGCAGAAGAGTCATCCGGAAACGACCATTTCCTGGGTTCACCGGAAGCCTGATACATTGGAGGCACTCGGGGGAGGGGATCAGGATCAGCTGCCGGCTAGAGGGGATTTAGGCCGTCTCATTAAGAGCGCCTGGGAAAGCGGGAAGATCCAGGTGTTCGAATCGTTTTATATTGAATCGGTGAATGAGAAAAATGATCAGCTGACACTGTCAGGCAGACAAAATAATGAATCGAATGAAACAGAGCCGTTTGATTATATTATATGCAACACAGGATCGCGCCCTTCTTTTGACTTCCTGGGAGAGCTGCGCTGGGACAGAGATGCAGCATTGGAATGTGTCCCGGCTCTTGCTCCGTTAATCGATCCAAACGTACACAGCTGCGGCACTGTCAGGCCCCATGGAGAAAAAGAGCTGCGCCAGCCTGAAGAAAACGTCTATATTATTGGAGCAAAAAGCTATGGAAGGGCCCCTACATTTCTGCTGGCGACAGGCTATGAGCAGGCCAGATCGGTTGCTGCATATATAGCAGGTGACAAAGCAGAAGCCGCAGAAGTGCATCTGGAGCTTCCGGAAACCGGAGTGTGCTCCGCTGAACCGGCGTCTCGATCCCCTTTGACTATTGCTGTTTCAGGCGGCTGTTGTTCTTGATAAAAAAACGTCCGGGAAGCCTCCCGGACGTTTTTTTATGTTAAAATTTAACTTTTTCCTGATTGGTAACGATAAGTAGAATTTTTCCTTTTTCCAGCTCTACGCGGAGTTTTTCGGCCTTTTCAGCATCAAAGCCGATTCTTTTCAGCTTTACTTCAACTTTTGTCTGGCGGCCCCGGAAAATATTTTTGAGTACCGTACCGACACCCATTTCTTTTCTGCCGATTTTCTTGGCATCTGTATTTTTCTTGTTGCGGCGGGTACGTCTGCGATCAAAAGAAATAACGTATAAGTCCTCACCGCTGACACCTGCTTTTGTCAGCTTGCCAATCGACTTTCCTAATGATTCATCGTTGTGAAAAATCTTAAACTTGGGATCCAATGTCTTTCCTCCTTTGAATATACAGCTGGTTCTTGTGGATATTATAAATCTTTACCCTAAATGATGGGCTCTTAACCTTAATGAAAATAGAAAAGTTGACATATCGAATATATGCGATATACAATGGGCAAATGAATAACATCGATCTTTTTAAAGCATTGTCAAACGAGACCAGATTAAATATTCTTATGTGGCTGAAGGAGCCGGAAAAGCATTTTCCAGAGCAGCAGGCTCATCTGCCGAAAGAGGTAAGTCTGGAAGGCGGTGTGTGTGTTGGAGACATTCAGGAAAAAGTAAATGCTTCCCAATCCACCGTCTCCCACTATTTGAATATGATGCAGAAAGCCGGGCTTTTGGAATCAGTTCGCTACGGGCAGTGGACGTACTACCGCCGAAACGAAAAAACGATTAAAGAGCTTGCTTCATTTCTCGAAACAGAGATCTGATTCTGGATTTCTGTTTTTTCTTTGCTGTTTTATATCGATTATTCTAGATATTTAGATAAGGAGTGAAAACATGAAAATTATAGTTTATGCCCTGGCTTTGATAGCAGGCATGTCGTTAAGCCTGGAAGCTGCTATAGGAGGAGCTCTGGGAGAAAATATCGGCGAATTGGAAAGCACTTATTTTATTTTTATTATTGGAGCAATGGCTACTTTTCTTATCGCTCTTTTCTTTGGTAAAGGTGATGTGAAGCAGATAACAAAAGTGCCGAGATGGCAGTTAATCGGAGGCGTTCTTGGGGTGATTTACCTGGCTTTTCTTATTATCAGCGTTAACCTTGTAGGCGTAGGCACGGCGGTTACAGCTGTTATTATCGGCCAGCTCGTCATGAGTATGATCGTAGATCATTTTGGCTGGCTTGGCACGCCGAAAGCACGATTTAACGTAAACCGCCTTATTGCAGGTGGATTGTTGATTGCATCGTTATTTTTAATTTTATAGGAGGACGAAAGTATGCTTACAGCAGCAATATTTATTCCATTAATGGCAGGCATAGGGCTGAGCCTACAGTCGGCGGTTAATGGGACACTTGGCAGTAAAATTGGCACGATTGAAAGTGCTTTTCTCACTTTTTTCACGGGCGCCGTTATTCTAACGATCGTTATCCCGTTTTTCGGCGGAGGCACGATACTTGATGTCTTTCAGGTGCCGGCCTGGCAGCTGATCTGCGCTGTATTTGGGTTTTTATATTTATCTCTGATGGTTTTCTCGGTGCCGCGTATAGGGGTCACCGTAGCGGTTGTTAACGTGATCGTCGGGCAGCTTGCTGCAAGTATGGCAGTCGATCATTTCGGCTGGTTCCACACGCCGGTGGAACCGTTTGATCTGCAGCGTTTTTTCGGAGTGCTCCTGCTGCTGGGCGCGTTATATTTCTTATTTAAAAAAGACAAAAAACAATCGGCAGCAGAGGCCGTTTAGTGTAAACAGGTATGTATAAAAGCCGGAATGGAGAAAACTCCATTCCGTTTTTTATTTGTCTTCTTTTAGCTGGGCATAGGCTTCAAGGCCTGACGTTACGGCACTGCTCATTGCTGCGCCGCCGCCGAATGCTGCTGCGACTGCGAGCGTTTCTTTAATCTGCTGTTCGGTACAGCCGTGATGGATGCATTGATCCATGTGATAGACAATGCAGGTGTCGTCGGCGTCTTTGATACTGATAGCAAGAGCACTTAAGTGCTTCTGCCCGGCGGAAAGTTCACCATCCGCAAAGCAGCTGCCGGTAAAATGATTGTACTGGGAAGCGATGTCCGGAAATGTGTCGCTGAAACTGTCCACGCCTTCAAGGTACTGTTTTCTGATTTCTTTCGCATCTATTTTAGCCATGATAAAAAACCTCCTTATAATCTTCTAAGCAAGTTCCCCTTCTCCTCCTTTTTAAACATGTGGAAATATTTGTTTATGAAGTATATGGATTAGGGAATGAGAATGAAAGAACGCTCAAATTGAGTAAGGAGGTCGTGAAATGGCAACAACAGAAGAAGTGCTGGCCGGGACGCAGAATACTTACTAGGACATGAGAGCAAAACAATTTCAAAAGAGGATCTTTATGTACCAGGGCCTGATTTCGTAGATCGTGTGTACAAATCGACGGATCGTTCTCCTCAGGTGCTGCGCAATCTGCAGAGTTTATTTGATCATGGGCAGCTCGGCGGGACAGGTTATTTATCCATTCTCCCTGTGGACCAGGGCATTGAACACTCTGCCGGGGCGTCATTTGCTCCAAACCCGATCTACTTTGATCCGGAGAATATCGTAAAGCTGGCGATCGAAAGCAGATGTAATGCTGTGGCGTCTACTATCGGTGCATTAGGCTCAATCGCAAGAGATTACGCGCATAAGATACCATTTATAGCAAAAATTAATCATAACGAGCTGTTGACGTATCCGAATACGCATGACCAGATTATGTTCGGATCGGTGGAGCAGGCTCATAAAATGGGGGCAGCAGCCGTTGGTGCTACGATTTATTTCGGATCTGCGGAAAGCGGCAGGCAGATTCAGGAAGTATCGAAAGCCTTCGAACGGGCTCATGAGCTGGGACTGGCTACTATTTTGTGGGCTTACCTCCGCAACCCCGGTTTTGACAAAGATGGAACGGATTATCATACCTCTTCGGATTTATCCAGCCAGGCTATCCATTTGTCGGCAAGTTTACAGGCGGATATTGTAAAGCAGAAGCTTCCCACCAATAATGGAGGCTATACAGCAGTTGGTTTTGGAAAAACCCACGATAAAGTATATTCCGACCTGACGAGTGATCATCCGATTGACCTTACTCGTTACCAGGTAATGAATTCCTTTATGGGAAGAGCGGGGCTCATTAATTCAGGCGGAGGTTCCGCGGAAAATGACTTTGTAGAGGCTGTAAAGACAGCCGTGATTAATAAACGTGCCGGTGGCATGGGACTTATCATGGGAAGAAAAGCGTTTCAGCGTCCGATGAAGGAAGGCGCCGAGATCATTCGTGCTGTGCAGAGTGTATACGCTGATGAATCCGTGACGCTGGCTTAATGTAAATAAGGCGCCTGGATTTTCCAGGTGCTTTATTCAGGCTCTTGAAAAAGCCGGGTTCCCCTGATGGAGAATCCGGCTTTTCTTTTATGTCTATTGCACAGGTACCTGATTGGTCCGCAGTGCCTGGGGGAGGTCAGAGACAACCTGTACGTCTTTAAACGAAATGCCAAGCTGTACTGCCTGCTGCGCCATATAAGGACGCATACCGGACAAGGTTGTTTCGATGCCCAGCAGCTGAAGAGCGGAAATGAGCTGCTTAATTTTTTCAGCTACTAAAGCATTGATATGGAGTACTCCTGATAAATCAATATACAGTCGATCCATTTGTTTAAGAGCACACTGCTTTAATGTGTTCTCAACAATTACATCGCCCCGCTCCACATCGATATTTCCGACGAGCGGGAGGAGGCCGATACCCGGCTGCAGAAGAATAACAGGAGCAGTCAGTTCCATGATCATATTTTCTTTATCCTGGATTTCTTCGTCCATATGCAGAAGAGCCTGCTGCATAAAAGCACTGCTGGCATAATCGAATGCACGAAGCGCCTTGCGCTGCCACTCCAGAACGTGTTCAATGGGGACCGATTTATCATACTGGGTAATGAAGTATTCTATATGATCAAGAATAATTTCTCTATATCTGGTGAATTCTTCCTGTACAAGAAGAAGCGGCTTCCATATTTCGCGGCTTTCATCGACAACTTCCTCGATCTTAGCTTGAAACCGATTATAGAAACTGGTCTCGTCATCCTGAAATACATGAAGAAGCTCTGTAATGAAATGTTCCTTCATTTCTTCCAGTTTTTCAGCGATGGTAGCATTGGGGACGGTAACATCGTTCTCTTTATATGATTCTTTCCATAAATCTTTCATCGTATCCAGATTATCGGACAAGTATTGATGCAGGGACTTATTTATTTGCTCTTTATCGTAATCCATCCTTCATTTTCCCCCACTGTTGATAATGTAGTTCTCATACAGTATAGAGGCAGGGGGAGATAGCACAAGAAATATTGAAAAAACAAGAGATCAGGCTTTTAAAACGACTTGGATCTTCCCGTTTTCTGTATAAAAGGTATCTATCTTTCCTACCGGAATATGCTGCATCTGTTTAATTACTTCCATATGAAAGCCGATTAGATCCCCATCGATGGAAAAATAAGGCGGACGGTTAAATATTTTTTTGTGAATCCATGAAGCATCGAGGGGGGCGGTCCGCCTTAATCTAAAATAAATCGTGCGGTCTTCGGTGTGAGCCGGCTCCAAATAAATAGAATATTTTACAGGGACACGCATTTTCGTAAACGTTCCATCTATGCGAATCATTTGATCCAGAATAGCGGCATGGGTCACTTCCACCTGTTCTATCTTTTTTACTTGAAGAAGCTTGCGAAGCATTGTTTCATTGATGGGGATAGTAACACCATTTTCAGCATAGTGTTGGACTTTCTTTTTTATCTCATTTAAAAAACGGTCCATACGGCATTCTCCTTTAATTGAATATTATCGCAGTGCAGTCAAATATGATACATTTCCTATAGAAGAAAGGGGACAGAACAAACATGAATAATAAGGAAATAGAACAAATTCAGGCACTGCAAAAAGAAACAGGATTTTCCGGCACATTTTCCGCGAGGGGGAAAGACAAGCAGGGAAGCGGCAGCAGCGGTTTTGCGAATCTCCCCGAAAAATGGGAAAATCAGATAACTACAAGATTTAACATGGCGTCCGGCAGCCAGATCTTCACAGCGGCGGCGGTGTGCCAGCTGATAGAGGAAGAAAAGCTGGATTTCGATACATTGTTAAAGGACTGTCTGGATATTACATTCCCTTATTTTGATGAAGATATTACTATAAAACACCTCCTGCTTCATACGTCGGGCATTCCTGATTATTTTGAAGATGAAACAATGAGGGCATATGAAGATCTATGGATCCAGAAACCGATGTACCGGATGAAAAAAACGAGTGATTATCTGTCATTGTTCCAGCAGAAGAAAATGGTGTCGCCGGTGGAAGCCATGTTTCATGCAAACCACGCAGGATATATTGTATTGGGATTGATTATAGAGCAGGTGACCGGCATGGAGTTCAGTGAGTATACAGAGCAGCATGTGTTTGAAAAAGCCGGTATGAAAGATTCGGGCTATTTCAAATTGGACCAGCTTCCGGAGAGAACGGCAGTCGGCTACATAGAAACAAAAGAAGGGGAATCGAAAACCAACCAGTATGCCATTCCGATTAAAGGCGGACCCGACCGGGGAGCCTATACAACGGCTGCTGACATGGTGCTTTTCTGGGAAGCGCTGATGAGCTATAAGCTGCTATCGAAGGAGATGACAACGATCTTTTTAGAGCCGCATGTATCCCTATCAGAATCTATTTCCTATGGATATGCCGGTTATATGGAAAGGGAAGGAGAGGAAGTAGTGAAATACATTTTAATGGGATACGATCCGGGAGCGAACTTCCGCTCCTTCTACAGGCCGGATCAGAACCTTGCTGTGGCGGTATGTTCCAACAAAGAAGATGGAGCTCACGAAATGGTCAGGAAAATTGAAGAGATTTTTATAAAGTAATAGTAGAAGAAAAGCAGCCGGAGCGGCTGCTTTTTTGTGTATTAAAGTTTTAGTTTTATGTGGACTTTCCGGTTCTCAAAATAGTATGAGTCGAACTGGCCGACCGGAATATACTGCAGCTGTTTCACGGAATCGAGGTGAAAACCGACAACTTTCCCTTTCATTGTCATCATTGGAGGCTGATGAAAGATCTTTTTTCGCAGCCATTTTCCATTAATGGGGCAGATCTTTTTGATCTTAAAAAAGATGGAGCGGTCAATGGTATAAGCAGGCCGCAGCTGAACGTTGAAATGAATAGGGATATGCATTTTTGTAACTGTTCCATCTATTCGCAGCTTTCGCTTTTCAACAGTAACATTCGTAATTTTGACGTTGTCGATCTTTTTCACATTCATCAGCTTAAGAAGCATCTCTTCGGTAAGTGTAATCGTCATCTTCCCCTGAGCGCCTTCTTTTACTTTTTCTTTAATCGTTGATAAGTCCAAAATCGGTGTCCTCCTTCAGGATCTTTCCTATCTCTTCCCTTTTACAGTATAAAGAAAAACCTTATCCGGCAGGAAGATCAGCAGGTATGGAGAAGTTACTACAATACAGCTTCCATTATTAAACAATAGAAAGGAAGAAAGTAAAGTGAGCATATTGAAGCATACCGACTGGAAGGACACGAAGCGCACCCTTCATTTACTGTCCCAGATTCTGGGGAAAATCAGACTGGAACTTGCCGCTCAAGAGCCGCAGTGGGCACACGTCATGCTGAATGTAACACCCGGCGGTTTTTCTACAGGTTTATTGTATCATGGCAGTCATACTCTTCAAGTCGAGGTGAATATCCGCCGCAATGAAGTGATTGTGCACGTTGACGATGAGCAGGAAGCAGCTTCTCTGAAAGATGGAAAAACCATCAAAGAATATTATCATTGGATTTTTCAGACGTTAGCCAGTCACGGCGTCTCTATTTCTATCTTTCCCAAACCACAGGAAATGAAAATAGACGCAATGCTTGATGAGGATACGGTTAACCACACCTATCGCCAATCGGAGGCACTGAAAGGACTGGCTTTGTTTCAAATGGCCCTTCGTGAGCAGCGGGCTTTTATCAGCTCCATGCGCTGCCGGAAAGTAATGCCGGGTTTGTTCTGGGGTACGTTTGATATCTCTACGCTGATCGTAAGTAATATCCCTGAGCCATTTCCGGTGGATAAACCCATTGAAAAAGCGGCGTTTGACGAGCAGTTTATTGAATACGGCTTTTGGCTCGGCGATGACCAGGTGGATGTACCTTCCTTTTTCGTTCTGCCGTATCCATTCCTAAACAAAGAGCTTAAAGACGACTCGCTCGAACCGGAACAGGCTTATTACGATAAAGAACTGAGTGAATTTTTCCTGAACCTGGATACTGATATACCTGCCAGCGAGCCGATTCAGCGTTTTTTTCATACGACATTTGATATTTTGACAGAAGAGCTCGGCTGGGAAGGCTGCGACTATTATAGAAAGCCGTTGTTAATGAAAAAGCCGCCAACCGTTTAATAAAATGCAGAAAAGACGCCTTCCGGGGCGTCTTTTTTGTGCTGCTATAGTTTTCCTGTTAAAAATTGAGCTTCTCCCATACCGAAACTCCAATCGGCATCTCCGTTTGAAACGAGAGAAATCATAATGTCCTCTTCGGAAATACCGCACTGTTCGCGTATTTCTTTGACGAGATGGCTGTAAAGTGCCTTTTTCTGTTCTTCGGTACGCTGCTTACTCGTTACGCTGATCAGCACAACGTTCTCGCTGCGTGTAAATCCAAGGCCGGTGTCCTCAATGATCATTTCTTCAGGGGCATGCTGGTGAACAATTTGATAGCGGTCTTTTTCAGGAACCTCAAAAGCATCAACCATTCCCCGGTGCGCGGCATCAAGCAGCTTCTTCAGATCTTCTTTGCTTCTTCCTTCTATTACATCAAATCTCATAAGCGGCATGATGGTCCCTCCAATGTTATCAAAGTGTGCTTCTGATAGAAGCGTTCAGCTCCTTATTGTATAGATCCCTCCACGTACTGGCAAGCTATTGTGTAAGCAAATGTATCAAGATATTCCAACACGATCCTTTTCCTTATCAGCCATTTTACTTTCTGTTAAATGGGAGAAGAAATTCCTGCACATAATGTGTCGTGAATATTCTGATAAATAGGTGCTATCATTAACACAAAATAAAGGAGGCGGCGATGATCGAAAAAATAAGCCGGCTACAGGAAGAAAAACAGAAACTGCTGGAAAAAGACCGACAATATTTATGGCATCACATATCCCCGCACAACGAAAATCCGGTTATTTTTGAAAAAGGACAGGGCAGCCGGGTTACTGATATCGATGGAAACGAGTATCTCGATGCGATGTCCGGTCTCTGGTGTGTGAATGTTGGCCACGGAAGGGAAACGATAGCAGAAGCAGCCATGGTGCAGATGAAAAAACTGGGATATGTTCCGCTCTCCAATTCGCATGCGCCGGCTGTTAACCTGGCGGCGGTCCTAAACGACTGGCTTGTAGAAGATTACCGTTTCTTTTTTTCGAATTCCGGATCGGATGCAAATGAAGTAGCCTTCAAAATGGCGAGGCAGTATCACCAACAGAAAGGCACCTACGGCAAGTATAAAATTCTTTCCCGGTACCGTGCATACCACGGTAACTCAATGGGTGCCATGGGGGCAACCGGGCAGGCGTCCAGAAAATTGAAGTATGAGCCGGCGGGAGAAGGATTCAAGCATGTGCCGCCTCCCTACTGTTACCGCTGTCCGTTCGGAAAAGAGCCGGACAGCTGTTCGCTCGAATGTGCCTCTGCCATAGAAAACATGATCGAGTGGGAAGGTGAAGCCTCTGTTGCGGCAGTGATCGTAGAACCTGTGATTACAGGAGGCGGCATGATTGTGCCTCCTGATGGATATCTCCAGGAATTGCGTGCTATCTGTGACAGGCATGATGTGCTTCTTATTGTAGATGAAGTGATCTGTGGGTTCGGACGATCAGGGGAACCATTCGGGCATCGGAATTTCGATGTGGTCCCTGATATAGTAACGATGGCTAAAGGAATTACGAGCGCTTATGCGCCGCTTTCTGCGACTGCCGTTCGTCAGGAAATATATGAAGTATTTAAACAGGGGGAAGCTACGAGCCATTTCCGTCACGTAAATACATTCGGCGGCAACCCTGTCTCCTGTGCAGTTGCGCTTGAAAACCTGGCTATTATAGAAGAGGAAAAACTAGTAGAGGCCGCAAACGACATGGGAGCTTTTCTGGCAGAAGAGTTGAGCGCATTATGGGAGTTTCCGATAGTTGGTGATATTCGCACATTTGGCCTGATGGCAGGGATTGAACTGGTGGAAGACCGCGAATCGAAAACGCCTCTTGCTGTGGAGAAGATGAATCAGCTGCTCGCCTTCTGCCGGGAAAAAGGAGTCATCGCTGGTAAAAATGGAGACACAGTCCCCGGGTTCCAAAACGTACTTACCCTCGCTCCTCCTTTTATTATTACTAAAGACGAAATCAGGCAGATTCTGGCAGTATTTAAAGAAGCCCTGGCCGGCGTACCGGCATGATTGAAAAGCGTCTTCCCTCTATAGGGAAGGCGTTTTTTGTTAATAAAACGAATTTTCAGAAATTTAAAGGGAAGAAATCTGACAGTAGAACAGCCTGATACAGCAGATGATTTAACAAATTGTTAAACGTCATGGGGAAACCTTCCACATCCTGTTAATGTTAATCGGCTTGTGATTCTTTAATATTAGCGTCAATCATCATTACATTTTACGAGGAGGAACATAAATGAGTGATCAAGTACGTGTTGGGCTGATTCAGGCCTCAAATGATGTAGATGGGGCAGAGCCGGTCGCCCTTCATAAAGAAAAAGCGATTGAAAAGCACATCCGCATGATTGAAGAAGCGGCAGAAAAAGGGGTGCAGATTGTCTGCCTGCAGGAAATATTCTACGGGCCGTATTTCTGTTCGGAACAAAATGCCAAATGGTATGAGGCGGCGGAAAAGGTACCGGACGGACCGACAACCAGGCAGTTCCAGGAACTTGCTAAAAAACACAGCATGGTCATTGTCCTGCCTATCTACGAAGTGGAAGGTATTGCAACCTACTATAATACTGCTGCAGTTATTGACGCGGACGGCTCCTACTTAGGAAAATACCGGAAAAATCATATTCCCCATGTCGGTGTCGGAAATAACGGCTACGGCTTCTGGGAAAAGTTTTATTTTAAGCCGGGCAACATGGGCTATCCCGTGTTTGATACGGCTTACGCCAAAATCGGCGTGTACATCTGCTACGACCGGCATTTTCCGGAAGGGGCAAGGCTGCTTGGCCTGAATGGCGCAGAAATAGTATTTAACCCTTCCGCTACGGTAGCCGGACTATCCGAATACTTATGGAAGCTGGAACAGCCGGCCCACGCGGTCGCAAATGGCTACTTCCTCGCAGCAATTAACCGAGTAGGGACAGAAGGCCCCTGGAACATGGGTGAATTTTACGGACAGTCCTACATTGTAGACCCAAGAGGGCAGTTTACGGCAATGGCAAGCCGGGACGAGGATGAAGTGCTTGTAGGAGACGTAGACAGAAAAATGATCCGCGAAGTCCGCGATACCTGGCAGTTTTACCGGGACCGCCGCCCGGAAACGTACGACGAAATGATTCAGCAGATCCCATAATACAAAGGAGGACGATGCAATGGCTACGAATCAATCAGAAGCATGGATTTCGGTGGAGGATATTAAAGCAAACTTTGCTGAAGCCCATCCGGCTTTAAAACAAAAGGATGCCGTCGATGAAGCAAACCGCTGTTTATACTGTTACGATGCTCCCTGTATTACCGCCTGTCCCACCGATATAGACATTCCGGCCTTTATTAAGAAAATTGCCTCCGGAAACATGAAGGGATCAGCGGTGACGATCATGGATGCCAATCCATCGGGTGCCAGCTGTGCGCGGGTATGTCCGACAGAGGAGCTTTGCGAAGGGGCATGCGTGCTGAATCATGCATCTACTCCGATAATGATCGGTGATCTCCAGCGCTATGCCACCGACTGGGCCATTAAAAATGAGCAGGTTCTTTTTAAAAAAGGAGAAGACACAAAGCAGCATATTGCTATCGTTGGCAGCGGTCCGGCCGGGCTTTCTGCAGCAAGGGAATTAGCCCGCTTCGGCCACCGGGTCACTATTTACGAAGCGTCAGCGGAGGCAGGTGGCCTGAACACATACGGAATCGTCTCATTCCGGCTGCCTAAAGAGATTCCCGCCTGGGAAGTCAAACAAGTGAAAGACCTGGGCGTTGAAATTAAAACGAATACGATCGTTGGAAAAGATATAAGCGCAGCGGAGCTTACCGAGCAGTACCATGCCGTTATTATTGCCGCCGGGATGGGCAAAGTTCCTACACTTGGCATCGACGGAGAAGAACTAGAAGGGGTCCGGGATGCTATTGAATTTGTAAAAATGACGAAGTCCGGGAAGTGGGAGGAGAATCTCAGCGGGAAGAAAGTGGCCGTCATTGGAGCAGGCAACACAGCAGTTGATGCGGCGACCTGTTCGGTCCGGCTCGGCGCAGAGAATGTGAAAATGGTTTACCGCCGCACGGAAAAAGAGATGACGGCCTATGCGTTTGAATATGAGTTCGCCAAGCAGGACGGCATTGAGTTCAAATGGCTGTCGGCGCCGGCAAAAATAGAAGGAAACAGCAAAGGCGAGGTAACGGGCCTGCTTGTGAATCAAATGAAACTGGAAGCAGCTGGAGAAGACGGACGCCAGAAGGTAAAAGCAATTGAAGGCGCCACAGAAACGCTGGATGTAGACCTGGTAATAAAAGCGATCGGCCAGGAACGGCTGAACCCGCTTATCGAAGCATTTGAAGTGACGCATTCCGACGGGGTGATTCAAATAGATGAAACAACGTATGCCACGTCAAAAAACGGCGTTTATGCAATCGGAGATATTATTTTTGGAAAGGGCCAGGGGGAGGCAATGGTCGTATCAGCCGCCCAGCAGGGCAAAAAAGCCGCCTGGGCGATTCATTCAGAGCTGACGGAAAAAGCCGTCCATTCTGCCTAATACGAAACAAAAAGGAGAGATTTGATATGGCAAACCTCGAAACATCGCTTGCAGGCATCCGCTCTCCAAATCCATTCTGGCTCGCTTCGGCTCCGCCGACAAACAGCGGGTATCAGGTGCAGCGGGCATTTGAAGCAGGGTGGGGCGGTGCTGTCTGGAAAACGCTTGGCGATCCGATTCTGAATGTATCCTCACGTTTTGCCGCCACCTCTTTTAACGGCCAGGCTGTAGCGGGATTTAACAATATTGAATTAATCACCGACCGGCCGCTCGAAGTAAACCTGCGGGAAATAGAAGAAACAAAAATTAAATATCCAAATCATGCGATCATCGCGTCTTTGATGGTGGAACCAAATCAGGAAAAGTGGCATGAAATTGTCAAAATGGTGGAAGCTGTTGGAGTCGACGGTCTGGAGCTGAACTTCGGCCGTCCGCACGGTATGGCAGAGCGCGGTATGGGCGCGGCGTCCGGACAGGTACCTGAGCTTGTGAAACAGCAGACCGCCTGGGTAAAGGAAGTCGCTCAGACACCGGTTATTGTTAAATTGACCCCGAACATTACGGATATAACCTTTACAGCAAAAGCCGCCGTAGAGGGCGGGGCGGACGCTGTCAGCATGATTAATACGATCAACAGCCTGGCCGGAGTAGATCTGGACAGCTGGAATACAGTTCCCAATGTCGCCGGGAAAGGAGCACACGGTGGATACTGCGGCCCTGCCGTAAAGCCGATTGCACTGAATATGGTAGCTGAATGTGCAAGACGGCCTGATATTAATGTGCCTATTTCCGGCATGGGCGGAGTCTCTTCCTGGAAAGAAGCCGCGGAGTTTATGCTGATGGGGGCCTCCAACGTGCAGGTTTGTACGGCGGCCATGCATCATGGCTTCCGTATTGTAGAGGATATGATCGACGGGCTGAACAATTACCTGGATGAAAAGCAAATAGGCAGCGTGGCCGAGCTTGTCGGCAAAACGGTGCCGAAGTATTCCGACTGGGGAGAGCTGGACCTGAACTACCGGGTCGTGGCGCAGATTGATACAGAAACCTGTATTAACTGCAATAAATGCCATATTGCCTGTGAAGACACGTCGCATCAGTGTATTGATATGCTTAAAGACGAGCAGGGAAATGACTTTCTTCAAGTGCGTGAAGATGACTGTGTCGGCTGTAACCTCTGTTCCATCGTCTGTCCTGTAGATGGGGCAATTGAAATGGTGGAAGCACCTCGTAAAACCGGCGAAGAGCCGATGACATGGAATGAAAGGCAGTCACTGGTGTCCATGATGGGAACTAAATAGAAGGGAGCGGGATGAATGAATACAACAATAATCAAAAATGGAACGATTGTAACGGCAAGTGAAACCTACGAGGCTGATATTTTGATTAAAGGAGAAACAATTGTTCAGATCGGACGTGATTTTCCGGAGGAAGAAGCCGATGTGATTGATGCCTCCGGCCGTTACGTGTTTCCAGGAGGGATTGATCCGCACACTCATCTGGAAATGCCGTTTGGGGGAACCGTTACAAGAGATGATTTTGAAACGGGGACAATTGCGGCCGCCCACGGCGGTACAACGACGGTTATTGATTTCTGCCTGACCGGAAAAGACAAGCCGCTGGAAGAGTCTATTCAGGAGTGGCATGCCAAATCCAAAGATAAGGCAGTCGTAGATTACAGCTTTCATTTAATGATCGGAGAAATGAATGAAACAGTCCTTAAGCAGCTGCCTGGCATTATAGAAGAGCACGGAATTACTTCCTTTAAAGTGTTTATGGCGTATAAAAATGTGTTTCAGGCAGATGATGAAACGCTGTTCGAAACGCTGCTGGCCGCGAAAGATTTAGGGGCTCTTGTCATGGTGCACGCAGAAAACGGCGATGTGATCCACTACTTAACCGAAAAGGCGCTCGCAGAAGGTAAAACCGAGCCAATTTATCATGCATTAACACGGCCGCCCGAAATCGAAGGAGAAGCTACGGGAAGAGCCGCTCAGCTGACGGCGCTTGCCGACTCTCAGCTTTACGTCGTTCACGTGAGCTGCCAGGAGGCGGTGGAAAAAATAGCAGAGGCCAGAAGAAAAGGCGCCGCGGTGTTCGGCGAAACATGTCCGCAGTATCTGGCGCTCGATCAGACCTATATGGAAAAGCCTAATTTTGAAGGAGCCAAGTATGTCTGGTCGCCGCCGCTCCGTGATAAGAAGAACCAGGAGCTTTTATGGAAAGCGATTCAAAGCGGGGATCTGCAGACGATTGGATCCGATCAGTGTTCTTTTGACTTTCATGGCCAAAAAGATCTGGGCATAGACGATTTCACGAAAATACCGAATGGCGGCCCGATGATTGAAGACCGCTTCAGTATTATTTATTCAGAAGGTGTGGCGAAAGGCCGGATCTCCCTTCAGAAATTTGTAGAAATCACTTCTGCCAGAGCGGCCCAGCTGTTCGGTCTGTCTCCTCAAAAAGGAGCCGTTGCGGTAGGAAGTGATGCTGATCTGGTGATCTTTAATCCCGGCGTGACGAGAACTATCAGCGTGGATACTCACCATATGGCTGTAGATTATAACGCTTTTGAAGGCATGGAAGTGCAGGGGGAAGTGGAAACGGTGCTCGTGCGCGGCAAGGCCGTCGTCCGGAATAAAGAAACCGTTGGAAAACCAGGAAGCGGCCGCTATATGAAGCGGAAAACCTTTCAAAGCCTGAACGCTCCCACCAAAGCAGAAACATTAATTTAACAATAGGAGAGAAGCTGGATAAAAAATATGTAGGAGGATACATGAATGAGCCAAAAAGACCGTTATTTAAAATCGCCTGATCTGCTGCCGGTATCTCATGCCGGCAAAAAGATCAGTACCTTTGGTTTTGCTGTGATGTGGGTCGGTATGGCCGTTGTGCTTGCTGCTTTTGCGATCGGCGGCGATGGTGTGTTGTCGCTTCCTCTTGGCTGGGTGGTACTGGCTTCTCTGCTTGGTTCACTTGCCATCGGTATTTTTATTACGATTGTAGGAGATATCGGAATTGAACATGGGTTATCCTTCCCTGTCTATATGCGGGCACCATTTGGAACGGTCGGTACCCATATTCCATCATTAACACGAGGAATAACCGCCTCCATCTGGTTTGGTATTAATACCTTTTTGGTGCTACCGCGATTAACGGCATATTAAATATTATGATGGGCTTTGATAACTGGCTTCTCTGCTACGCTTTATTTGCAACCGCCCAGCTGATTAACACGGCGATAGGAATTAAAGCTGTCGAGCGATTTGCGGATCTGGCAGCACCCATTATTATTATTATTTCAATTTGGATGTATTATGTACTTACTTCTACCGCTTCAGCAGGTGGCACAAACGTATGGAACAGCGTGGAGGCCCCGGTATCCGGAACGACGGCAGTCAATGCGTTTCTGATTGTTCTTTTTGCCAACATGGGATTCTGGGCAACTCTTGCCGCGGACATTCCTTCCATCTCGAGGTTTATTAAAGCCCCTCAGTATGAAAGAAACTGGTGGAAACGAAACAAAGGGACGCTTGTAGGAAGCGTTATTTCCCTGCCGCTCTTGCAGACGTTTATGGTATTGATCGGCGGTGTCTGTTATATTGCCCTTGGTAACTTTGATCCGGTGGTGGCTCTGCAGGAAACAGCAACAGGCATAGCCCTGGCCGTTCTGTTATTAATGATTGTTTTTGCCCAGTGGTCGACCAATACGTCAGCGAACGTAATTCCGGCTGCAACTATTTTTTCCAATACAGGCGGTCCGAAGGTTCCTTTTTATGTAGGTGTGTTTCTGGCAGGCTTTGTCGGAACTGTTGTACAGCCCTGGCTCCTATTTGAAATTCTCGTTCCTTTCCTTTTAGTAGTAGGCGGCATACTATCAGCTATTGTCGGTATATTAATTGTTGATTATTATGTGCTGCGAAAAAGACGTGTGAACGTGCCTGATCTATATCGTCATGATGGGCAGTACCGCTATTTCAAAGGGATTAACGCGGCCGGGTTTATTTCCTGGACAATAGGCGGCGTGAGTGCCTATTTATTGATGGACTATTCCTTTTTAGTCGGCTTTGTGGTTGGAGGGGGAAGTTACTATGTATTAGGTAAATTCTGGTGGTTCCCTAAATACAAGCAGGCTGAAATAGAAGATCCAAGTGATGAAAAGTATTTAGGGATTACAGTTGGACGCGACTGGGCCATAAAAGAAGAAGAAGCCGCCCAGCGGGAAGTGGCGAGTACTGAATTTAAATAATGGAGGCGGGTGTGAATGCGGGAGCATGCGGAATTTATGCTGGAAAAAGAAAAAATTGATGCTCTGATAGAGGATGGCTACGCAATAACTGCCGTACAGGAAAACCTGGAAGGGGCGTTCGTACAGTTTTCCAATGGAGAAAAGCAGGCGCATCTGCATATAGAAAGTGCGGATGCGAGAAAATATTTTTCCTTTTTATTAAAAAAACAAAAAGAAGAAGCAGCTTCTACTTAAATGAACCCGGCCGAATTTATCGGCCGGGTTTTTTACTGCTTAAATTTTTGTATACTGGTATTTTAAATTATAGTAGAACAGATGTAGGGGATGAATATAGCAACCGAATAAGTCAGCAAAAAACAAGGTACTGCAAAGGAAGATATATATTTTTTTCACAAAAAAATCTAACAGTATATGAATAGATAATCATTTCCTAACCATTAGGAAGAAGTATATTGTTGTTGAAAGATAACGCTTACAATATATTGATACGTAGGAGGGAGGAATAATTGTGCATCAACGTTACAAAGAGTTGTTGCAGATATTAAAGCAATCTACTTCTGATTTTGTAAGTGGTAAAGACCTGGCTGCGGCACTTAATGTTACAACAAGAACGCTGCGAAATGATATAAGGGATTTAAACGAAAACTATCTAAAAGAAACATCTATTCAAGGCGACAATCATAAAGGATATACCCTGCTGGAAGGATCGTTATTACTACAGCAGCAGGGACAGACGGATATTAAAGAAAGAATGTTACGAATAATAAAAATTATGATGTCGCATCATTCGTTTACTACCTATGATGATCTTTCGAGGGAACTGTATTTTTCATCGCAGACCATTAGGAAAGACGTGCAGAGAATTTTTCAGTTGATCAAAACAGAAAGAAGGAATATTCATATTGAAGCTATCGTTTTCCAGGGTGTAAAGCTGGAAGGTCTGGAGATTGATAAGAGGCTGTTTTTAGAAAGTTTACTACCGGCTGACATTTTCAGCGAAGAAGAAATTGAAGAACAAATTTCCTATTATTTTGAAAATTGGATTGATAATATTTCCATTAAAGAAATGATTGCTAGTATCAAATTACAATTTTCCAAGTATCGAATTACAGGAAATGCCAGAGAAGTATTTATGGTATGCAGTACGGTCATTATCGGCATGAAAAGATTAGAAATGAATCAACCACTCACAAGAGAAGATATGAAATTGGAAAATTCTTCATTAGAAGAGTACCAGCTGGCAGAGGACATCCTAATACAGGCAGCTTCTCTTAACCTTGATATTGTGTTTGATGAATATGAGAAACAATATTTAGCTTATTTATTGATAAGTCTTCAATTATGTCAAACTTCAAACTCAGATTATTCTTCCGCAGATCTGCCTGTTGAAGTGAAATCAAAAATAAACACAGCCTTCGATACTATTTTTAAACAGTATGGGTTTAATTTAAATGATGATCATCAGCTTTTTGATGAACTGATCGGCCGGATCTCAAAATCTATTGGTCCGTTGAAATACAATTTCCTGTGGAGAACCCTTTTATCGGCCACATAAAAAAAGAGTATATGACAGCCTATGATTTAGCGGTTGCTTTAGCAAAAGAATTGCAGAGTACGCTGAAGATTCATATTCCTGAAAACGAAATTGGTTATTTAACGCTGCACATTGTCCATTATTTAGAAAAATACCAGGAAAGCAAACAAAAAGTCGCGATTGTTTATGAAAAGAACAAGCTGATTGGAAATTTACTGGAGAGGAAAATAGCTCAATATTTTCCTAATATAAGTCCGGAAGGGGCTTATGCTGTTAATGAAATGGAACATATACCTTCAGATGTTAAAACGATCATTACAACAATACAAATACCAAAAAAAATGGATAATAGAAAAATTATATTTATTAGTTCCGAGGTGACTAATGAAGATATCAGAATTATTTCGAGTCATCTAAAAAGAGGACTTTTGGAAAATTATTTAAAATTTCAAGATTTCTTTTTCCTGAAGGAAGCATCTCAGTACGAATTATTGAAAACGTTAACAAATCAATCTGGATTGGAACCGCTTTTGGGAAGCATTATAGAACGTGAGCAGATGTCGAGCACGAACATAGGAAACAATGTGGCTATGCCGCATCCATTTGAGGCAGGAAATAATCTGGATCTGCGTGTTGTCATTGCTGTTAATTCCCAAAAAATTAAATGGGGCGAAAAGATGGCTCAGATCATTTTCCTGTTCGTTCCTCCAGCTGTGAACAAGAAACAAAGTAACGATTTTTTCATAGGCATTCATGATATCTTAAACGATTCTGCTATAACTAATAAGTTAATTGAGGCAGAGTCCTTTGATCAGTTTTTAAAAATATGGAACAACAACTAAAGGTGGAATATTATGTTATTAAATATGAAAGAACTACTAAACACTGCGTACAACAATCAGTTTGCTGTCGGATCATTTAATGTAGCTAATAGTGAATTTGTAAAGGTTGTTATCGAAGCAGCCGAAGAAAACAATTCTCCGGCCATTATTCAAATTCATCCCAATGAAATTGAGCTGTTAACGGATCATTTTATAGCCTATGTATTAGAAGCAGCTAAAATGGCGAAAGTACCGATTGTTATTCATTTGGATCACGGAGACACAATGAAAGACATCACTAGAGCGATTAGAAACGGCTATACATCCGTTATGATGGATGCTTCACATTACTCATTTGAAAAAAATATTGAATTAACGAAAAACGCGGTAGATATTGCGCATCTAGTCAACGTATCGGTTGAAGGAGAGTTAGGAACATTAGGTACAAATGAGGGCAGTTCGGAAAAGGGAAGCGACAACGTCTTCTATACAAATCCGGAACAGGCAAAAGAATTTGTCGACAGAACAGGGGTTGATACTCTTGCAGTTGCAGTTGGAACTGCTCACGGTATTTATCCAAAAAATGAAGATCAATCCATAAAAATAGATCGGTTAATGGCGATAAAATCAAATGTAGACATACCATTAGTGCTGCACGGCGGTTCCAACAACGCGGATGAAGAAATTAAAGAATGTTTAAAACATGGTGTGGCCAAAATTAATCTGTCTACAGATATGAAACTCGCCTTTTTTAACAGACTTAGAGAAATGCTTGAAGAAAATCCCGGAGCCTATGAACCGGACGTTCTGTATCCAGAAGCAACTAAAGCTGCAAAAGAATTAGTTAAAAAGAAGATGGATTTGTTTGAATCTACCAATAAAGCTTCACTTTATAAAGCCAAAAAGGGCGAGGAGGACTTAATTTGGACCTTGTAAACATGTTGAGGGTGGAAAATATTATTCTGGATGCCGACTATTCCAATAAAAACGAATTGATTGATAACATGGTAAACGTTTTATCTGTTAATGGTTATCTCGAAAGCGAAAAAGGTTTTAAAAAGGATATTTGGCAAAGAGAGAATGAAATTTCTACAGAGGTCGGGTATGGAGTAGCGCTGCCTCATGCCAAATCGAGCTCTGTAAAGAGACCAACTATTGTTTTGGCCAGATCGCTGAAAGGATTAGTCTATGATACGGAAAAATGCCACTTATTTTTTATGATTGCTGCTAACGAAGATGCCACAGAAGAACATTTACAAACACTATCCAGATTGTCTTCTTTACTAATGGATGAAGTATTCCGGGCGAACCTTATTTTAGCAGGAACAGCAGAAGACATCGTGGAGTTATTTAAACAAGCAGAAGAAACCGAATTCCAAAAAGCCGGCCCGGACACCCAAAAATACGAAGGTAAAAAAATTGTCGCCATAACAGGCTGCCCGACGGGTATAGCACACACTTTTATGGCCGCTAAATCTTTACAAAATAGAGCCGATACCCTGGGGATACATGCTAAAATCCAGACGAACGGTTCATCCGGAGTTTCCAACAGGTTATCACCTCAGGATATTGAAGAAGCGGATGGAATTATAATTGCTTCTGATATTAAAACAGATATGGAACTATTTGAAGGCAAAAAAATCATCACAGCTTCTACCAGAGAAGCGATCCATTATCCTGAAAAGTTAATAACGAATTCTTTAGAAGGTAAAGGCAAGGTACATGGAGAAAAAGAAGAACGTTTAAAGCAGGATAAAGAAAAAACGAGAATGAAGCAGCCTAAAATATATACGCATTTAATGAACGGCGTCTCTTTTATGATTCCCTTCGTTGTAGCAGGTGGTATTTTTATAGCTATCTCCTTTATGTTTGGTATCAATGCTGCCGATCCGGACAGCCCTCAATATAACCAGTTTGCTGCTTTTCTGGGCACCGTTGGCGGGGATGCGGCTTTTGCTTTAATCGTACCTATTTTGGCTGGATACATTGCCTATAGCATAGCGGATCGGCCTGGACTGGCACCAGGAATGATTGGTGGAATGCTTGCTTCTATCGGGGGTTCTGGATTTCTGGGTGGCATGATTGCTGGTATCGTCGCCGGTTACGCTGTATTATGGCTAAAGAAAGTATTTAAAAACCTTCCGGAAGCTCTTCAAGGACTGAGCCCTGTTTTGATTCTGCCTTTGCTGGGAACATTTATTACCGGCTTGATTATGTTTTACTTAGTGAATGCTCCATTATCCTGGGTGAATACGTCCCTTCAGGAATGGCTGAGTGGTTTAACTGGAACAAATGCTATATTATTAGGGGCCTTACTGGCAGGAATGATGGCATTTGATATGGGAGGACCTATTAACAAGACTGCTTCTGCTTTTGGATTAGCCATGTTCGCAAGTCAGGTTTATGAGCCTTCTGCAGCTCTTATGGTAGGCGGGATGGTGCCTCCACTGGGAATTGCTTTAGCTACTACGTTATTTAAAAATAGATTCGATACAGAAGAACGAAATGCTGGAAAATCAGCTTATATTCTAGGAGCAGCCTTTATTACAGAAGCGGCGATCCCATTTGCGGCTAAAGATCCTTTAAGAATTATTCCAGCCAATACAATCGGTGCAGCAGTTGGAGGAGCTGTATGTATGGGGTTAGGCATCTCACTTCAAGCTCCTCATGGCGGAATATTTGTTATTCCAATAGCAGCGAGCAGTCCATTGCTGTATATATTGAGTGTAATAATAGGGGCTGTCATAACTGCTGCTATTATCGGATTATTAAAAAAACCTATTTATATTAATGAAACAAGCAAATCGAGTGTTCAATCGTTTAAAAGTACCTCTGTACCGCAACCTAAGGTTTCTGCTTTTTCATATGAAGAAATAAAAAAATAATAATGAACCCGGCGATGAATTCGGCCGGGTTTTGTCTTTCGTATATACATTTACTTAGTGCCTGCCTGATATTCATAGGCATGCAGTGCAAGTTCTACAGACAGGCGCTTTGGAGAAGAAAATAAATCTTCCCCCATCAGCTCGCTGATTTTATCAAGCCGGTGATAGAGGGTCTGGCGCACGACGTAGAGCTCCCGCGCTGCATCCTGCTTGGAGCCAAAGCACTGCAGGTATACCCGCAGAGTTTGAATCAAATGCCCCTGTCTGTCTGCATCAAAGCGGAGCAGCTCTCCTAAATGTTCATCAATAAAGTCATCTATATCTCCTTCTTCTTCCATTTTAAGAACTGTACGAAAAAGATGAAGGTTTTCATAAAAAGGAAGAGCAAGAGAAGCTACACGATTTTTCACTTTTTCTGTTTCCTTTGCAGTTAAATAGCTTACCGGCACGTCCGTCGATGCTTTTACCGTTTTGCCGAAAACGAGATATTCAAAGAAAGGAAAGGTGCCCCGCTCGTCTTCTTTTAATAAAGCCCGGTAGCCGGAATAAAGACGCTCGCGGAAAACAGAAGCGCTGATACTGCCCGGGTGCAGCAGAATAAACACATAGGCGTGCGGCATAGAAGTGGCTAATAGCGTTATTCCTCGTTCTTCAAAAATCGAACGGGCGAGCATCGACTTTTGAATAAAAAGCCCTTCTCTATTTTTATGAGAGGAAAGAAGATGATTTTTCGAAATGAGTCCGACAGCCATAGATTGAAACGTTCCTTTTTGCAGCTGTTGGAGTTCACTGTTAACTTCTTCCTGATTGTTTTCGTTATTGATCCAATCATGCATCCAGCGTTCTTCCTGCTGTCTGCGGCGCTCTTCCATGTAGGTGGTCCGCATCACTTCCTGTGAAATGGCGGTAGCACAGCGGTCGAATGCAAGTTCATCGAATTCACTGAAAGCAAGGCCGTCTTTGTAGGCGATTAAGTCAGCGAAATAATGAGTGAGTACCATAATAGGACGTGATGTATGCAGGCTTCTGTGGTGCCATGTTTTGTGCTCGATCCATTCCTTGACCCGTTTTTCCTGCTCCTTTAAAGAAAGCGCGGGATAGAAATAACTTTCCCCCTGAATTGGAAGATAACAAACGTTGATCCTCGTGCGGCGGTAAAATTCGTACAAAATTTCTTCAATTCCTTTTCCATCCAGCAGAATTTGATTAAACGAGGAAGACAGGTCTTCTAGTTCTTTGACCATCTGGTAGTGCTGATGGATAAATAAACTATGCAGATCCTGCGTAATATCAATATAGCGGACTTTTTCATGAAAAAGAATCAGCGGAAAATGATGACGTTCAGCAAATTCGATCATGGAAGCAGGTAGTGACTCTGTATAGGTGCCAAGCTCAATGCACAGGCCGGAAACATTGTTGGCAATAAGCTGCTGCAAAAACGACAGGGAAAGGGCTTCATTTTCATACCAGCCAAGTCCCGTGGTCAGTACAAGTTCGTTTCCGTTTAACAATTCGTCCAGGCGGGTGACTTCAATGATATGAACCCATGTAACTGTCCGGTTAAGAGAAGTTTCATCTCCTATGACTACGGCCTTTTGAAAATGCGGGCGCTCCAGGATATGGCGGATGGTCGTATGAATGACAGGGGTGTGGACCGGCACAAGATCACCTCCAATGGACAATATGTAAAATAGATCTATTTCTTTTATTGTATAGAAGGTATTGTATTTTACCTTATGTTTGGCAGGTTGTTTTACATACATTCTACAAAATATGATAAACAGCCACTCATGCCCACTGGAGAGCACTGAGCACTGCTCCTGCATCTCACCGGTCCTTAAGGCTGTTAATGCAATTTGTTATGAAAGGTAAATGAATGGTACCCTTAGTATATAAAATTATACTAAGAGGAGGTTTACTTGAAAGAATTTGATGGGAAAACCTGCAGGTTGATTGACGCGGATATTCATGAGAAAGTAACGTACGCAGATTTACTGCCCTATCTGGGGCAGCCCTGGAAACGGTATATTGCTGATGCCAACTGGGTTCAGGAAAAGCATATGCCCTATACACAGCCGGCGGTGGCAGGTGTAAATCGTGCCGATGCCATGCTCCCGGATGGACGGGATGCCGGGTCGGATCTTCCGTTTATGCGTGAGCAGCTTCTGGATGCATGCGGACACGATATTGGTATTTTAACAGGGGCACTGGATCCTTCTCCTTCTTCTATGCATGGCTGGTACGAAATGGCTGCTGCACTGGCCACAGCCTACAATGACTGGCAGATTGAGCACTGGCTTGAAAAAGAAGAAAGACTGTACGGTTCTATTCACATTGCTGCCCAGGATCCGAAGACAGCAGTAGAAGAGATTGAACGCATCGGCGATCATCCAAAAATGCTGCAGGTTCTTCTGCCGATAGATGATATTGCCTGGGGAGATCCTATGTATCATCCCATTTATGAAGCCGCTGAAAAACATGATCTGATGATTGGCATGCATCACAATGAGCCGCCCGTCCAGTTTGGCAAATGGCCCCGTTATTTCATCGAATGGCATGCGCTTATTCCAATCTCCCATATGATTCAGGTAACCAACATGATCCTGAACGGCGTGTTCGAAAAATACCCTAAGCTGAAAGTCATGATGATCGAAGGTGGCTTTACCTATGTTCCATTCTTAATGAAAAAGCTGGACCAGCAGTATAAAGACCTCCGTCATGAAGTGCCCTGGGTAACCAAAATGCCGAGCGAAACGATAAAAAATCATTTTTGTTTCACGACCCAGCCTCTCGAAGAAATGACAAAACGGGAATGGAACAACCTGGTCGAGCAGATGGGCACCGACGATATTATTGCGTTTTCCACAGATTATCCGCACTGGGACTATGATTCTCCTGATCAGGCGCTGCCGAATGGATTAAGCGAAGAGGTCCGTCATAAGATTATGGTGGAGAATGCTCTTCGTTTTTATCCGAAGCTGAAAAGAAGGGATATGTAATGGAAGAAAAAATGTGTACGATGCAGGATCTGAGGCCGGGAGATATGATAGAACGAACATTTTCCGGAAAATCCATCATTATCTGCCGCTCGGAGCAGGGAATTTATGCCTTCCTTAACCGCTGTCCTCATCAAGGGGCCCTCTTATCAAAAGGGAAAATTGGAGGTTCCCCTGCTGCAACCAAAAATCCCGGTGAGTACTGCTTTCAGCGTGAAGGAGAAATTCTCCGCTGCCCATGGCATGGAAGGGAATTTGATATTACGGATGGAGGGAATACGCTGACTCCGGACCGTAGTAAGCTGAAGGAGTTTATGATCAAGATTGAGGGAGAAAATGTGATTGTTTCTACAGAGAGAAAGAAATCAAAAACAGCACAGTCTTAAATTTAGGAAAGCATCGGAGAAATCCGATGCTTTTTGTTATGATAGGAAGGTAGAATACTGAAAATAAAATAGAGCTCAGCTTTATGAGAAAAAGCGGGGAACGTCATGTCATTAGAAACGATGCAGGAAAAAGAACAGAACAAAAAATACAGAATTCTTCTTGTTATAGGAATTGTACTAATTGCTTTTAATCTCCGCGCAGCTATTACATCAGTCGGCCCGGTGCTTGGCTTTATCCGGGAAGATCTCGGCGTTGATCACAGTTCGGTCGGGGTGTTGACGACTATGGTGCTGCTTACGTTTGCTGGTGTTTCGGCGGTAGCATACAGATTTGGAAATAGAGTGGGGCATCAAAGAGCCTTATTTCTAGGGTTAATCGTACTGGTGGCGGGTATTCTTATACGAACGGTACCCAATTTGTGGTTTTTATACGCGGGAAGCGTTGCGGTAGGAGCCGGCATTGCAGTCTGTAACGTACTGCTGCCGGGCGTTATTAAATGGTCTTTCCCAACGAAGATGGGGCTGATGACGAGCATTTATACAACATGTATGGCTATTTCCGCGGCATTTGCGTCCGGACTCTCCGCGCCTATTGCAGAACAGTCAGGCACCGGGTGGCAGGGTGCGCTTCTTTTATGGACGCTTCCGGCATTAGCCGGCATCATTTTATGGGCATTTATTTTACATGGGGAAAAGAAAAAAGCACCGCCGGTTAAAGAAATCGATCGTACTACTCTTATTTGGAAGTCCCCTCTTGCCTGGCAGGTAACGCTGTTTATGGGCTTTCAATCCATCGGTTTTACGTCATGATTACATGGCTTCCGGACATTCTCGTAGAAACCGGAGGCGTCGCGTTAACGAGTGCCGGCTGGATGGTAGCTATGATGCAGGCAGCCAGTCTGCCTGCCTCTTTTGTTACACCAATTTTGGCCGAGCGGTTTCGTCATCAGGTTGGAATTATCATCACGATAGGCATCACAGCATTAACAGGGCTCAGCCTTCTGCTTGCAGCTTCTCTTTTTTCTATGCTTATTGCAGCGGTACTCTGCATAGGACTTGTACAGGGAGCAAGCATCAGCCTGGCGTTGGCTTTGTTTGGCCTTCGTGCAGAAACGGCCGGCAAGGCGGCAGAGCTTTCAGGTATGGGACAATCGGTCGGGTATTTATTAGCTGCATTCGGCCCGCTGGTCGTGGGATTTTTTTACGACTGGACGGGGGCATGGAGTGCAGGCCTGATTTTCTTAATGGTTATCGCGGTCTGCCAGATGACGGCAGGCATTGGTGCCGGCCGCAATAAATATGTGTAAGAGGATAAAAGCATTTTTTCACAAAACCCCGCCATCCATCATGCTCATGCTTCGATTAAATAAAAAACAGGAGATGTTTTTATGTCGGTGTTAAGAATTGAAGCTTTAGAAAAACAAACTGAAGACGCGGTTATTTTCCCGGCTTTTGGACTGGAAGTCTCACAGGGCCAGGCAGTGGCTCTTCATTCCAATACAAACATACGAAACATTCTCCTGCGTATGCTGAATGGAGATATGACGGGGTCGAATGGAGATATTCACGTCCTGAATAAACCAATTACCACATTTACGAAGCCGGATTATACGTGTATCGGCGTTTCTTATTTGGACGATGGACTGTATCCCAGGCTTACAGTAAAAGATGTTTTTACGTTTTACCGGGGTCTTTACAACTCCAGCAGAACCATTCCGGAAGTTCTTCACGTGCTGCAGCTTGAAACGAAGCATAAAGTCCGGGTCCAGCACCTTTCTTATTCAGAACAGCGCCGTGTGCAGGCAGGACGTCTCTTATTCCAGAATCCCGCCTTGTTTGTATTTGAAGAAGCGGACCAGAATGTAGATATGGAAACAAAACGTATTTTTATCAAGCTTATTCAGGAGTTAAAGCAGGCTGGGAAAACTATTCTGCTCCTGACAAGCAACATGGAAAGTGCCATTACAATGGCTGATCATGTCTACAGGCTCGATGAAACTGGATGTCATTCTATTGAAATGGAACAAGAAGACGAGCCGGAAGCTCAAGAAGACGAGGCATCTGTTGAAGAAATAAAGCCGGTAGTCCAATTTGATAAAATTCCAACAAAGATTGATGATAAAATTATTTTATTTGATCCTACGGAAATAGACTTTGTGGAAACTTCCGCCGGACAGGTGCTTATTCATATTAAAGGAGAAGGATTTCCCGGCGTTTTTACATTAACAGAACTGGAAACCAGGCTTCAGCCTTTTGGGTTTTTCCGCTGCCACCGTTCCTATATTGTGAACCTGCAGAAAGTAAGAGAAGTGATTACGTGGACACGAAACAGCTATACGCTCATTTTAGAAGACGACAAGAAAACAGAAATACCGCTGTCTAAAACAAAAATGGCGGAGCTGAAAGCGATGATCGGCATGAAATAGTGTTTCATTCATCCCGGGATCTGCTCCATTCACATACCGGCCGGCGCTGTTTACCGTAAATATAAGGCGGGGCGCCGGCATTTCTTTTATTCTGGAATCAGCAGCATACCAGCTGACATCCAGGAGGGATAATAATGGAATACAGTATTGAAGTGAATAATGTGTCCAAGGTTTTCAGTAATTATGAAGCATTGAAGAACCTCGATTTTAAAGTGGCCACTGGAGAAATTTTTGGTTTTCTCGGTCCCAGTGGAGCCGGAAAAACAACGACGATTAAGATGCTGACGAACCAGCTTCGTCCGACAGACGGTGAAGCTTTAGTGTTAGGCCGGTCCATGACAAAGAGCTGGAAGGACGATTTCCAGCAGCGGATGGGAGTACTAACTGATAACAGTGCTTTGTATGAAAGACTGAGCGTTTACGAAAACCTGAAACTTTACTGCGATCTTTACAATCTATCGTACAGCCGTATTGAAGAAGCACTCGAAATGGTGAATCTCGAAGATACAGGCAAAAAAGTGGTCGGTAAGCTTTCAAAAGGCATGACTCAGCGCGCAATGCTTGCCCGTGCTTTTCTACATGCACCGGAGCTTTTGTTTCTGGATGAACCAACGTCCGCACTTGATCCCACTAACGCAGCACACATTTACAAGAGTCTGCGGGAACTGAACAAAAAAGGCACGACTATCTTTTTGACGACCCATAATATGCACGAAGCGGAAATACTGTGCGACCGGGTGGCCTTTCTCGATCACGGAAAGATACAGCTGTTAGATGCTCCACAGAAGCTGCGCCGCCGGTTTGCCGATAATACGATGACGATAGAGTTAACAACCGGCAAAAAAAATTACGTTAGACAACGTTCCGGAAAATGCCAAAAAAATGTATGCCTATATGGCTGATGAGCAGGTTGCTTCCGTACACACAAACGAACCGACACTGGGAGATATTTTTGTAAAACTAACAGGGAGGGAGCTCGTATGACACTGGCGCTGAGACGAATGTATGCTATTTTTCAGAAAGACATGAAAGACGTATCGAAGAATATGTATATCTCTACTACAGCATTGACCCCTATTATTTTGGCTTTCTTTTACGGACGAATGGATAATATTCAATTAGATATGTTATCTTATTATTAACTTTACGTTTTCTATCGTAGCTGTCTTTGTCCAGGCCGCCATCATTGCAGAAGAAAAGGAAAAAAATACGCTCCGGGGGCTGATGCTCTCACCGGCTTCCGCAGGAGAGATACTCATCGGGAAAAGTCTATTAACGTTAGCTTTTACGGGTGTTACGCTGGCGCTTAGTATTTTCTTTGTCGGCTATGAAATTCCCAATGTTCCTGTGATTATAGCAGCATTATTCCTATCGGGCTTATTTTATACAGCACTCGGAACGCTGCTGGGTCTGGTGACAAAAACGGTGATGGAAGCATCTGTTGCTTTATTGCCGGTCATGTTTGTCTTTGGTTTGACTCCCTTAATCGATGCCATTATTAACCAGTATCCGGGCCTCTCTTTTTGGAATATATGCCTAATATGCAGCTGATTGACCTGGCTGCTCGGATGGAAACAGGAGGCGGGTTTGCGGAAGCATGGCAGCCCCTTTAATCATTACGGCATGGTTTGCTGCAGCACTCGCTGCCGCATGGATCGTTTACACTAAAAGAATGACAGACAGCTAATACACAACCGGTGCAGACGAATGGCTGCATCGGTTTTTTTTGGCTGAATGAAACATTGTTAGCATCTGGATAATAAGTAAGTAATAAGACAAAACGTTGCTGTATCCCCACTAGAACTCCGCTTGATAGAATAATAAAGAGCGGAGGAGTAGTTATGAAAAATGAAGAAAAATACAAAAAAATAAAAATGGGTGAACGGGGTGCAATGCTCAGCATAGCGGCTTATCTGTTTTTGGCTTCTATTAAGCTGGTGGTAGGGGAATCTGCAAATTCTGAAGCATTAACGGCGGATGGATGGAATAACGTCACCGATATAGCGGCCTCTGCCGCTATTTTAATAGGTTTAATGATATCCCGAAAACCTGCTGACAGTAATCATCCGTACGGTCATTGGAAATCAGAATCAATTGCATCTCTTCTTGCCTCTTTTATTATGATGGCGGTAGGTATCCAGGTGTTATTCGGCGCGGTCATGTCGATTTGGTCCGGAGAGTATGTCACACCGGATTGGGCAGCGGCATCTACCGGGTTTTTTGTGCTGTCTTTATGTACGGCATTTACCGGTTCAACCACCGTCTCGGGGAAAAAATAGACAGCCAGGCTGTTAAAGCGGCAGCAAAAGATAATTTATCTGATGCATGGGTCAGTATCGGTGCGGTCATTGGAATCTTAGGAGCCCGGTTCTATCTTCCGTGGCTCGATTCGGTGGCAGCGATTGCTGTCGGATTATTAATCTGCAAAACCCATGGGGAATATTTAGAGAAACGTCTCATTATTTAACGGATGGGTTCAGCGAAGAGGATCTCACTTCCTATAAAGAAGCCGCCTGCCTTGTGCCGGAAGTGTCCGGGGTACGCGATATACGAGCAAGAAAATATGGAAACAATACGGTGGTGGACATTGTGCTCAGTGTTCCTCCGGAGCTCAGCATTGAAAGTGCCCATGATGTTTCCACACAGGTGGAAGACGTGCTTGTTCAGCGGTTCAACGTATATGACGTTCATGTTCATGTTGAACCTTCCAGGCGGAGCAGGCCGAAATAAAGCCGGAACAAGCCGATAATTTGTCTTCTGCTGGTGCAAGCAGGTTTTTTTCTTATTGAAGCCGGTCTGTCCTGCCGGACCGGCAGGGTGGCACGGCTCTTGCAAAAGATAGGGGTGCAATCAATAAGAAGAAAGAGGTGGAAAAATGGAAGAGGGAATATTGTACAAAAAGGAGTATTTCACCCGTTTGGAGGAATTTGCATCGTTAGCACCGGAGGCCTTTCGTACGTTTATAGCTTTTGACCAGCAGGTAATGGAAAGCGGTTCACTCGATCTTAAATTAAAGGAACTTGCTGCCATTGCGGTTGCGCATACGACGGGCTGCCCGTATTGTATTGAACTGCATGTAGGAAATGCCAAAGCAGCAGGAGCCTCCAAAGAAGAAATGGGGGAGGCTATTTTGACGGCTGCAGCGCTTAAAGCGGGATCAGCGCTGGCTCACGGTGTAAATGCATTAAATGCCTATGATGAAAAAGAGGACGACATTCTCTATAAAAAAGAATATTTTAACAGGCTTTCCGAATTCTCAAAACTTGTGCCGGCGGCTTTTCAATCCTTTGCAGCATTTGATGCCGAAGCGGTAAAGGGAGGAACTCTCTCTGTTAAAGAAAAGGAACTGATTGCTGTTGCCACAGCTCACACAACCGGCTGTCCCTACTGTATAGAAGTGCATACAAAAGCGGCAAAAGCTGCAGGAGCATCGATGGAGGATACGGCGGAAATTATAATGGTAGCTGCAGCGCTTAAAGCGGGATCAGCACTGGCCCATGGTGTAAATGCATTGAATGCCTATGATTCATAAGAGAAAGTCAGACTTCCCTTTTGAAGGGAAGTTTTTCCTTATTTTGAATTGAATATTCTGAATTATTTCTTTTTATACAATTGGATGTGTTATATACTAAGCGTAAGAAATAGAAAGAAAGAACATGTGTCCATTCAGTGGCTTTTGTGCGCTCTCATGCTTATAAGTGGATGCAAACGAGAGCATACAGGAGAAAATGTAAGTTTGCTCTAATTGAAAGAAGTGCCGGCAGGCAGTGATTTTTAGAGGTTCTTATATACTCCAAAGGCGGATTGGTCTTTCAAAAGGGCATTTGTTACATTGAGATCATAGGAGAGGGGGAATACGAGAAGCTTGTTTTTTGTTCTGCGGGTAAAAATCAGTAGAAAATTCAATAGCAAAGGATGGATCCTAATGACTGAAGCACACACAAATCAGCGTGATCTGCACATTGAAAATAGAGTAATGGAAAAAATAGCAGCTCTTACTTTGAATGAAATTCCAGGCATTCTATCAATGGATGGTGGAGCAGGGAGTAATCTTACGGAGCGGCTGGGCAGAAAAGATCTGACCAAAGGTCTTACCGCAGAGGTAGGCAGAAAGCAGGCAGCCATTGATGTAAGTGTTGTCGTTAAATATGGATCCAGCGTTCCAAAGGTATATGACGAAGCAAAACAAAAAATTAAAGCAAATCTGGCTCAAATGACGGGGCTTGAGCTGGTAGAGTTTACAATGGCTGTTTCAGATATTGATTCTGAAGGAGAAGGCAAGCTCGGTTTTGAAAAAACAGAAACAGAGGAAAATACAGAACAAAGAGTACTTGAATAGAAAGATAAAGGGTGAAAGTTATTCATGAAATCAACAGGTATCATTCGTAAAGTAGATGAATTAGGAAGAGTCGTGCTTCCAAGAGAATTAGAAGATCACTCGACATTGAACAGAAGGATCCCATGGAAATTTATGTGGACGGAGATAAGATTATTCTGCAGAAGTACAAAGCGAATCATGCCTGCATTGTGACAGGGGATGTCGATGATGACAACATCTCGCTTGCCAACGGACAAATTGTATTGAGTCCCGAAGGTGCAGAAGAAATTCTTGCAGCGCTTAAAGAGTACACAGGAAAGAACTAAGAAACGCTTATAAACAAAAATAGAGGGTTTTCTCTCTCTTCTCCAGGGGAAGGAAGATAGAGGAGAGAGGGGAACTCTTATGATTTCAACGATTTTGATCGGAATAACTATACTATTTGTTATTGCAAACCTGTATTATTTTTTACGAACAAAACACATAAGAAAAGCGGTTTTGACTCAGCTTTATTTTATAAGCTGTTTTTTGTTTTGCTGGCTGTTACATTCGGATTTGCATTATTATATTATCTGCTTTCTTTTAATGAAGAAATACTGGTTATTAACGATCCAACCGACGCCATAGCAGATACGAGTTTTCTGAACTGTCTTTACTTTAGTGGCGTAACCATATTGTCGGTTGGTTTACGGTGACCTGGTGCCTGTAGGCTCAGCACGTTTTTTTGCTTTGATCCAGGCAGGCATTGGTGTGCTGCTGCCTTCCGCTTACTTTGTAAAAGCACTAGGAAGTAATGAAAAAGACCCGGAATCTGAATAATGCTGTAGAATGGTTTGATAGAAAGCCTATACTTTAATGTAGAGGCTTTTTTATAAAGGAGGAATTAGAATGAAATATATTATTTACCGGGGCTTCCAAAGGTATTGGACGGGCAGCTGCGCTTCAGCTCGCTAAAAAAGATACTCATCTGTTTTTATCAGCCCGGTCAAGTCTGGAGGAACTGGTTCCGCTAATCGAAGAGAAGGGAGCCTATGTTTCCGTCTTTCAGGCAGATTTGTCGATAAGCGGGGAAGCAGATAAGATGATGGAAGCCGCAGAACAGGAAATCAGCCGGGAGAATCCGGAAGAAGCGGTCCTCATTAACAATGCGGGAATGGTTGATCCGGTTGGTCCTTCCGCTTCCTATAGGAGCGAAGATGTATCCAGGCATATGGAACTTAACTTATCTGCTCCCATTGTATGTGCTGCTCACTTTATGAGAAGCCTGGAAGAGATAAAGGATTAAAAACTATTATAAACATTTCATCCGGAGCCGCCCATTCCACCATATTTGGATGGAGTGCCTACAGCAGTTCAAAAGCAGGGCTCGAGCAGTTCACGAAAACAGCGGCAATGGAACAGCAAGATACGTCTTATCCCGTTTCCGTGTATGCATTTTCCCGGGCATTGTTGATACCCCTATGCAGGAATCGATCCGGTCAGTTAGTAAAGACAACTTTCGTGATCTGGAACATTTAAATCCTACAAAAAAGAAGGCATGCTTCCCCCGGAAAAAGTAGCTGAAGCTCTCGAACGGCTTCTGGAAAAACCGCCTTCCAACGGCAGCTCGGTATCCGTAAATTTCTATATGTAGAACTTCCGCTGGGCAGCAGTACCCCAGCGGTTTTTCAACTGACGAATGAGGGGCGGTACGGGTTTGTACTCTATTTTAAAAAGGGTATATGGAAGAAAAGCAGAAGGGGGGAAGAAATGCGGGAATATCTATTCAAAGACAGTATATTTTTATCAAACCTTACAACGATTACGGTAGAGAACAGCGAAGGAAAACAGATTGGTTCCATCCAGCAGGAAGACCGGCGTGGATACAAAGATAAAGAGGGATTCACTTATTGTAATGCCGAAGGCAGAAGCTATTATTTAGGAAAAAAACCTTCCCGACTTCCTATATTACCGCGTCGTATGGATTCGCAGGAGAAAAACGTACATATTATTTAAAAAGCAAAGCCGGGACGGCGTTTTTGTATTTTCGAATGGAAGGCAAAATTGATAAACGCCCGTTGTTATAGAAGAAAATTGGAGGGAAGGCCTGGATTTATCAATAAAAGGCCGAAAGCTTGCTTCTTTTTATCCCGGAACTACTTTTTTTAAAGTAACCTATGAAGTGAGTGAAGAAATAGAAGAGAATACGTCTATGTTTGCGCTGATTATTTTAATGTATTTTATGCATAAGATATATCAAAAGAAAACAAAATGCTGGAGGAGATTTTTCAATAACGAGAGGGTGTGGAGTCAAATGAAGCGGTTCTGGGCAGCGGGATTGATAACGGGGGGCAGCCTTCTTCTTGGGGGAGCAGGGTGGTATATGCACAGCTATGCGCTTTCCAGACAAAATAGAACGATGATAAAGCAGGCAGAAGGAAAAGCCCCGCTGCTGTAGAAGAAATGAATGAACAGTCCCGCCGGGATTATGAATGGGCACTCAGCCTGGTGCCGGAATCTCTGCAGATTATTTCCTTTGACGGCCTTCAGCTCAGGGCGTCCTTTCTCCGCGCTGAAAACAAAACCCGCCGGACTGTTATACTGGCCCATGGGTATAGAGCAGAAGTCGCCTGCGTGATATGGCTTCCCTGGCTAGAATGTACCATGAAGAATTCGGATTCAACGTGCTCTGTCCGGATAACCGCGCCCACGGAGCCAGCGAAGGAAATATCATTGGATTTGGGTGGACGGATCGAAAAGATTATCTCGGCTGGATAGATCTGATAATAGAAAGAGAGAAGCAGGCGGAAATTGTCCTGCATGGTGTTTCAATGGGCGGAGCCATCGTTCTTTCCGTGAGCGGAGAGCCTCTTCCTGCGCAGGTAAAAGGTATTATTTCAGACTGTGCGTTTACCTCTATGCATGATCAGCTCGCTCATCAGCTTAAACGGTCATTCGGGCTTCCGCCATTTCCTTTAATGCCTGCAGCAAGCCTTATTAACAAATGGTATGCCGGCCATTTTTTCAAGGAAGCTTCTGCCTTAAAACAGGTAAAAAAGGCTTCTGTGCCTATTTTATATATTCATGGAGGAGAAGATTATTATGTGCCCACATCAATGGTATATCAGCTCCATGAGCAAACCAGTGCAGAAAAAAGCCTGTATGTAGCAAAAGAAGCCGGACACGGTCAGGCCTTCAGCGAAGACGAGCAGGAATATAAAAAACAGATTGCTTCCTTTTTAAAAAAACATGAACGACAAATAAAAGCAGCCTGTTAAAAGGCTGCTTTATCCCATATACTGTATTACACGGGACGATTTGTCACGTGGTGATCTGTATTATCGTCATCCGAAGATTCATCAGAAGAACTGTCGTTTGACGATTCGCTGGATGTATTATCATTAGAAGAGCTTGTGCCGGAAGCGTTTGTTTCAGACGAGCTGGACGTTGATGCTGAGCCGTCTCCGCTCAATTCTGTTTTTTGCTTCTTTTACTTTTTCTCCTACATCTTTTAATTCCTGTTCTGTACTTTTGGCAGAAGACATAATATCCTGAGAATCGTCTTTTACTTTTTGAGCCTGTTCGCTAAGCTCTGATCCTCTTTCATCTAATATCTCCTGTAGTTTGGTAACAGCTTCTCTTACGATCGTAACCGTATTCTGAGTGCGGTTTTTAACACGCTCTCTGCTGCCTTCCGGATCCTGCTTGTAATCCTGAACCATTTTATTGCCTGATTCTTTAAGCTTGGATGAACTTGATTTTACTTTTTCTCTTGAAGCTGAATTCGAGAGTACAAAAGCTACACCGCTTAATGCACCAATTACAATACCTAAGCCGATTTTGCTTCCAGCTTTTGTGTTTGTTTGTTTTGCCATTGTTAGTCCTCCTTTTGAGTAATAGATATTTTAAAATACTGATCTCTATTTTATATCTTTACCCTTCCTTTAATAAATGTAATCATCTGATTAAAAAAAATGTGAAAAGAATGGGAGATGTGTCATGAACAGCCAAAATGGACAGAAAAATTTCCTTTGCTGCGGCGGGCCGCGGCGGCAGAAGAAATAATATGGCTCAATCCTTCTTTTTCTCCCTTTCATTCTGTACATAGGACTTCCATTAAAGAAAGTATGGTAGAAGAAGCTGAAAAAAGGTTTTCTGCGCTTTAAGCCGTGGATGCAGGAAGTTTTTTCCATCGATGAACCGTATCAATCACCGCTTACTGAAGTGAGGAAACTCCAGCACATGCTGCAGATTCCCGGACGGCTTTTTATTAAACAGGACAGCGAACTCCCTGTGGCAGGGTCAATTAAAGCGCGCGGCGGTTTTCATGAAGTATTTGCCTGGGCAGAACAGCTGGCTTTAAAGCATCACCTGCTGACAGGATGGTCGGATGATTACCGCAGATTAAATACACCGGAAGCAAAGGCCTTGTTTTCATCTTATACGATAGCAGTAGGATCAACCGGTAATTTAGGCATGAGTATTGGCATAATGGGAACATCATTTGGTTTTCAATCAACGGTTCATATGTCAAATGATGCTAAAAAATGGAAAAAAGACAGATTGAGAAACAGCGGGGCTCGTGTTCTGGAATTACGGGCGATTACAGCAGGGCGGTGGAAGAAGGCAGGCGGCAGTGTTTGAAGGATGAGACCTGCCACTTTGTTGATGATGAACGATCCACGCTGCTTTTTGCAGGTTATACTACAGCAGCTTCTGAGCTGGCAGTGCAGCTGCGCGGAGCCGGTCTGTATCCGGATGAAAACCATCCTTTATTTGTTTTATCTGCCCTGCGGTGTAGGAGGTGGTCCGGGTGGGGTGGCGTTTGGATTAAAGCGTTTATTTGGTAAACACGTTCACTGTTTCTTTGCAGAACCCACTCACTCCCCGGCGATGCTCCTTGGGCTTGTTACAGGAGAGCATGAAAGGATATGCGTACAGGATCTGGGGCTGGATAACCAGACGGAAGCGGACGGCCTGGCTGTCGGACGTCCTTCCGCTCTGGCATCCAAAGTGATGGAGCCTTTATTAAGCGGCGTCTATACGATAGAAGACAACAGGCTGTATGAGTATCTGGATCTGTTAATGAAAACAGAACAGTTTTATTTAGAGCCTTCTGCTCTGGCTGGTATGGCAGGGCCGGAAAAACAGCCGCATCCGGCTATTTCGAGAAGTACGCTATTGATCCGGGCACCGTTACTCATGTGGTCTGGGGAACCGGGGGCGGCCTGGTGCCGGAAGATATAAGAGCAGAGGATAGAAGAAAAAGGAAAAGCCCAAAGGAGTTCCAAAATGAAGCAGATTGAATCATATTCGAAACGAAAAGAGGCTTTTCTCCGCAGCCATACAAAAGCTTTGGGGCAGATTATAGGTACTGCTTTAATTATCGGAGCGGTTTCCTTTGCAGTCGTTGATTATTATTTTTCTGATATGCCCTATTCTATACTAATAGGCGCAGTATTATTGTATTGGCATTGATCGTTTTGTGGGTCACAAAAAGCAGCCTGTCTCCAAAAGTGCAGACATATGTCATTTCTTTATTAGCTTTAATCGTCCCTTTATTAAACTTCCGCTATGCAATGGTTGGCGGGCAGACGATCTGGGCATTGATCTTTGTTTTTATTATCTTTTCCCTTTTTTCGCTGTCGAGGCTTCCGCTTATTTCCGCAGGTGTCACGGGTTTATTTACTCTTGCCGTGCTTTGGTGGTATCTCCCGGAAGCAACGCTCTATCTGCAGGTATCCGATCACATTGCCCGAATGTCATTAATTATTATTTCCCTTCTGATTGCTTTTTGGATTAATACATTGTCTATCGGTAAAGAGCGTATAATGCTTGCCTACACAGAAGAGATAGAAAATGCTTCTTTAACTGACAGCACTCTCCATATGCCCAACCGCCGTGCTTTTGAGCGCAGGCTTGAAGAATGGAAGGAAGAACATCATTTTCAGGTATGGATCATCAATATAGACCGGTTCCATGTTATTAATGAAATTGCAGGCTATCAAATAGGTGATAATGTACTGTATCAGATAAAACAACGAATAAATGACGTGCTGCCAAAAGAAGCCTATGTTGCAAGAGGACATCAGGATGACTTTCTCGTTTACCTGTCTGAAAAGCTGTATCAAAAGTATGGAGGCCTGGAAGAAAGTCTGCTTCAATCTATTTATGAACCAATTCAATATAAAAATCACCAGTTCAGACTGAAGGCCAGTATGGGAATGGCGCCGTCAGACCAGGTAGGAACAGATGCAGCATATGTTATGAAAAGCGCTGAATACGCCCTGAGAGAAGCCAAGCACCAGGGGGGAGGCCAGGCTGTGGTCTGTACAAAGGAGCTGTCGGAAGAATCACAGTACAGAATGCTCATTACCAATCGAATGACTCCGGAAGCCCTGCAGAAAGAATTCAGCCTGCTGTTTCAGCCGCAGTGCGAAACGGGTTCAGGCAGAATTACGGGCGTAGAGGCATTAATTCGCTGGGAAGAGCCGGAAAATGGCTTTGTCTCCCCGGAAACGTTCATACCTATTGCAGAGCAGAATGGATTTATTCATCCACTTGGCGACTGGGTACTTAGGGAAGCGTGTAAACAGACAGTAGAATGGGCGGCAGACGGAAAGGTCAAAGTGGCTGTTAATATCTCTCCGCAGCAGCTTACTAATGCCGGCTTTGCAGAAAGCGTTCTCGCTATTTTAAAAGAAACAAATTTCCCGCCGGATTCGCTGGAGCTGGAAATTACTGAACATGTCCTGGCGCTTCATATGGAAGAAGCCCGGACACAGCTGCAGATGCTTCGATTGAATGGAGTCCGCATCGCGATTGATGATTTTGGCACCGGCTACTCGTCTTTATATGTCCTGCAGAGCTTTCCACTCGATAAAATTAAAATTCCGAGAGAGTTTATTCAGAACGTTCACATGAATTCAAGAAAACAGCACATTGTTCAGTTCATTATCCGTATGGCCAATGATTTGAAAATGGATGTTCTTGCCGAAGGAATTGAAGTGGAGGAAGAACTTCATTTCTTAAAAGAGGCCGGCTGCAGACAGGCCCAGGGTTATTACCATTACCATCCTTTGGATAAAAATCATTTAAAGCAGGAAGTTACCGGGTAAAAAGCAGCAGCAGGCTTGGAGATTAGGGACGTCATTATGATAAAATAGCTGTAAGAAGGAGCCGCAAAGCGGCAGAGAGAGGCCGGATAGCATGGAAGAAAAAAGAAAAGAGCGGAAAATCAAAAGAATTGCAGTATCATCCAAAAGACAGATGAGTATCCCGAAGGAGTTTTTTGAGGCACTGGATATTGAAGAAGAAATAATGATTGAGAATGTCGACAATAAAAAGCTGGTCATTACTCCTTACAGGGAACCATTGGAAGATGTGTCAGAAGAAATACTGGAACAGCTTATCGCAGAAGGCTTTCAGGGGGAACAGCTGATAGAGGAATTTAAATATCGGAAGTCTTCCATGCACGTTACGCCAAACGATAAGAAAACGGAATCTGAAGAAGAAGGACCGTTAATGCCCGAACTTTTCCCGGAAGAAACATAAGACTGACTCTGTACTCCTTTTCGAAACGCTTGTTTCGTCAGGGGTATTTATTTTATATTTTATTGGATGAAAGAAAGCTGACTAAAAAAAGAAATCCCAATCATCCGCGGCAGCGCGGTATTGGAATTTCTTTTAGTCTATTAAATATTAAACGAATTGACTAAATCTTTAAGTTCAGCAGACATACGGTTCAGCGACTGGGCTGCCGCATTTATTTCCTCCATGGAAGCCAGCTGTTCTTCGGTGGAAGCAGCAACTTCCTGGGAAGAAGCTGCATTTTCCTGGGCAATGGTGGAAATGTCTTCAGCAGAAGCTGTTACACCGCTGATGCGGTCTGTGATTTGCTTGGCTGTCGAAGAGACATCTTCTATTTTCGGGGCAATCTGCTCCATGCTCTGCAGAATTTCCTGAAACTGATTCGACGTTTCCTTTGTTACGACAAGGCCCTGCTCTGCATTAACCGAAACCGCGCCCATCTGCTGGACAGACTGTTCGGTATCCTGCTGAATACTCGTAATCAGCGTGCCGATCTGCTTGGCAGACTCAGAAGACTGTTCTGCGAGCTTTCGAACTTCATCAGCAACAACCGCAAATCCCTTACCCTGTTCGCCGGCTCTTGCTGCCTCTATAGCGGCGTTTAACGCCAGCAGATTTGTCTGGCTGGAAATACCGCTGATCACTTCCAGAATATTTCCTATTTCTTTAGAGCGCTCGGCCAGGGATTGGATAACTGTATTAGAGCTGCTAACGGACTGATGAATAAATTCCATTTGCTCCAGGTTGTGTTTCACATGTTTTTCACCCTCTTTGGCACGGTCTGAGGCGGCGGAGGTTAGTTCCGACACAAGCGAAGAGCGCTCTGCGATCGTCTGTACGCCAAGGAAGACCTGGCTGATTTCTTCATTTGTCTGATCAATTTTGATCGTTTGATTCTCTGCTCCGCTTGCTACCTGCTCGGTGGCTGAAGCCACTTCTCTTGTAGCTGCAGCGGTTTGATCGGAGCTTGCAAGAAGCTGTTCGGAAGACGAGCTCATCTGGTCAATGGAGTTATTTAATTTCGTAATCACGGTCCGGAGCGAGTCAGCCATTTTATTAAAGCTTGTACCGAGCTGGCCGATTTCATCAGAAGAATTAACTTCAACTGACTCCGTCAAGTCTCCTTCGCTGATGCGCTCAGCGCTGTTTGATAAACGACGAAGCGGCTGAATGATGGAACGGATAATGAAAAATACGATGAGAGATCCCAGCAGAATAGAAATACCGATAACGACAGCCATTTCTTTTAGAATACCGGAAGCTGCATTGGTGACTTCATGTTCGTACATGGTGGCGCCGATTTTCCAGCCGGTGGCTTCATTTGTCGTGAAATCCATGACTTTGTCTTCACCGTCAATTTTGTAATTGAAGATGCCTTCTTCAGCATCGGCCAGGCCGGCTGAACGTTCTCCTGAAGGGGAGTGCCGGGCTCTTGTTCCGGATTGTAAAGGTAATTTCCTGTGGTGTCAGTGATAATCATATAGCCTTCTTCACCTATCGTATTGCTGTCTGCAAAACTCATGAGAGCCGTCAGATCATAATCAATACCTGCGACACCTGATCCGTCTTCCAGCATTTTTGCAATGGTGACGGTTAAATTTCCTGTGACGGCATCAATGTAGGGTTCGGTGACTACAGCTTCATCAGGAGAGGCAGCGGCAAGTGTATACCAGTCTCTCACAGTCGGATCATAATCATCGGGTAGTTCATTCTCGGGAGCCATCAGCATATCGCCGTCAGCAGAGCCGGTATATATGGATAGAACGTCACTGTTCTGCGAAATATAGGCGTTCAGCTTTTCCATTGCGGCCCCGCTGTCTTCAAAATCTGCTCCGCTGATGTCAGAGGCATAAAAAGTGACATCATTTTTTTTTGGAGGCGATTTCCCTCTCCACCTGCTCATCCAGAAGCAGGGCACTTTTATCCATGTTCTCGATTAATTGGTTACGTACTTCTTCTTTTGCAGATGCATAGGACAAAGAGCCTATAATTAGACCGGGAACAACTAATATAAGTAAAAAAGACAAAACAGTTTGTTGCGCAATGATAAGTTTTTCGAGGATGTTTTCCGGGATTTTTTTCTCATTTTATTCTCCTTTAATAGTATGGTATATCCTGTTATATCGGAATTAAAAAGAAAATATGAATGAAAATATCAGATAAAAATATAAATAAGCATAGAAGAAGCAAATTAGTTATGATAAAAACCTATAATAAGACAAAATACCTACATTGAATAGATGAGAGTCCGAACGCAAACATGAAGGAGGAATAGCATGAGACAAAAAAAAGGGTATTTCCAGGAACAGCCTCTATTCTATCTGCGTACTTTAAAAGAAGAAGATGCAGCTGATGTGTGGAGCTATTTATCCAGGGCGGAAGTAGTAGAGCACTATGGAATGGAACCGCTCCGCAGCGTTCAGGAGGCGGTGGAGGAAATTCAGTGGTATCATGATATAGAATCCGACGGAACCGGATGCCGGTTTGGTATTGTGCTGCAGGACCAGGAACGGGTAATTGGAAGCTGCGGTTTTCACAATTGGCATCAAAAAAGCGGCCGGGCAGAAGTGGCGATGGAACTTCATCCATCATTCTGGGGGCTTCATATCATGACTCATGCAATGCATGTTATATTAGAGTATGGCTTTCGTTCGATGAACCTGGAAGTCGTTACTGCACTTGTAAAAAGGGAAAATCTTTCTTCTCAGCGATTAATGGAAAAACTGGACTTTCAGCAGGCTTCCGTAGTAAAAGATGGCGTATATACTTACTATGCAGCAAAAAAGAACCGGCAGTTAATAAAAGACGAGGAACGGTGTTTTTCCATCTGGAAACAAAAGCCGAGAGCTTTTATAACGTAAATAAATCTACAGTGCCTGAAGCACAGCAGCGGGAGAATTCAGAAAACTATTATTTATATAGGGGTTAGAGATCATGAAAAAAGTATACATACATGTTGGGTTTCATAAAACAGCCACAACGTTTTTACAGCGTCGCATTTATCCAAAAATGCAGAACGTTACTCATATTAAAAATAAGCATATCAGTGAAACACTTTACGACATCCGCCTGAAATCCTTAACAGATGGAAATATCGAGTTGATACGGGAACGTTTTGAAAAATGGGAAGAAGGAAAACCGCTGTTAATCTCATACGAAGGACTGTCCGGCAGTCCTTTTTCGCAGAAGCGGTCCAAACAGCAGAAATCTGTATTACAAGACCTTCGGAGGGTGTTTCCAGCGGATTCCTACGATGTGCGCATCATTATTGGAATTCGGGAGCAGGTAAAGCTGGTTACTTCTTTGTATCTCCAGTATATTCATCAGGGCGGCACCAATAAGCCGGAAAATTATTTTAAGGACATGCAGGAATACGGTGTGCTGGATCATTTTTATTATGATCGTTACCTGGAAATGGTAGAAGACATTTTTGGTCAAGGCAGCTATTACTGTATGGTATATGAAACATTTAATGAGGATATTAACAAAGGTCTCAAGGATCTGCTTGCATATATGGGAGAAGATATGGTCCCTTCTTATTCCAACACCCATGTAAACCGGAGTTTTGGGGCGGCCCAGGCCAAAGTGGGAAGACGCCTGAATTACTTGTTTAAAACAAACCTTAACCCTAATGGGAAACTTCCGATCCGGCGTTTTCCTGTAATAGGCAAGGTTTCTCCAAGACGGATTCTCCAAAGCAAAGCGAGCTTTAAAGTTCACTATAAACGCTACATGCTGCCTGAATCGCTTCATTTAATGCTGAAAGAAAAATATGTAGACAGCAACCGGCGTCTAAAAGAGAAGTATAAGGTAAAGCTGCCGGAAAATTACGCTCCCTCTTCCAGGAAATAATTGGCTGAGAGGTTATGTATTACAATTTAGACTAAATATAGTAAGATAAACAAAGTAATAATATATAGTCTATCATGATAAAAAGAAAGGTACCTATTATGCTATTAAATACGGAAGCACAGCCGTCCGCCCCGATTCTTCAGACGTTTGAAGAAGCTACAGCCAATATACTGCAGTTAATGAGTGAATTTATAGATATTAATACGTTGTTTATTGCTAGAAATGACGGCAGCCATAACGAAATGATAAAAGTACTGAATGTCGAAGCGCCGCTGCTCGAAGAAGGAGACATTACTCCCTTTAAAGAGACGTTCTGCTATTTGAGCGTAGAGCGGGGCTCGGATGTTTATGTAATAGAAGATTTAAACGCCCATGCATCAACCAGACAGCTGGAAGTAACCAAGCAGCTTGGCGGAGGCTCTTTTATCGGTATACCGGTCTATTACGGCGATGGAGAAAATTATGGAACCATCTGCGGCATTGATACGAAGCAATTTGAGTTCACAGAAAAACACCGCGAATTATTTAAAGCAATGGCTTCTATGCTGACTCACGTAATTGAAATCGAAAAGGCCCATGAGCAGATTTTAAGCCTTTCTGCTCCGCTCGTTCCGATTACAGAAGGAGTGGCCATACTGCCCATTATTGGCGATGTGAATGAAAAGCGGGCAGACAGTATTATTCATACTGCCCTTACAAAAAGCAAAGAGTATAACCTTGATTACCTTATTATCGATCTTTCCGGTATTTTAAGCATAAACAATCAAGTGGGAGCTCATTTGTTAAAGATTATTAAAATTCTTGATCTTATTGGTGTGGAGCCGATTTTAACAGGTATTCGTCCGGATCTTGCCATTAAAGCCATTGGGATGGATGTGAAAGAAGACCTTAAGCAGACCAAAATTGTCGGAACGCTGGAACAGGCCCTGCATAATATTGGTTTTTATCTGGCTAAAAAATAAAAAAAACAACAGCCGGTGTAAACCAGCGGCTGTTTGTTATACATAAAAAAGGAGGCAGCCTATGTTCCTTTATAAAGTGGATAACGACCTGCAGCTCAAGCTGCTTTCGTATGAAGATGCCCCGGCTGTATTTGCGATGACAGAGGAGTCGAGGCAGTATTTAAGAGAATGGCTTCCCTGGCTTGACGCTATAACAAAAGAAGAAGATACAAAAGCGTATATCCGATCTTCTTTATACGGATATGCCGAAGGAAGGCAGATGAACACCCTTATTCTCTATCAAGGCCGCCCTGCCGGGGTTGCCGGTTTTAACCAGATTGATGCCAGTAACCGCACGGCTTATATTGGCTATTGGCTTCATCAGCCGTTTCAAGGTTTTGGGATTATGACAAAGGCAGCACGGGCCCTTACCGACTATGCCATAAAAGAACTGGGAATGAACCGGGTGGAAATTTCGGCAGCGGTTAAAAACCAGAAAAGCCGGGCCGTAGCAGAAAAGGCAGGATACAGTTATGAAGGCACAAGACGTCAGTCAGAATGGCTGTATGATCATTTTGTCGACCACGCGGTCTATGGAATTCTGGCAGAAGAGTGGGAAATAAATAAAGCGAAGAGCTGACAGATTTTTAAATGAAGAAGAGAACAGCTGATCAGCTGTTCTCTTCTTCGTCGTAGCGGATTCGTTCTTTTAAGGCAGTATCTACTGTATCGTTTTTAATAATAGCCATAAGTGCGTCCTTTGCCATGGTGTAGTCATCGACAACGCTTGCTTCAAACAGCTTTTCCCGGCGCTCATCAATATAATCCATTTCAAATCCATGGTATAAAGCAAGCTGTCGGATAAACTCCCGCTGCGTCCGTCCGTTTCCTTCCCGGAAAGGGTGAATATAATTCAGGTCAGTATAAATTACAGCGGCAGCGTCAGAGAATGCTTCTTTTGTCTTAAATCCTCCAGTGTTCATCTTTACAAGACGCTTTTCTAAATCACCCAGTCCAATGTGAAGAAAAGACGTGGCAAGAAAATTGGTAGAACCTTTCTGAATCTGTACGGTCCGCCATTCTCCAGCCCATTCATATAAATCCTGAAAAATATGATAATGAATGTCCTGAATATGCTTTCTGTTAAAAGAGCCCGTGACCCGCCTGCTGTTGTAAAGCTCTACCATCCGTTTCAGCGTGAGATATTTCTCTGCCTGCTCGAGTTCTTCTTTGTTTCGTATGTTCAGCTTGTTTTTTAGAACGTTTGTACCGGGATACATATATGTGTGCTGAGTCATCGGTCAGGCTTTCTTTTCTTTGATCATCTGCAGAATTTCTTCACGGGAGATATGACCTCTGCAGAAATCTTCGGCGATTTTCATTTCATGGGCAGAGTAAGTGAAGCCTTCCATTTCCATGGAGGCAAGCGCATTATCAAATGCCTTGTTTTTCTCGACGACTGACATGAAAAACCTCCTGAAATCCAGTGTATATTCCTCCTCTATTATACCATAAACTCCCGTTAAATGGGGGAAAGGGCTGAAGGAGGGGAGTCCCGGGAAGCGTTAATTAGATGCAGAAAACAGAAAGAACGATACAAAAAAAGCTCCCTCTATTTGTAAAACAGAGGAAGCTTTTTGTCGTTAGAAAAAGAGAGTACTTTCTAGAACGGTAACGGCGGATCCGGCAATCAAACAGCGGTCTTTTTCAATAGTAATGAATAGATCTCCTCCGCGGCTGGATGCCTGTCTAGCTGAAAAAGAAGATTTGTGCAGACGCTTCTCCCAAAACGGTGCTAGCCCGCAGTGGGCAGAACCGGTTACAGGGTCTTCTTCTACGCCAAGTGCCGGATAAAAACAGCGGGAAACAAAATCATATTTTTCCTGACTGCTTCCGGCAGTTAAGATAACGCCCCGTGCATCAAGCTCCAGAAAACGACGAGTATCCGGTTTGGCCTGAAAAACAGCTTCTTCATCGGTCGTTTCCACGATATATTCCAGCCTGTTTTTTTCTATGCTTACAACAGGTACGGAAAGGCTGTCCAGCAGGACATCGGGAATCGAACATTCACCCGGCATTTCTACCGGGAAATCAAGGATGATCCGTCCCTGGTCGTAAGAGGCAGATAATAATCCGCTTTTTGTATGAAAATATAATACCTGATCAAAAGGCACAGAATCCTGCTCCCATAAGATATGAGCGGAGGCGAGAGTCGCATGGCCGCATAGATCAACTTCCGACGAGGGTGTGAACCAGCGGAGCTGATAATGAAAAGGTTCGGACTCTTTTACTAAAAAAGCAGTTTCCGATAAGTTCATTTCCATAGCCGTCTTCTGCATCCACATGTCTTCTGCGGGCTTTTCCAGCAGGCAGACGGCGGCCGGATTTCCGGCAAAGGGTTCGTTTGTAAAAGCATCAACTGTATATATTTTCATTCATGTCAGCCTTCTTTCTCATAAACATTAAAAGGGGCCCCACCCGATAAGAACACCAATCGTTAACGTAACGACCGCTATACCGGCCCAAATACAGAATAATGGAAATACCCAGCGTGCCCAGGTGGTCCAGGGTACGCCTGCGACGGCAAGGCTTGCCATTAAAATACCAGAGGTAGGGAAAATAATATTGGTTAACCCGTCTCCGAACTGAAAAGCCTGCACAGCGACCTGGCGGGTTACGCCAACCATATCTGCCAGAGGCACGAGCATAGGCATCGCGATCATGGCCTGGCCGCTGCCGGAGTTTACTAGGAAGTTGAGTACTCCGTTGGCGCCAAACATTCCGAGTGCAGCAAGTACAGGAGGCATGGTTTCCAGGGGAACGGCGAGGCCGTAAACGATCGTATCGAGCACGGTTCCTTCCTCAAGCATCACAATAATAGCACGGGCAAGCCCGACAACGAGCGCTCCGTAAGCGAGCTTTTGTATTCCCTGCAGAAAGGTGAGAGCTATCGTATTGTAGTGCATACCGGCAATGACCCCGCAGCTCAGACCGAGGAAGACGAAAAATGCCGCCATGTGATTGATGGTCCAGCCGAGTTGAATCGAGCCGTATACAAAGAAAATAAGTCCCGCTCCGATAAAGCAGAGTATTGCTTTATGGCGCCGCGTAAATGGAGCTTCCAGGCCTTCTGTTTCTTCCTCTTCATAAACATTCATTAAACTTTTAGAAGGATCTTTAAGAATACGCTTTGTGTACCTCCATATGTAGAAAATCGTTACGTATAATATCAATACAAAAACGATAATACGCAGCAACAGTCCGGAAAACAGAGGCAGGTCGGCAATATCCTGGGCGATGCCAAGGGTATAGGGATTAATAAAACCTACATTAAATCCGGCAAAGTTAGCTCCGAACGTAATAGCTACTGCCACAATAGGATCAAGCTTCAACGTACGCGCGATAATAATACCTATAACCACAAAGGCGATAACGGCGTTGGCGACCGCTCCAACCGCTCCTCCAAGCGCAAAAATAGTACAGATGGAAGCAATCATCCAGAACTCTTTTCCCTGGGTAAGAGAAACGGCGCGGTGAATACCGCCCCGCAGAGCACCGGAGCGTTCAATAATCTCAAAGGCGCCGCCGGTGAACAGCACCATGAAAATGATGTCAGCCGATTCCACCATTCCCATTTGTATCGCATAGAAAAAATCCATAAGACCTACATTGCCGGCTTCGGTAAAAGAAAAGGTTCCCGGTACCACCCGTTCTACTCCGTCTACTGTCTCCCGCTCAAAAGAGCCGGAAGGAAGCAGGTATGTTAAAAGAAAAGCAAACAACAGCACGCCAAATAAAATCACATATGTATCAGGCATTTCCCATCTTTTTTTAGGGTGGTGTGCTGGTTCATTCATAATAGACCTCCCTTATATTCAGAATATAACAACAGATTATATAGGAAAACACAAAAGATGACAAATTGGTACATAAATAAATACCCCGGCTTTCTATATAGAAAGACCGGGGTATGCACAATTATTCTTTTTTGGTTTTAGGCTTTCTCGGCTCTTCCAAACTGATAATCGCTGTGACTAATAGAGGAAGTATAATCAGGCCGAAGAGGAGAAGCCCCGTTACTACCCCTGTACCTACCTGCATCAGTGTTAGAACACCGGAAGGAATCATGGCGCCGAACGTACCGCACAGAATAATAACGGCTGTAATAATAACAGTTCCCATTTTAATCATTGCCTGCATCATGCCTTCACGGACACCCAGGCCGGCTTCCTCCTGGTATCTGTCGAACAGGAAGATAGAATAGTCGACTCCGAGTGCTATGAGCATAATGAAAGTAAAGAAGTGAACGGGCCACATAATACCCGGATAGCCCAGTCCATTGACGAATATCATTTCGGTAATGCCCATGGACGTATAGTAGGTGAGCAGAAGTGCACCCAGTATGACTATCGGCTTAAATAAAGAACGCAGTAAAATGGCCAGAACAATAAACAGCCCGATTAAAATAATCGTAATCGTGTGTGTAAAGTCTGCGCTTGAAATTTCCTCCAGATCAGCATTGGAGCTTGAAACCCCGCTGTAGGAAATTTCCGCATTTTCAAATGGTGTACCCTGCACCTGCTGGCTGACCAGCTGCTTAATGTCTTCGGTGGCATCGATAGCTTCAAGTGAGTAAGGATCGGCAGCCAGGCTGACGCTCATAGTCATGCCTTCTTCCGAGGCAAAGATATACGTATCAAGAGATTCTTGGAAGTCATCGTTGTTAAGAAATTCTTCCGGTACAAATACACCGGTGCCCCGCACGTAAGATGCTTCAGAAATATCCTGCGTAAACGTCTGCGCGTCTTCGAGTCCAGTGTTGACTTCACCAAGTCCGTTGTTTGCTTCCGCAACGCCATCCTGAAGCTGTTCAATGCCGGAAGCAAGGCCGCCTGCACCTTCTTCTAGTGTGCCTGCACCTTCCTGCAGTTCAGAGGCACCGTCTGCAAGCTGTTCATTTGCAGCCGTTACCTCTTCGAGCCCGTTTTGGATCTCCCCAAGAGCGGCAGACAGTTCACCGGCTCCTGCCGTTAGCTCATTAATACCGTCACTTAACGCATCCAGCTGGGCGGAAGCCTGCTGCTGCTGAGCCGTCAGCTGTTCATTACCTTCAGCAAGGCCGGCTTCTACTTCAGCAAGGGCAGCCTGAAGGGCAGCTGTTTGTTCAGCTACGGCAGTAATTTCCTCCGGTGATTGAGCCTGCTGAAGCTGGCCGGGGATAGCTGCGAGCTGGCCATTGATTTGGTTCAACGCTGCTACAGGTTCATCCAGTGCCCCGCCGGCCGCTTCCTGGCCTTCAGGAAGTCCGGCTTCAATGCTTTCCAATCCTGCTTCCAATTCCTCTGCACCAGACTGAACTTCCCCAAGGCTTCCGGTGATTTCGTTTAAGCCGTTGTTTACCTCGGTAAAGCCGGCATCGAGTTCAGACAGACCATTTTCCAGTTCGCCGATTCCAGTTTCTAAGTCTGAGGCTCCAGAGCTGGTTTCATCAAAGCCACTGTCTGCCTCATCCAGGCCTTCTTCAATGGACGTCAGGCCATTACGGGCTTCATCGAGCCCTTCAGAGACGGTCTCCATTTGATTATCTACATAGATCTCGTCAATAATGGAGCCGGCCGGCCGTGTAACGCTCCGGACTTCCGATACATCTTCAGATTCAGCAATAGCTGCAGATAATGCTTCGGTATAGGCCATTGTTTCCTCATTAATGAGGTTATCATCTCCATCAATAATAATTTCAAGAGGCAGAGCCTGACCTTCCCCGAAGGCGTCTGCGATCACTTCAAGTCCATCCAGTGACTGTGTGCCGCCGCTTATTTCGTCTGTATTGTTATAGAAGTATTGTTGTCATACGTTAAAATAAAAGGAAGCGTAATCGCCGCTACAAGAAGCAGGGAAAGGACCGGGCGGAAAATAGAAAGCCGGCCCAGCTGTTTCCAGAGTTTGTTATGGCTGTGTGATGCAGGTTTTTTAGAAGGCCAGAACATTTTTTCCTTTAAAACGGCCATAAAGAACGGCAACAGCAGATAAAGGACTAATACTAATATGAATACACCGATAGCTACGCTGACTGTAGCCTGATACATCGCGAATTCAGCAAAGCCCAAAGCCGCAAAGCCGACAAAGACAGCAAGTCCGCTGAAAAACAGCGTCTTTCCAGCCGTTTTGTAGGTGTGAATAATGGCTTCATGCGTGTCTTTACCGGATGCAAGTTCTTCCCGGTAGCGGCTGAGAAGCAGAATACAATAATCTGTTCCTATGCCAAACAGTACGGCAACGAGAAATACCTGCGTATAGGTCGTAACCGGAAACCCAAACCATTCTCCAAGAAATCCCACCACCGACTGACTTAATAAAAAGGCAATGGCGACAGAGAAGAGTGGAATAAGCGGAGCTACGAGCGACCGGAAGACAAGGACGAGAAGAGATAGAATCAGCAGTACGGTAATAACCTCTGTTCGCTCCAGGCCTTCCTGGGTCTGTTCGTCTATTTCATGGCTGATAATGGAATTCCCGGTAATATAGGAATCAGCACCCTCAGGAGCAGTCAGCTCCTCAATGTCTTCAGAAGCAGCAATGGATTCATCGCTTCCTCCGTCAATGCTGATAGGAATCAGTACGACATTTTCATCTTCAGAAACGAGCTGTTCCCGTGTGTTCTCACTCTCCAGAGGATCGGTTACGCTGCTGACATTAGCCACCAGCTCCCCATCCTGAATATCTTCGATGTAGCGGGCCAGCTCTTCTTCCTGCTGCCCGGTTAAAGCATCTTCCCATTCAAGAACAATACTAATGGTTTCGCCGCTTTCTCCTTCAGCCTCGAGTACATCACCTGCAATTTGGGAACTCATGTCAGAAGGAAGCTGAAACCCGTCCTGTTCTCCGGCTATATCCGATAAGCTGGGCGATATAAAAACAGAAACAACCGTAATAATCAGCAAAAGAGAGGCAATAAGCCATCTGAATTTTAATATAGTACGCATCGATAAACCCCTTTAAATATAGATTAGTTTTTTTGGAAAATATCTTTCACTTTTTCAAACGTAGCAATAAGCTGATCAAGCTCTTCGTCTTTTATGTCACCTAATAAATGGCTTAAGTATTCATCTACCTGCGCAGAAATGACGACGTAGGCTTCTGTCCCTTGATCTGTTAACTTTACATGCTTGACGCGCTGGTCTTTATCTTCCTGGATAAATACGATATCGCCACGGTCGCTTAATTTTTTCAAACGGTTGGAGATGGCGCTTTTGTGGATGCCAAGCATCGACTGCAGTTCTTTTGACGTCAGTGAATGGTGGGTGTGAAGCAGTTCAAGAACTTTCATCTGCTCAATAGAAAATTCACCCTGAATTTCATAATTAATATGTTCATATACTTTATTTTTTCCATATACCATCACGTCGCTGAACAATTCAGTTGCGCGCTGAAGCTTTTGATTCATATTAGTATACCCCCTAAACTAAAAGAAGTTTACCCCATAAACTTATTTAAGTCAATAAAAAAACCATCTTTTTACAAGATGGCTGAATAGGTGAAATATATCAGAGCTTAAGAACGGCAGCGGCGGTTCGTTTAACGCCGCGTGCGGCTGATAAATCTTCGGTCAGCTTTAGGGCAGCAAGGTCTTTCGCTTTGGCTTCGACCATGAAATCCACCGACGTGTTTAATCTACGGAGTTCTTTCATCATTGGCTCAAGAAATGCTGAATCTACATAATCCGCGTGGCTCCGGAACTCTTTTTCCGTTTTGGGGGAAGAAGCATGGATTTTGGGAGGAAGGCCGGTTTTATCCCAGGTTTTGAAAAAACGCAGAAGAAGGCTGCTTAATTCTTCTTCGTCGCTGTGGTTTGCTGCAAAGTGATGATAATCAAACATAAGAGGAATGTCCTCTTTTTCGCAGATGTCCAACACTTCAGAAGTTGTATAGGTTTTGTCGTCATTTTCCAGCGTCATCTGTTTTTTAATGGGGCCGGAAGGGATTTAAGGTTCTCGTGAAACCTTTCCACAGCGGCACTTTTATTTCCGTAAGCCCCGCCCACATGAAGATTAATATAAGTGTCTTTTTCTATTTCCATCGCCTTCATCATTTCATAATGATATTCCATGTCTTTAACTGCGTTTTCTGTAACTTCCGGCTTATCACTTGTAAACAGCGTAAACTGATTGGGGTGAAAGCTTGGACGGATATCGTGTTTTTTTACAAGTGCACCAATTTCTTTATATAGATCTGTAAATGGTGTAATGTAATCCCAGGCAGCTTCTTTGTGTGTAGCAAGAGGCACGAGCGCAGAAGAAAAGCGAAAAAGCTTGATTTCCTGGGCTGCGTTATAATGAAGCATACGGATGGTGTTTGTTAAATTTTTTTCGACAGCCTGATGTAGTTTATCTTTTCTTTCAGCGGGGGAATATGCTTTCCAACGGGAAAGGGTTACCGTGCTTGCGGGGGTTGCTTCCCAGAGATGAAGTGACTGCGATACGTAGCCAATACGGATGATCATTGTAAAAACTCCTTTGGGGATTTTGATGGAAATATTTTCATGAATGTAATAGCATATACAAATAACGAAATGAATACAGTATTTCATCTATTCCCTCTCAGGGAAAAAGATAACAGAGATTAATGAATGCAGAAAAATAAAGGAGCAACGAATGTGTTAAAAAGAAGATGGGCAGCCTTTGCGGCATTGCTGCTGCTGGGCGCAGGGGCATATTTCCTCTATCAGATGGTCTATAAAGGTGATGCAGAAGAACAAAGGCAGCAGGAAGACGAGCTTGCAGAAGAAGAAACCGGAAGAGGGGACTACATGGAATTTTTTGAGCAGCAGGCACAGGAAAACGGTGAGCTGCGGGTAGCTGTTATCGGGAGCAGTGTAGCCAGAGGAATGGGAGCAAGTTCCACCGCAACGAGCTGGGCCGGCTTATTAAAAAGCGATCTCGAATCAAGAGAAGAGCTCAGCGAAACAACAATTACCTTCGGGAATTTTGGAATGAATGGCTATAAAGCGAATGACCTGCTTGAACAAGGTATAGTAGACAGCCTGATTCAAGCGCGTCCTGACTTTATTGTATTTGAAACGAGCGTGATTAACAGCTACCGGCAGGGAGAAGCGCTGGATACAACAGTGGAATCTATTGATACGTTAATGAAGCAGCTGGAAGCAGAGCTGCCGGAAGCAGAAATTGTTGTTATCTCTCCCAACCCGCTTGAAACATCTTCCGCAAATATTAGAGGTAATACATATTTGGATTATCTAACGGAGACTCAGGAGCATATTATAGAGAACGAATGGAATTATGTAGACAGCTACACAGAGATAGAAGCAGAACGGCAGGAACAGGGTTATGACATTGATGATATTCTTGATGACGGCGTTCATCCAAACGATACAGGATACAGCATGTGGTATAACGTGCTGGAGAGGTATTTATTTTAATACCGCAGGAAGCTGCACAGCTTGTGCTATACTAGACCCAAAAAACGCTGCCAAAGAGGAGGCTTTCCCCATGGTTAAGTCGGTGGACCGGGCATTGCAAATGATAGCTGTTATCAGCACGCATAAAGAAGGAATAGGGGTAACCGGCTTAGCAGAGAAAATAGGGGTAACAAAAAGCGCAGCTTTTAAAATACTTACTACTCTGGTAGAGCACGGTTATGCAGAACAGGATAGAACGACAAAAAAGTACAAGCTCGGCTACAAATACCTGGAACTGAGTTCTCTTCTTCTCGAATCTATGGATATCCGGACACTGGCCCGCCCTTTTCTACAGGAGTTGGAAGAAGAGACAAATGAAGTGATTCATCTTGTGGTGATGGACCAGGAGCAGATGGTATACATCGACAAGCTGGAAGGGTATGAGACGCTTCGTATGCATTCAAAGGTAGGAAGACGGGCGCCGGGTCATTGTACAAGTGCAGGTAAAATGATTCTGGCCCATCTTTCTCCCGAAGAAGTAGAGCACGTGCTGCGGGAGCAGGGGATGGAGCCGCACACTCCCTACACCATTACCGATAAAGGAGTTTTGCTAAAAGAACTCGAAGCAGTAAGAAACAGGGGATATGCAGTAGAGGAGCAGGAAAATGAGCTGGGTATTACGTGTATAGCGGCACCGGTGTTTGATAATAAAAAAAAGATTACAGGAGCGGTGAGTATTTCCGGTCCTTCCATCCGAATGTCCAAAGAGCGGATTCAGAAGATCAGTCCGCTTCTCATAGATGTAACAAGCCGCATATCTTCAAGACTTGGCTATATTAAAGCAATATAAGATCTGCCGGGATGCTTTATGCTCCCGGTTTTTTTTGCGCTGTTATATAAATGCCCAATATGTAAGCGCTTAAATTTGTATATTTGTACATATCTATTTTTTACAGGACACATTACGATAAAAAAGACAGTGTGGATACCAAAATTTACAGAAAACGGAGAAAATTCGGATTGTAATAAAAGCGCTTTCATTGTATGCTTTTATTATAAAGGAAACAAGGTTTCTTATTAGGAAACAATGAACTACATACCATTTATTTTATAAAACGAAAATGAAGGGGGAAACACTATGAGTACAGGTTTACTAGCATTGCTGTCGCTGCTTCCTATTCTGGTTGTAGGTATATTCCTTGTTGGGTTAAGGTGGCCGGCAAGTAAGGCTATGCCGTTGTCTTTATTGGTAGCGGTAGTGCTGGCTTTTTTGTATGGGGGGTTCCGGGAAACGTAGTCGCCGCTGCTTCTCTGAATGGTTTAATCACTGCCGGAACGCTTTTGTTTATTATTTTCGGAGCGATTCTTTTATTGAACACTCTTCAGGAAAGCGGGGCCATGCGGACGATCCGCCAGGGCTTTACGGATATTTCCCCGGACCGCCGTGTCCAGGTTATTATCATTGCCTGGCTGTTTGGATCTTTTATTGAAGGGTCAGCTGGTTTTGGAACACCGGCTGCAGTAGCTGTTCCGCTGTTAGTAGGACTTGGTTTCCCGGCAATGGCCGCAGTAGTCGCCGGCATGATTATCCAAAGTACGCCGGTGTCCTTTGGGGCAGCAGGAACCCCGATGCTGGTAGGAGTGCAGACCGGGCTTTCCGCTGATGCTTCTATTACATCAAACTTTCTGGCTCTCACAACAGAAATTGCCGGCCAGGTAGCGATTCTTCACGCCATTGCCGGATTATTTATTCCATTATTCGTAGTAGCAGTTATGACCAGATTCTTCGGAAAAAACAAATCATTCGCTGAAGGTATTAAAATATGGAAATTTGCGTTATTTGCCTCAGTGGCTATGACGATTCCATACGTCATTGTAGCCAATGTGCTTGGCCCTGAATTCCCGTCTATGGTCGGAGGTCTTGTTGGACTGCTTATCGTTATTACAGCTTCCAAAAGAGGGTTTCTTATGCCGAAAGGAGACGACATTTGGGATTTCGACGAAAAATCGAAATGGGATCCGGAATGGACCGGCAGCATTGAAATTAAGGATATCGGACATAAGAGCGGCAGCATGAGCATGGTAAAAGCATGGACGCCGTACGTTTTAATTGGGCTGTTCCTTGTCTTATCCAGGCAGGCATTTCTGCCTTTTCAAGGAATCCTTCAGTCCTTAACGCTGGAGTATCCAGGGATATTCGGTTCTGACATAACGGCTAGTTTCCAGCCTTTATATTCCCCTGGCTTTACTTTTATTCTCGTATCCGTTATTACATTTTTCCTTCATGGCATGGACAGTCAGTCCTATGCAAGAGCTTGGAAACAGTCCGGAAAAACGATGCTGGCCGCTTCGGTCGCTCTGATTTTCACAGTACCGATGGTGCAGGTGTTTCTAAACTCCGGCGGGGGCACGGCCGGTTATGCTGAAATGCCGGTAGTGCTGGCAAACAGCGTAGCTTCCTTTACAGGAGACTTGTGGCCGATATTCGCTACATTTGTAGGGGGACTGGGTGCATTTATTGCAGGAAGTAACACAGTAAGTAATATGATGTTCTCGTTATTCCAATACAACGTAGGAACACAGATTGGCGTTAACCCGAACTGGGTGGTGGCACTGCAGGCGGTAGGCGGTGCAGCAGGTAATATGATCTGCGTGCACAACGTAGTAGCAGCCTGCGCCGTAGTAGGATTAGTAGGAAAAGAAGGACTCATCATTCGAAAGACGCTGCTTCCTTTCTTCTACTATGCATTATTAGCCGGATCGATTGGATATTCGATAGTCTGGATCGGAGAAAAAGGATTCTTTAATCTTGGTACTTTAATTACAGCAGCTATTTTCCTTCTTGTCATCTACATTATTGCGAGCAATAAAAAGAGACTGGGAAATGATATTCAAAATAGAAAAGCAGTATCGTAAGTAAAAAACAGCCGGCTTCTCCATAAGGAGAGGCCGGCTGTTTCGTTTATTTTCTTCGGTCTTTTGTGAAATACGTGACGTATATATACTTGATAACAAAAAAGAAAACTAGAAAGAAGAAGATAAAAACAAGTGTATTCAAAAAACCAGTTTACATTTAAGTCTACAATGTAATGCAGAAAAAGGTTCGTTAATAAAGCAGAAGCAAAAGCGACAAAAAATGTACTGTTCATTAGACTATCGTATCCCCTGGATCTGTTCAATTCCGTCACGCTCCTTTATAGAAAAGTATATTATACTATACCCTTTAAATGGAAAGTGGTAACCATAGGATGATCAATTCTTAAATGGAACAAATGTTCGGTTTACAGTTATTTTAAAAATAGCGCATAATCATAAAGGATTGTACAATACCAAATCCCATGCCCTAGTAGCTCAGAGGAAGAGCAACAGCCTCCTAAGCTGTAGGTCACAGGTTCGAATCCTGTCTAGGGCGCCATTTTACTTTTTGCATAATAATAAAAAACGGATGCTTATGTGAGATAAGCATCCGTTTTTAGGCTGTTGAAAAAGACAAAAAATAAGTATTTTTATACAAAATCTTTACAGGGGTGCTTTCCGCAGGCCATGCCTCAGCTAAAGAGGGAAAAACGCCTCTTTATCTTCTGCTATGGCTGTTCTGCTGGAGTCACCCCTGTTTATTTTTCTTCTTCATTTTCTTGAATAAATAATATAGCCACCAATACATAAAATTCACAACTATAATACAAGCATATTATTTTGTTTGTATAAATTTACAATAGATCAATTAGTAACCTTGTTACTCTGTTAAATTAACAACTGCAGAATTGCTGCCAAACATACCTTCATTCAGCTGAGCTTGTAAATCATCTGATTCTGCTACATCTGGATTTACGTCAAATACAACTTCACCGCTGTTTGAGGAGCCGGGATTAATCTGTTCTAAAAATAAATCAGAATTAACTCCATCGGCATCGTAAGTGTTTCCACTACTTAATAGAGAAAGGTAAGAAGAATCCATAGTGATGGCTTCACTACCGTTATTTGTAACGTCAACATCCAATACTATAAAAATGCCGTTCGCTTCTTGCTCCATGCCTTCTGCTCCTGCGCTGCTGGCTGTATCCATATTATTTATAACATATGTAACATCACCTGCTTGGGCTTCTTCTCCATGGAATAAACTTCTTCATTGCTTTCAGATGAATTCTCAGAGGAACTTTCCCCATCTTCATTAGAGGTAGATGCTTCATCACCACCACTAACTGCTACGATAATAATAACAATGATAACGAGAATACCGATAAGTCCTAAACAACCAATTCCAAATTTTTTCAAGTGAAGCGCCTCCTAATTTCGTATATCTATATAAAACCAATTATCTGGTTATTAATTTGCAGAAATCATTTTAGTTTCAAAAGTAAAAGAAATAGTTTTACTGATGATTTCTTTCCTGATCTTTTGTATTACGTCAATTGTAACAACTATAGTGAACAAAATGTAACAAAAAAGGGAATTTATTATATATTTATAAAAAATGTCCATAAAAAACTGCTGATAATTCACTAAGAGTGACTTAGGTATATATTTCCTCAACTTTATAACCTGTAAGGGTTTGCTGTGTTCTTTAATTTATTTCTTCTGAAATTAAATACGCTTTAAAGGATATTTATGTAAGAGATTGATGCCCAATAAACAAAACTTCATTATTTTAAACACTTCAATCAACTTAGGTTATAAGTACTATAAATATTGTTTGATCAGGTTTTCTCAAAAAGTCTTTTTAAACAGAAAACAGCGAACCTTTATTTACCTGTGAAAAGGCAAAGGTCCGCTGTTGTATATGGCGCTGCAAAAAAAAGCAGCATCCGTTTTTAGGCGTTGGCGCGTCTGAAGCTGAGCGTAGCAAATAGAATAAGAATAACGGTGAAGGTGAAAATAAATGCGATTTCCATAGCAACAGTCAGCGTGGTGCCGAAAAGCTGAAGGTTAAGTCCCATGGCGTCCCGTATCATAGGGGAGAGGCTTTCCACGTCGATCATTATTTTCTTCATCACGTCAACGCCATAGGTAACCGGGTTGAGTTTAACGACTACGTCCATCCAGCCGGGCATATTGTTAATAGGGAATAATGCGCCCGATAGAAAAATCATCGGCATGACCAAAATCTGGACAATGAGCTGGAATCCCTGTGTAGAACGCAGAAAGCTTGCGATCAAAAGACCGAAGGAGGACAGGGCACAGGCCAGCAGAAACATAAATGGGACTACCAGAAGCAGGGAGGTCAGGCTGTAATTAATTCCGAGAAACGGAATAAGCAGAAAAAGCATGATCCCCTGAAAAGTAGCGATTGTTGAGGCACTTAATACTTTTCCGACGGCAATACTCACCCTTGAAATCGGGGAGACGAGTATTTCCTTCATGTAGCCGAAGTTTTTGTTCTTCAATAATGGATAATGAAGAAAAATAGAAGTCATCAAGAGAGTCATGGAAACATACCGGGAAACACAAACTGCAGGTATTGAAAATCCTCTCCGGCATCAGGCATGCTGCTGCCGATCAAGCTTTCCATCGTACCTCCCATGCCTCCGCCGAAAATCAGCAGAAACAGGATCGGCATGGAAAAAGAACCGATTAAACGCGCACGGTCCCGGAAAAAACGAGTCATGTCCTCTAATCCAAATAGCAAATATACCTTCCATAGCTTTGTGTCTCCTCTCTATTGTTTTTCTGGTTCAGTGCTGCCGATATTCCGGCCGGTAAAAGAAAGAAATACATCATTTAAGGTAGGCTTTCTAATATTCAGCCGGGTTAAAGGCACTTCCAGATTTTTAATGAATTCTGAAATAAACGCGTCGCTGCTTGCTACTTTCAGGTAAATAATATCTTCTTTGGACGTTACTTCAGCTTCGGGGCTTTTGCCTGAATTTCGAGCATCGCTTTTTCATTGTCCTGCGTAGAAAGCTCAATAATGTCGCCGCCGAGCGTATTTTTCAGATTTTCGGGTGAGTCCATTGCAATAATTTTCCCGTGATCCATAATAGCAATCCGGTCGCTGATTTCCGCTTCATCAAGGTAGTGGGTAGTTAAAAACATCGTAATACCTTCTTTTTCTTTTAAACGGAGAATGTATTCCCAAATGTGTGCTCTCGTCTGCGGATCAAGACGACCGTCGGCTCATCGAGAAAAAGAACTTTCGGATAATGGAGCAGGCCGCGGGCGATTTCGAGCCGTCTTTTCATTCCCCCGGAGAACGTTTCGACTCTGTTTTCCTTTTCTTCCACCAAGTCGACAATCATAAGAACTTCCTGGATCCGCTCTTTTCTCTTACTGCGGGGTACGTTATAAAACCGGCAGTGAAGCATCAGGTTTTCCTTTGCCGTCAGCTTTTCATCAAGCGTGTTTTCCTGAAAAATAATCCCGATGCTTTTCCGGACATCGCGTCGGTCTTTGTTGCCATCAAAGCCGTTTATAGTAATGCTTCCGCTTGTCGGGGCAAGCATTGTACAGATCATGTTGATGGTTGTGCTTTTTCCGGCACCGTTGGGACCAAGAAAGCCGAAAATTTCTCCTTCTTTTACATCAAAGTCAATGGAATCAACAGCTGTTTTGTCTTTATATGTTTTATTGAGCTCACGAACTTCAATAATGTTATTCATTCTGTCACCCGCTTCTGTTATAATTAGTTATGATATCATAACTAATTATTCCTCTTTTGCAGAAAGAAGTCAATTGATCCATGCAGAAAAAGAAATGAAGGATAAAATAGAGGTGCGAACATGCCATTAACAAAAGAAGAACAGGTAGCAGACCGGCTGCTTGCCGTATTCCCGCTGATTAAAAGAAAATTTATGCCTATGCAGTCACTTCATTGTGATGGCCTGCATCGTACGCACTTTATGATTCTGCGTATGCTTCAGGAAAAAGGCAGAATACGACCGACGGATCTGGCCAGGGAAATGGGTATTCAAAAATCCAATATAACGCCGCTGTTAAAGAAGATTCTGGAACACCAGCTGGCGGAAAAGCGCAGGGATGAGACAGACAAACGGGTAATGTATATACACCTCACAGAAGCAGGAGGGCATTTTTTGGAAGTGCAGCACGGCCGGTTTCATGAGAGTGTAGCAGCAAGACTGCAGGCCCTGGAAGCGGACGATCTTGATACACTCGCTGCCGCTGTCCGATCTCTTGAAGAAGTATTATTGAAAATAGAGGAGGAGTAAGCAGAATGGAAAAAGTAAAGCAGGACGGCGTATATAAATCTGTCTGTCCCCTCGACTGCCCCGATCAGTGCGGTCTGTTGATCCATAAAAAAGAAGGACGCATTGAAAAAATAGAAGGAGATCCTGATCATCCTGTCACACAGGGCGCGATATGCAACAAAGTACGAAATATGAAAGAACGGCTGTATGATGAAAAGCGCCTGACTCATCCATTAAGGCGGACGGGGAAAAAAGGGGAAGGTGTATTCGAGCGGATTACGTGGAGCGAAGCAATAGAAGAAATAACGCAGCGATGGAAACAGCTCATTAAAACGGAAGGGCCGCAGAGTATTCTGCCATACAGCTTTTTACGGAAATATGGGTAACCTCAGCGCAGAAGGGATGGGGCACCGCTTTTTTCACTATATGGGGGCGAGCCGTCTGGAACGGACGATTTGTTCTACAGCCGGAGGCGTCGGTTATAACTATACAATGGGATCGAGCATAGGGACCGATCCTGAGGATACCGAGGATGCGAAACTTATTATTTTCTGGGGGATTAATGCGGTTAGTACTAATATGCATCAGATTACCCAGGCACAGAAGGCGAGGAAAAAAGGAGCAAAAGTAGTAGTCATCGACGTTCATAAAAATCAGACGGGCGCCGCTTTGCCGACTGGTTTATTCCCATTAAGCCCGGTACGGATGCCGCTCTCGCTTTAGGGATGATGCATATTTTATTTGCAGAGGATCTTGTAGACCACGCGTTCATGAAAAAATATACGATCGGTCGTGACGAGCTTAAACAGGAAGCCGCTTCCTATACTCCTGAAGTGGTATCCGCTATTACAGGGGTCAGCCAAAAAGATTTATACGAGCTGGCACGGATGTACGGCAAAGTAGAGCCTGCATTTATCCGTATTGGCAACGGCATCAGCACCATGATAACGGCGGTATGTGTGTACGTACCATTGCCTGTCTTCCGGCTCTTACCGGCCAGTGGCTGAAAAAGGGAGGCGGAGCCATTAAAGGCAACAGTGCCGTTCTTGCTTTTAATACAACAGCTATGCAGCGTCCGGATCTGCTGGCAGATAAACGAACGCGTGCTATTAATATGAATCAGATCGGAGAAGCTCTGTTAACAAAAAAAAGAGCCGGCAGTCCGTTCCATGTATGTCTATAACAGTAATCCTGCGCTTGTGGCGCCGGAAACAAATAAAGTTCATCAAGGATTGGCGCGGGAAGATCTGTTTCTGGTCGTCCACGATATGTTTGCAACAGAAACTGCCCGTTATGCAGATATTGTTCTACCTGCAGCCTCCAGCTTTGAAAGTACCGATTTCTACACCTCCTACTGGCATCATTACGTCCAGATGCAGCAGCCGGTCATGGAACCGTACAGCGAAAGCAAAAATAACGCAGAGGTGTTCCGCCTGCTGGCAAAAGCGATGGCATTTGATGAGCCTGCTTTGTATGAGAAAGATGAAGAAATGATTGCACAGGCTTTCAAAAACACTGGAAATAAAAGCGCCGACCATGTTACACTTGGCGGCTTGAAGCAGGATCATTATATAAAAGCCCATCGTTCGGATAATTGGCTCGAACATCTTGCTACGCCGAGCGGAAAGATCGAGCTGTTTTCAGAGAAAATGGAAAAGGCCGGATTTTCAGGTGTACCGACGTATCAGCCGCTTCCCGATGAAGAAGGGGATTTTCTGTTTATTCCGGCACCCAATCATCATTTCCTGAATTCTACGTTTGCTCATAACGCAAAGCATACCAAGCTTGAAAAAAAGCCTAAAGCTTTTATAAATGAGGAAGATGCCAACGCTTTAGGTATCCAGAATGAAGATATGGTGCGTTTGTATAATTCACGGGGAGAATGTCTTCTTCCTGCCTCCGTCGGAGATACTGTGCTTTCCGGAGTGATCGTCACGCAGGGTCTTTGGGCTGATGAACCGGGGACCGCCAGACGTGTAAACGACCTGACGCCGGACAGGCTGGCAGATATGGGAGGTGGAGCGACATTTTTTTCCGGTCGGGTCCATGTGGAGAAAGCGGAAATATGATAAAATAATGATTACTCAGAAGGTCTTTTTTAACGCGAAGGCCTTCGCGGACGGATAAGGAGCACGGATATATGATTATTCCATTAAATGTGGAAGACGCCGATACAGCGCAGCGTATTCTGGAGCTGCAGCGCACGGCCTATCGGATTGAAGCAGATATGATGGAAACAGACGATATACCTCCTATGCGCGATAACGAGTCCGCTCTCAAAAAGTGCGGGGAGTCTTTTTATGGATATGAACACGATGGAGCGGTTATCGGACTTGTCTCCTATCATTTAAAAGAAGGCATGCTCGAGCTTTGCCGGCTGGTGGTTTCCCCTTCCTATTTCCGAAAAGGAATCGGCAGGCAGCTTGTCGAATTTGTACTTCGTGAACCGTCCTGGGATTTTGCAACTGTATGCACCGGGAGCGTGAACGAACCGGCCTTGTCGCTTTACAAAAGTGAAGGTTTTCAGGAGGCCGAAGAGCTGGAGGTGTCTCCGGGAATTATTTTGACCCGTCTGGAACAGACAAAATCAGATGCAGAATCAATAAAGAAACCGTCCTGACACCTTGTGTCGGGACGGTTTCTTTATTGATTCTAAAAACATGAAGAGAAAAATCCAGATCTGCCTGCAGGTGCTTTTTCATCAGCTGTTCAGCTTGATCAGGCTGATGCTGCCGGATGGCTTTGTATATTTTTTCGTGCTCTTCGATAAGAAGAGGACGCTGGTGATAAACTACGGTTTTTCGAAACAGATAAATAATAGATTGCATTTGGTCAATAATACCGATCATGACGGGGTTTCGGCTGGCCTGCATAATAATATCATGAAACTGTTTGTTTGCTTCCATTACTTCTTCTTTTGAGCCTGATTTTCCAATATCTACACATTGGCGGAGAACGTCTAAATGTTCTTCAGTCATATAGGAAGCGGCGGCACGGGCCGCTTCTCCTTCAAGAAGAATACGAACCTGAAACGAATGGCGCAGATCGCTTTCTGTAGGCTGAATGACTTTCTTTTTCGAAATAAGGCCTTCCTGCTCCAGACGGCGGATGGATTCACGGATAGGGGTACGGCTGACTCCAATATCATCAGCAAGCCGTTCTTCTACAAGCTTTGTGCCGCCTTCTATCTCTCCGCTCAATATTCTATCTCTAATAATTTCGTAAGCTTTTATATAAGCGTGCTGAGTAGATTGTTTAGCCATCATAGTTGTGTTCCTGAAGTATTTAAAATAAATCCTTCAGTCGCGCCTCCTTAACATACTTAATAAATAAGTCTTTCTTTTAGTATAGAGCTTACATGAAAGAATGAAAAGAACAGAAAATGTATACAATTTTAAAAAAATGTATACAAAATATAAGCAATCGTGTACAATCGCTTTATGAATGAAAACGCTTTTATTATTAGGAGGCAGAAAAAAATGAATATTGGTTTTATCGGACTGGGAATTATGGGAAAACCTATGGCACTAAATTTACTGAAAAAAGGCTATAACGTTACAGTGTTTGATATAAACACGACAGCGGTTCAGGAGCTTGCAGGGCAGGGGGCATCGGCTGCTTTCACACCAAAAGAAACAGCAGCAGAGAAAGATATAGTCATTACGATGCTTCCGCAGGCGGTGCACGTAGAAAGTGTTCTTTTTGGACCGGAAGGGGCGGCGGAGTCACTGAAAGCAGGCTCTGTAGTAATAGATATGAGTTCTATTTCTCCAGTGGTTTCCAAGAGTTTGTCTATAAGGCTGAGCGAGCAGAGCATACATATGATTGATGCGCCTGTAAGCGGAGGAGAACCGAAAGCGATAGATGGCACATTGGCTATTATGGCCGGAGGGGAAAAAAGTGTTTTTGAACAAGTATATGAGGTGCTTGAAGGAATGGGAGAAGAGATTACGCTTGTTGGAGACAGCGGGTGCGGGACAACAGCAAAGCTGGCCAATCAAATTATTGTAAACGTAAACATAGCAGCGATGTCAGAAGGACTTGTTCTTGCTGCAAAAGCCGGTATCAATATTGAAAAAATGTATCAGGCTATTCGTGGAGGTCTCGCAGGCAGCGCAGTATTAGATGCGAAAATTCCTAAAATTCTGGATAGGGACTTTATAGCAGGGGGGCGTATTGACATTAACATGAAGGATTTAACCAATGTAATGGAAACCGCACATGCTCTGGATACGCCGCTTCCTTTATCAAGCCAGGTGCTGGAAATGTTTCATGCTATGAAAGCAGACGGGAAAGCGGCAGACGACCACGGGGGTCTTGTACAGTATTACGAGAAATTAGCTCATACAGAAGTAAAGCGCAAGGAGGAACTGTAATGAAAGTACTAGACTATCACGATGTGCAGAACTCTTTTGAACCTATTAATGAAGAAAAAATAAATACTCTCTGGAAAGCAGAACGAGCATCTTTTTCCCATCAGATCATCGTACTGGATGATGATCCGACAGGAGTCCAGACCGTGCATGGGGTATCGGTTTATACAGATTGGACAGAAGAAATAATTGAAGAAGGATTTGAAGAAACGGGAAATATTTTCTTCATTTTGACCAATTCCCGAGCTTTAGATTCGAAAGAGACGGAACATCTGCACAAAACAATTGCCGAAAGAATTGAACGCGTCGCTGCGCAGAAGAAAGTTCCCTATCTTATTATCAGCCGTGGAGATTCTACTCTGCGGGGCCATTATCCACTGGAAACGGAAGTGCTGAAAGATACGCTCGAAAAGCAGACGGACAGTAAAGTCGACGGAGAAATTATCCTGCCGTATTTCAAACAGGGTGGAAGGCTGACAATCGATAATGTTCATTACGTAAAACAGGGAGAAAAGCTGATTCCTGCCGGTCAGACAGAATTTGCTGAAGACCGGACATTCGGTTTCACCTCGAGTCATCTTGGTGAATGGGTGCAGGAAAAAACGGAAGGGCGCTATAAAAAAGATAAAGCTATATATATAAGCCTTGCTTCTCTTCGAGGGTTGCAGATAGAGGCTATAACTGAACAGCTGCTGGCGGTGCAGAATTTTCATAAAGTGATCGTCAATGCTGTAGAAGAAGCAGATGTCAGGGTTTTCACGATTGCGTTGATGCGGGCTTTAAGGCAAAACAAAAAATTCCTCTATCGAACAGCTGCCACATTTACAAAAATTATTGGAGATATTTCTGAAAAGGCGCTGCTTGAAAAAAAAGATCTTCTTTCAGCAGAAAGCCAAAAGGGTGGACTGATTGTTATCGGTTCCCATGTAAAGAAAACAACGCAGCAGCTGGAAGCTTTAATGGAATTAGGAGATCTGCGCTTTATTCATTTTGACAGCCACTTAATTGTAGAGCCGGAAGTTTTCCAAAAAGAAGTAGAAAACGTTCAAAAGCAGGTAGATAACGGTTAAAAGAAGGAATTACTACCGTTGTATACACAAATCGCGAGCGTCTCGACATGGGAGAAGGCAGAAAAGAAGAAGAATTGAAACAATCGGTGCGGATTTCAGATGCTCTGACAAGTATTGTACGGAATGCTGCGTCAAGTCCGGCTTACATTCTGGCTAAAGGTGGCATTACATCAAGTGATGTGGGGACCAAAGGGCTGGGAGTAAGAAAAGCTACAGTGAAAGGTCAGATTGCACCTGGAATTCCAGTATGGGAGACGAAGGAAGAAAGTCTGTTTCCTTATATCCCCTATATTGTTTTCCCTGGAAATGTTGGAGAGATAGATACGATGAAAAAGATTGTGATGATGCTCGAGCAGAGCTGAAGGAGGAAAAAGGATGTTAACTGGTAATTTATTAATTCTTGTATTTATCTTATCACTGGCTGCTTTATTCTTTTTAATTTTAAAGCTCAAGCTCGAGCCTTTTATTGCATTAATAGGGGTGGCTTTTGCCACCGCTCTTGCAGTAGGTATTCCCGCAGCTGACGTGCCGGGAGTTGTAACAACGGGTTTTGGTGAAACGTTAATAGGAGTCGGGATTTTAATAGGCCTGGGCGTTATATTTGGACAGTTTCTGGCAGCCTCTGGTGCTATTGAAAAAATAGCGCAGGCTGTTCTGAAAGTATTCGGCATCCAGAAATCTCCTATGGGGCTCGCTCTTACAGGAACCGCTGTTTCTATACCAGTGTTTTTTGATGCTGCATTTGTTATTTTAAGCGGGTTAATTAAAAGCCTTTCGAAAAAAACAGGTATTTCTATTGTCAGTTTTGTAACCGCTTTAGGAGTTGGATTGATTGTTTCCCATAGTATGATTGCCCCAACTCCCGGCCCGCTGGTTGTAGCAGAAAATACTAATTCAGATCTTGGTTTATTTATATTGTACGGTATTATCTGCGCGGTTCCGGCTACAATCGTTGGTGGATACTTGTATGGCATGTTTATTGGAAGGCATGTAAAATCTGTTGTCGATTTAGAAGAAACAATAGCAGAAAAAGTAGCAGCTGAACCAAAGAAAGAAATCAGCACATCTTTATCCTTTGCCCTTCTTATTCTTCCGATCTTTTTAATTCTGGCTAATACGATATCGCAGTTCTGGATTGGAGAGGGAATACTCTCTACTATTATTGGGTTTATCGGGGACAAAAATGTGGCCTTATTTATAAGTGTGATTGTCGCTGTTGTAGTGCTGCGTCCTTACATTTCAACCTCCAGTCAGACTCTTTATTCAGACGCTATCAGTTCAGCAGGTCTGATTATCCTTGTAACAGGAGCCGGTGGTGCATTTGGCGCTGTTATTAACCAAAGCGGAATTGGTGATCATTTAATTGCTGTCATGCAAGGCTGGAGTATTCCTGTTTTTATACTGGCCTTCATTTTCTCACAGATTTTACGCGCCTCTCTAGGGTCTGCAACAGTAGCTCTTGTTACAACGTCCAGCATTCTCGGTCCGCTTGCCGGAGAGCTTGGAGCTTCTCCTGTTCTGCTGGGACTGGCTATATGTGCCGGTGCTGTTGGTCTATCTCTTCCAAATGACTCCGGATTCTGGGTTGTAAATAAATTTGGTAAGCTGACAATTCCGCAAACGCTGAAAGCATGGACTGTCGGAGGATTTATCGCTGGCCTTACTGCTCTTGGAATGGTGTACCTGCTGCAAGCACTATCTGGTATTCTTCCGGGACTATCTTAACGAACAGAACACGCCCTGATGCAGCGGCGTGTTTTTGTTTTGCCGAATACAGATAGAAGGAAAAGGTGTGGATGAATGCTTTTGTGGGAAGATATAATAGAAAAGACCTTTAGTATAGAAAGGAAGCGAATAGAATGAAGTACCGGAGATTAGGAAAAACCAATTTAGATGTATCCGTTATCGGCCTGGGAACATGGCAGTTTGGCGGAGAATGGGGCATTGATTATAAACAAAAAGAAGTGGATGCCATTTTTAACAAAGCGGAAGAAACCGGCATTAATTTTATCGACACCGCGGAGTGCTATGGAGACCATTTATCCGAGGAATTCATAGGGGCAGCCATCGAAAAAAACAGGGACCGCTGGGTGCTTGCTACCAAGTTCGGCCACAAATTTCATGATTTGTATGAGCGCACCCGTCATTACAAAGCAGAAGACGTGCAAAAGCAGCTGGAGGATTCTCTCAGGGCTCTACGTACTGATTATATTGATATCTACCAGTTTCATTCAGGAACAGATGAAGAATTTGATAATGATGCGCTTTGGACAATGCTTGATAAGCAGGTAGAGGCTGGAAAAATAGGCCATATCGGCTTGTCGATCAGTAAAAACGATAATACGTACCAGACAAAACATGCGGCTGATATTGGTGCCAAAAGCATGCAGATCGTCTACAACCGTCTGGACCGGACGCCGGAAGAAGAAGTGTTCTCTCTCTGTGAAGAGCAGGATCTTGGCGTCATGGCACGTGTTCCAATGGCAAGCGGCTATTTAAGCGGGAAATATAAACCCGGTGCTGTATTTGCAGATAATGATGTTCGTCACCGTCACGACAAAGAAGAAACCCGCAAAAAGCTGGAAATGGTAGAAACGTTATATAATACGGAAGTACCGGAAGGCGTTCCTATGTCCCAGTGGGCGCTGGCATGGTGTCTGAAACATCCGGCTGTTTCCACAGTTATTCCAGGATGTAAAAATCCGGAACAGGTAGAAGCCAACGCGAAAGCTGCAGAATTGATATTGTTACAACAAACCATCCACAGGCCGTGCAGAAATAAATGGAAGAGGGTCCCTCAAAGCAGGGATCCTTTATTCTGTCAAAAAACATTCACGGCGCTTTGCTTTTCTTATAACGAACGCTTCTGTATATTAGAGAAAGTACAATACATAGTCAAAGCGGGGTATTAGATGAGAAATACTGCTTGGGATCACTGGCTGTTTCGATTTTTCTGACCTGGTACAGTATTGGAGTTGTCCTTCTTCTGCTTGACCTGGTACCCTCCTGGCTGGAATGGGCTAATGCCGTTTATTTATGGGGAGCCGGTCTGATTGGTGCTGTTTACCTGGCGAGAACCTATGGAACAGCGCTTGGTACTTTACTGGCACTGATCATTTTCTTTTTTTCGATGACGCTTGAAGGCATTGGTGTCCAGTACAACTTATTTTTTGGGAGCTATGAGTATAATTCTGATTTTGGAATGATGATTCTCGGCGTGCCGCTCACCATAGGAGCCGCGTGGGTAGCGATTGTAGCGACGTCGCATAATATTGTAAAGTATATTTACTGGCTGTTTCCTGCAGCAAGCAGATGGCGCAGGGCGCCGGGGTTTATCTTTCTGGGGGGGATTCTTGTAGTCGGCATTGATTTCGTTCTCGATCCGGTTAACTATAAGCTGCAGGAGTACTGGCTTTGGAATGAAGGAGGCTGGTATTATGATATTCCTTTCTCTAATTTTCAAGGCTGGTTTATTATCGGTATCCTGATGCATGCACTTTTGTTTTTTGTCCTGCGGAACCATTCCGGCTTTAAGCTGAATCGGTCCGTTTACTGGGAGCCGAGAGCTGCTGCGGTTTATGTACTGATGACGGCAATGTTTACGATTCTTGCTGCGGCCGGAGGTCTGTGGGTGGCAGGAGTGATCGGTCTGGTGCTGGTTATTGTATGTACTGTTATTACAGTGCAGGGAAATAAGCTGGCGAGGAAACGACGCTTGAGCCGAGTACAGTAATGAAAAAACAAGCAAAGCAGACAGATCCTGCTTTGCTTGTTTTTATCAGCGCTGCTTTTTGTCGAGCCAGCGTCTATTCCACCCATCCAATGTTTTCTTGGCCGGGTAAACGGTGACGGCGAGGATGGCTAAAATAACCAGGGCCGCGACAGGCTGGCTTCCAAGAAGAAAAATAAGGACAGCTAGAGCTGCAAGGAAATAAATAAATCCCAACAGCACATATATGATGAAAGAATCCATGTATCTTCACTTCTTTCGCTGGGATTTTATGCTGCTGCGCTTTCTATAAAGCGTTGTGAAAACAGGAAGCATAGAAAATAAAAACAGGACAAGGGCCCCGCCTGTGAGCAGTAGAAGAACGTCTCGCGTAAAAAACGTGAAAAAGGCATGTTCGTATGGTTCAAGTAATAAATATAGTCCGGTCAAAAACAACAGAAGAATAAGAGAAAAGAAAGGGAAAAGCAGTAAGCGAAGCATGGGTATTCCTTCTTTCTCAGTATGAATACCATTATTTTACCATTAATTCTGCCTGAATACGTCATAGAAGCCAGGATGAAAAGGAGGAAATTATATGAAAAGTAGTAAGTTTAAGCTGTTTCTTGTATTAGTATGGATTCTGCTCGGGGTATGGAACCTCGGTCTTGCAGCGGCGGTTTATTTTATCGTTGGCAATTTTATCTGGGCCCTTGCCCATGTACTGGCCGGACTCATGTTTTTAGCTGTAAGTGTATGGGTAAAAAAGAAGAATACGATATAAAAGAAAGAGGGCCCGGCATGAGCAGATATCCGGTTATTTTATGCTATCACGGCGTAACAGACAAAAGAAGCGAAACGGACGAGCTGGTTTCTCATATTGACGATATAAAAGCGCAGATAACTATGCTTCAAAACCAGGGATATGTATTTGTTTCTCCTTCGAAGTTTCCGGAATGGTATGAGGGACGTACCGCTGGAAATCCTCCTGCCGTTATTCATTTCGATGATGCATTGGAAAGTATGGATACCGCAGCACAGTGGCTGATAACAGAAGCCATTCCTTTTGGCATTGCTGTTATTGCCTCCAGGCAGCGAAAACGAATTCCGGAAGATGGGTATTTGTCATGGAAACAGATCGCCTCTTATGTGGATACCGGGCTGGCTGAACTTCTCCATCATACGTATGACGCGCATCATTACGTTTTAAACAAGGAAGATGGAAGCACGGCATCCGCCCCTTTTCTCGAAGCACCGCCCTGGATAGAGGACGGGATTGTAATGTGGGAGGAAAAGAAAGGATCACCGAAAGTGTATGAGCGGAGACTTCTGGAAGATTCTTTGGCTTTTCCTATTTTCGGAACCGATCCGGAAACCGGGCAGCCGATTGAATCGTCCGTCACCTTTCAACCGAAAAAAACAGCTCTTGTTCAGGAGCTCACTATTTTTGCCTGCGGACATGCCGGTGTCCCGCACGAAGTAGAAGTGGAAATAAGAATTAACGAGAAGTCCGTCTTCAGTGGAAGCCTGTCTGCAGACTGGACAGAAAACGAATGGATAGTATTTTCCTTCACCGAAAGAATGAAATTGAAGCAGGGGAAAGAAACGACCGTACGCTTTATTACTAAAAATCAGGGAAACGGTACGTTCCGTGCACATGCCCGGCTTAATGCAGAACAGGACAGCACCGCTGTAAGTACGGACGTCTCTGCCGACATTGAAGCAGGCGCCCTATGGCCGGTGAAATTAATAGGACTGCTCGGCAGCGGTGAAGGCTCTCCAATGAGCAGTAAAGTCTATAAGAGTCTGATTAGAGAAGATGTGCAGCTTTGGAATTCTGCCGTTCAGACCTACCTTGGCGCAGAGTGGATTGAACATAAAGGGAAAATAGAAAACCATACACCAGACCAGCAGGAAACAGCCGGCACAAGTGAAGCCGGAGAGAAAATACACACCTCTTTTATTATGAAGCGGCGGCTGATTTTACAGCCGAACTCATCAAGTTCCACTGGGGAGGAGCGGGAGGATCATGGTATCCATTCCGAATGACCGTTTCGATTCAAGAAGCCGAAGGAAAAGACCCTGTTGAAGCCGCATCGTATGTGCCTGGATGGGGAGAAGAGATGGAAGAGGCTGCATTAAAACCGTATGCTTTTCAAAAGGGAAAACGATACGTTGTGACATTGGAAACCAAAGGGATTCCTTCTGCAAATCCAGGATATCTAACAGTCAAAAATGGAGAAACTCCCTTTGTCTTTATGGAAGCAGTACCACAGCAGAAAAAGCATCAGGCTGATCAATTTTGTTTTCCGTTTGGAGCCTATTATCCTCAAACCGACGAAGGGGATACAATGGTGCACCCTGTTATCCGGGAAATGTTGAAAAGAGAAAACATACAGGCAGGATGGAGTGTTTATCCGGAACGAATCCGGCTCAGAGGAGAACCGGCAGAGCCGGGCCTCCGGCATGACCGTTATGCCCTTCCGAGGTTTATGGTGTATGGGGACGCTGACAATGCTTCCCTGCTTCGGCAGCTTGAAGTGTATACAGGACTTCTCTTTGACAAAAAATCAAACCTGAAGGAAACGCCTCTAAGACAGATATCGATTGAATACGATGCAGCCGGCACAGCCACGCTCTATAATCATTCCTTTTCGTATGCAGCGTTTGATACGTATTATTTCGAACACGGCGGACATATTGAACCGGGAGACATTAACGAAAAGGATAAGCAGGCGGCTAAAGAACGCGGAGCAGATATACTGCTTGTTTTTTCCAACTTCAGCTTTGAACTCGATGAGCCGGATGGGGCCATTGCCCACAGCGTTCTTCAGGACAAATCCAATTACATCAGCCAAATTGCAGAAATATGCGAGCAGGGCGGCTGGGATGGAGTCACCATTAATCTGGAGTGGGTCTATCCCGGTGATAGACAGCCGATGAATGAATTTATAAAAGAATTAGCTTCCGTTCTTCACCAGAAGGGCAGGCTGCTTCATCAAACAGTTCCAGCTGCAACCGGCACTTCCTATGATCTAGAGGAGTGGACCGGATGGGCGGATTATAGATTTCTGGCGGAGCACGTAGACGCCCTGAAAATTATGTCCTATACCGAGGGAGTCGACGATGAGCCTCCCCAGCCTCATGCCCCGGATCATTTTCATCAGCAGGTGTATGACTGCGTGGACCGCTCCATCAGAAAAAAAGACCGGAATAAAATTTTGGTTGGCGTCAACGCTTTTGGACGCATATGGACAAAACAGGAAGATGGTTCTTTTCAAGGCAGGTATGTGACTACCCATGAAGCGGTGGCAGAAGCTGTTCTTCATAAAGCCTTTATCGAAGAATTTAAAAACGGGGAGTGTTTTTGGGAAACGGAAGAAGCTGCCTGTTATTTTTCTTCCCCTCTTACGATAGAAAGAGCTGAAAAGACGGCCGCCGCAAGAGGCTATGGCGGCATCGGAATATGGAAAGCAGACGATGGAGACGTCCTCGATTATTTCTATGAAGAGAAAGCCGTTGGCAGAAAGAAAAAGCCTTTTTATAAAAAATGGCTTCCGTGGTAAAAACGAAACAAGAGAAAGCAGCTCAGCTGCCTTCTCTTGTTTTTTTGTGGTTATGAAGCTTCCGGGTCATTTCGTTCCAGGTAAGGATCAATGTTTTCTTCAAAGAATGGTGTACTCAACAGAATACGGTTGGTCCAGTGAGGGTCTTCATCGGGCATAACGGCCCGTGGAGCAAGGATGTGTGTGCCTTCGATTCCCTGCGCTCGGGCAATGTCTGCAAGGTCTTCAGTGCCTTCACCAAAAGGATAAGCGAATTCGGTTACGTCAATATCGAGTTGGGATTCCAGCACTTCCACACTTTTAGCCAGATCTTCTTCGAACATTTCCTCATTTTCTTTTTCCAGGAAGATCGCTTTGTCCTGATTTTCCTCTGCAAGCTTATGAAGATCATGCGTATGCGAGCCGATCGTAGCAAGTCCACTGTCCCGGAGAGTTCTTAAATCGCCCCAATCTGCAAGTGGCTGGCTTTCGAAATCATTTTCGCCGACCTGCCCGGAAATAACAAATACAGTGAAGGGGATATCCCGTTCTTCGAGAATAGGAAGAGCTTCATCTACAATCGTTTTATCTGCATCATCAAAAGAAATCCAGACGCAGTTAGGAGGGAATTCCCCCTGCTCCTGATATTCACGAAGTTCATCGGGAGTAACGAAGGTGGCATTTTCTTCGATCATTTTATCGAGCTGATCTTCGAAATCATCGGAGTAGACAGTATACGTAGTCAGTTCATCAGAGTTGGTCATTGCTTGAACGCCTTTATTCCAGACGCTTCCATCTTTTACGCGGTGGTAGTTCAGGGCGAGGCAGCCCTCATCATTCAAAGGCTCCTCAAGCTTATGAATTTTTTCGCTTTCAGCCTGGTAATGAGGGATAAGGAACGCAGCCATTCCTCCTATAACCGCAATGACCAGAAGTATGCTCATTCCTTTTTTCAATTTCATGACCGCTTCCTTTCTTTTGAGATTTCTCTTACGGAACTTTTTGTGTCTTTTGAGATTTCTCTTACTGGACTTTTCGTGAAGGTCACATAGCGGGAGCTTTTGAGTTTATTGATATCTTTTTTAGACATCAGACCGAGCTCTTCCATATCAGCCTTAGTGGAATCAGGCGGATAATTTCTTCTTCTTAGTGAGCCGAAACGATGATAGTTGTATTTTCTCCACAGTAGAAGCAGTACGAGCATAGCGACAAAGGCTATCAGCGTACTCAGCATAAACGTTCGTATTTCTCCGTTGTTTATTTTAAAAGTGATTTTTAACAAACTGGAGTAGGGGTCGTTAATAAACAGTGCGGCGCTGAGAAAAAACCATGCGACCACTGCGCTGTAGGCCCAAAGTACAAGCGTAAGAATAACCGATACAAAAGTGGTCAGATAGGATTGGCGGGATTTGATTATGAATCGGTTTTGCGCTGGCCACGATCTGGGCTGTTCCATGTAGCATATCCTCCTTTAAGACGGGACTTGATTGTTTTAGGCATAGCGGCTACAACAACAAAAGCGTTGATAAACCAGTAGAAAATCGGGTACCAGGCAGCCCAGAAATAATAACGTTTAATCTGGTCATACTGCGAGTCGATACGGATCGAAACAAACAGCTGGATCAGGCACAAAAGGACAAGGGCAAACGATGTAAACGTCAGCCAGATCAATAGATCCTGCGGGGAATCTGAAAACATAATCAAATAGAAAGTGACGGATACCCATGCAAAAGACCAGAGCGTGCTGATGCACTGCTCGATATAAATGGGCCACAGCCTGCGGTGTTTTCCAGCTGAACATCAGATACCAGTACCGGAACATTACTTCCTGTCCGCCCTGGGCCCAGCGGACGCGCTGATTCCAGATGCCTTTAACGGTTTCCGGAACAAGCATCCAGCATAAAGCGCGCGGCTCGAAACGAATATCCCAGAAATTAGCCTGAAGCTTCCAGGAGACAGCAATATCTTCTGTAATCATGTCGCGGTCCCAGAGATTCACGTCAATCAGCGCTTTTTTACGAAAAGCGACAACGACACCGGAAACGGTCATAATTTTTCCGATGACGCGCTGGGTTCTTTTAATAGAGCCAATGATAGAAGCGTATTCTACGAGCTGCATCCGGCTGAGAAGCGTGTCGCGATTACGGATTCTCGGGTTCCCCGTAACGGCGCCCACTCTTTCTCCTCTGTGGAAGAAGTGCCGGATCAGGTGATGAATGGCATAAGGATCAAGAATGGCATCGCTGTCTACGCAGACAAGATATTCTGAATTAGAAGCATGAGCGGCCATGTGAAGGGCATTTGCTTTTCCTTTATTTTCCAGGCAGTCAATAACTCTTAAATTTGGATAATGATCAACAAGTTCATGAAGAGCATCGCTTGTATGGTCACTGCTTCCATCGTTAACCGCGATAATATCAAAAGACGGATAAGGAAGTTCATGAAGGAGGCGTATTGTTTCCCTTATGGTTTCTTCTTCGTTGTAACAGGGTACCAATATATTAACGTGAGGCCAGTTGATTTCATTTAAGTCAAGCGGTTCTCTGCGCTCTCTGTACCATGCAAACACGAGTGCTCCTGCTATCCAGAATAAAGACAATAAAAAAGGAGCAAGAAAAACAAATGGGGACGACCATTGTATAAATTCATTAGATGTTTCAAACCAAGCGGGCATTCTCAATCTCCTGTTCTTTAAAAAATTATTTTTAATACGCTATAACGAACGTATCGACAGTATAGACCCGTTCTTTATAAAACACAACAGCCTATTAATAATTTTTTGGGAAAGTATTGACATTTCCCTTACACTTCAAGGTTTTAATCAGTATGTTTCAATTTTGTTAATTTTTTATAACGAACGTTTAATGGACAATTATTCCGGAAAATCAAAGAAGAAGCATGTTTAAATAAGGAATGGTATAATTATTTCTGGATTCGAAATAATATTTGAAGGAGCGATAGGATGCAGCATGTAACGTTGAACAATAAATTAAAAATGCCTCAGCTTGGATTTGGAGTATGGCAGGTTGAGGACGACGAAGCCGCCTCGGCAGTAGAGAAAGCGATTCAGACAGGCTACCGCTCTATTGATACTGCTATGATTTATAAAAATGAGAATGGCGTAGGCCGTGGAATTAAAAACAGCGGCATTAATCGCGAAGATTTGTTTATAACAACAAAAGTATGGAATGCTGATCAAGGGTACGATAATACTATCCGTGCTTTTGACGAAAGTCTGGAAAGACTGGGCATGGATTATGTCGATCTTTATCTGATCCACTGGCCGACTCCGGAATTTGATGATTATGTGGATACGTATAAAGCAATGGAAAAGCTGTATAACGATGGAAAGGTAAAAGCCATTGGCGTCTGTAATTTCGATGTCGACCACCTGCAGCGTATTTTGGATGAATGTAATGTCAAGCCGGTGCTAAACCAAATTGAATGCCATCCATACCTTGCTCAGAAAGAAGTAAAAGAGTTTTGTGCGAAGCATGATATTTTTGTAGAAGCATGGAGCCCATTAATGCAGGGCGGCGATGTTTTAAAGGATGAGGTTGTTCAGAGTATTGCTAAAGAACACAGCAAAACTCCGGCACAGGTCGTTCTGCGCTGGCACCTTCAAAATAATACTATCGTTATTCCTAAATCGGTTACTCCGTCCCGTATTGAAGAAAACTTCGATGTGTTTGACTTTGAATTGTCTTCAGAAGAGATGCAGAAAATAAACGAATTGGACCGGGGCGAAAGAAAAGGACCTCAGCCAAGTGAAATGAATACACGCTAAGAACAGAAGAAAAAGCGCCTGCACGGCGCTTTTTTTTATGGGGAAAATACTGAATAAAGACAGTTGACAAATGGCTGTAATGTAACTAAGATAGTTACAATGGTGGTGAAGCAATGATTAATACTCGATTTTCAGTAGCGGTCCATATTTTAGCTTTGTCTGCTTCGGTGCCAAGGGAAAAGCTCACATCTGAATATATTGCTGGAAGCGTGAATACGAACCCTGTTGTTATTCGAAGGATTGGAAGTATGCTGAAAAAAGCAGGACTTCTTGAGTCCCAGGCAGGTATCCGCGGCTTCGCTCTGGCTGCACAGCCGGAAGCTATCACGCTTTTGGATATTTATCAGGCTGTACAAAAAGAAGAGGAAGCATTGTTTGGGGTACATCCGAGTCCCAATCCGCGCTGTCCGGTGGGACAGAATATTCAAGGGGCTCTTGATACAGCTTTCGGAAGCGCCCGGCATGCAATGGAGCAGGAACTGGCCGGCATCTCACTGAAGAATATTATGAACGATCTCTTTTCTTAAGAAAGAGATTTTTTCAGACCATCAATGTAACAATACTAGTTACAAATAGGAGGATGACAGATGAATATTGGAATTATAGGAGCAACAGGTAAAGCAGGGAAATTAATCACACAAGAGGCGTTGAACAGAGGACATAAAGTTACGGCAATTGTCCGGAACTCATCTAAAGTTGATACGCCGGAAGTATCAGTAGTGGAGAAAGATATTTTTGATATAAACGCAGAAGACCTGGCCCCTTATGAAGTAATAGTCAATGCGTTTGGTTCCTTTGAAGGAGAGCCTTACGTTCAGGCGGGACATGTTCTTATACCGGCGCTGCAAAAAGTAGATACCAAAATGATCGTGGTAGGCGGAGCGGCAAGCTTGTTTGTGGACGAAGATAAAACGACCCGGTTGATTGATACACCGGAATTTCCGGATGCCTATAAACCGATGGCAGGCGGTATGGCCAAACTGTTAACTCAGCTTGAACAGGCAGAAGGCATTACCTGGACTTTTCTGAGTCCGGCAGCCATGTTTGACCCGGACGGACCAAAAACAGGTTCTTATGAAACCGGAAAAGATCACCTCATGATGAACAAAAAAGGGGACAGCTATATCAGCTATCCCGACTATGCCGTCGCTGTGCTGGATGAAATAGAAAATCCACAGCATGTCAATGAGCGCTTTACCATCGTTGGGGAAGCAGAATAATTCCCCGCCCCCTCAACAGGGGGTTAATACATATGCTTGATGGTTTTATAGTAGTTGCCCCAGTGCGGCTTTCTTCCATCAATGTCTTTAAATCCATACTCTTCAGAGAGACCCCAGCTCGAAAGAGAGCGGCCGGTTTTTGAAAAAGCTTTTGGATCTGCGGCGAGCGAAGCTACCGCACGCCCGATAAAAAACGGTGTCTCTGACTGCGCAAAATGCGAATCCTTAGCGGCTGCATCCTGCCAATTGCTCTCACTCACGCCAAAGTGATCCAGCATTTCTTCGGAACGCAGAAAGCCGGGAGTGAGAGAAACGGCGGATATATTATAAGGACTCAGCTCTTCGGACATGGAAGTAACGAGATTAATAACGGAAGATTTGGCAAGCGTATAATAAAGATTACCGCGGTAGCTGTAATCGGTGCCGTCCGTAATTTCTACGATCAGGCCGCTGCGGTTTTTGACCATCATCCCGGCTGCATGGTAGCTGGTAATCATATGACTGTGAACCGCCCGTTCCTGCATCATCAGGCCATTGGACAGGCTGTGCTTCCAAAAAGGTGTGTTCCATTCCGTCCATTTTTCGCCGCCCCAGATGTCGTTAACAACCAAATCAAGCCGGCCCTGCTGTTCGCGGTCAATGCGTGCAAATAAAGATTCTACTTCAGAAATAACCGTATGGTCCGTTTGTACAGGGATACCCCGGCCGCCGTAAGCCGTGACCATTTCCGCTGTGTCCTCAATGGTTTCCGGCCTGTTTAAGTCTGATGGAGCGCCGCGGGTGCTTCTTCCGGTGCAGTAGACTGTGGCTCCGGCTTCTCCAAGCATCACTGCAATACCCCGGCCGGCTCCCCTCGTAGCGCCGGCCACAAGGGCAGTTTTTCCTTCTAAAGCTTTCATGTTCTGCCGCCTCCTTTTTTATTAAAGATAGTGTGACAAACAGAGAAAAAGCGCAGGAAAACGTTTGTATATATTAACTATCCCGCTTTATAAATAAAAAAACAAGGCAGATTTTTAATCTGAACCTTGTTTTTTTATTTATTATTTGGATTTCGCCATCTGCTTCATTAATTTTTCCATTGGAGGCAGCTTGGATGTTAAATATACTTCTACTCCAATCTGTTTAGCAACGGGCATCAGAATGTCGCAGATTTCCGGATCGGCGGCTAAAATCTGGGAAGGGCGTCCTTTTAAATGGTTGAAAATAATATTTACTAATTTGTTCTGCAGGTACGCAGCTCTTTTTAAGAAAGGAAATTCTTTATGATCGATCATTTTTTCATTGTCTGCGTTAAACCATATGGAGCTCTCTACGAGAAGGGGACGTTCTTCTTCTTCGCTTTGAAGAGCATTTGGAAGCGTGAATACGCCAAGCGCAAGCTTTGTCTTAATCTGCGGCTGCTGCTGCAGGCGGGTCATCGTCCACTGGTCTACTTTTAAGCCGCCGGTATAGCGGAGAGGTTCGTCTGATGATGTAAAGGGAAGTTCTGTGTCAATCCATGCTCCGTTTGTATAAAGACGGGCGCGGCGCTGTTTTTTAGGTGTTTCTTCCAGAAAGCTGCTGTCGTTTCGAACATGCTCGTCTACTACAGCGGCCTGCTCGAGAACTTTTGTCATGAATATCGTCTCCGAAGACGTTAAAAACCACGGATAATACCCGGGCAGCATACTGCGGATAACAGGCCATTCCTGTCCTTCTCCGAAGGAAGCACCGGATTCATCGATAATACGGGCATCTTCTGTTTCAAGATCCTCGCGGCTGTCAAATGTTAATATGATGCACTTTTGGTGAAGAGCCTGGTAATTATTGCCGTGAAGAAGGCTGTAAAGCGCGTCTTTTCCTTCTTCTCCATGGTATACGGCAATGCCGTGTACGCTTGTATTACCTTTTAAAATACTGCAATAAGCTGTTTCATCTGTCTCATCTGTCTCATCTGTCTGTTCATCCCGGACAATGAAAATTTCCTGGTCTTCGATCCGTTCCCACGGTGCCTGGTGATAAAATGTTTTTGCTTTTTCAAACAGGGTTTTCCATTCGGAGGCACTGGCCTGTTCAGAAGCTGGAATGCCGGGTACGGTAATGCTGTTATCATGGGAACGGCTGTCTTCGCTGCTTTCTCCTTGCTGCAGGGAAGCGAACGCTTCATTCAAACGGTGTTTTTCTTGTGTTTCATTAAAATCTTCGCCATGCTGGGCCAAAGGTTTCGTTACCTTTATGCAGAGCGGGTATGTTTTTTTCGGATCCTCTTCTGTCTTTTTTTCAAGCTGAACGATATAGCCTGCTTCACTGTCCGCCTCTGAGTCATAAGCAGCCTGGTCTTTTTCTTCTTTTAAGACAGAATCCAGGGAAGTGTTGGAATCAAGTGAAGTATTATTTATGGAAAAAGTATAAGACGCTTTCTCTTCAAGCAGAAAGCTGGTGGCTATTACAGAATGAACATCGGCAAGGGATGTTTGGCTGTCGAGCTGAACACGCCTCCAGACAGGAGGTTTGCTCTGCTTTATTTGCAGTTTTAGTTGATAAATCATAAAAAGAACCTCCATTTTGTTAATATCTATACTTTCTTGTCTTTCCCACGGTAAAATAAAAGACACACAGCATTAAAAATACCACAACCACCGGAGGTTCACAATGACTGAAAAGATAGATACGAAAAAAAAGCTCCAGACAAGAGAAACTCTTATAGAAGATATGCGGTCGATTGGAATAGAAAAAGGAATGACGCTTATCGTCCACTCCTCCCTTTCTTCGATTGGATGGGTGAGCGGGGGCGCAGTGAATGTCATACTGGCTTTGATGGAGGCCGTAACGGAAGAAGGCACCCTTGTAATGCCGACTCAGACGCCGATGCTCTCTGATCCGTATGAATGGAATGACCCCCCGGTACCTGAAGAGTGGCATGCCCGCCTGAAGGCGGATATGCCGGGATATCATCCGGACTATTCCCCTTCATCCGGCATGGGGATAATTCCAGAAACCTTCCGTACGTTTCAAAGTGTTAGAAGAAGCAGCCATCCGGCCGTTTCTTTTGCTGCCTGGGGAAAAAATAAAGATTTTTTCATGGAGGACCACCCGTATGATTTCGCCCTTGGAGAAAGCAGTCCTCTCGGTAAATTATACAAATCAGGTGCGTACGTGCTTCTATTGGGAGTTGAATTTGACAGCAATACCAGTTTTCATCTGGCTGAGTACCGGATTACCTACCAGGATAAGATAAATACGAGCCACCCGATCATTGAAAATGGAGAAACGATCTGGAAGGCCCGGGAAGATCTGGAATTCAGGGAAGAGCTGTTTGAAGAACTGGGGGCAGCTTTTGAAAAAGAGGAGGACGTTGGGTTCGGGAAAATCGGTTCTGCCCATATCCGTCTTTTTAAAATGGAAGACTCCGTAGACTTTGCGGTCCGATGGTTTAAGCAGAAAGATAAAAAAGCAAATAAAAAACAACAGAAAAGAAGACAGTGATATGAATAAAAAACTATTTTCACGAAAGCGGCTGCTTATTGCAGCAGCTGTTATATTTGCAGCTGCCGCCCTGGCACTATTTATATACCTGCGGCCCTACCCGCCAGATGCGGAAGCTAGGAACAGCATGACGGAAAGCGGCGCCGTGGAAGAAGATAACTGGCTTGCGTTTCAGTCCGGACAGGAGGAGCAGGGACCCTCCGTTATTTTTTACCCGGGAGGGCTTGTGGAGGAGCAGGCTTATGCTCCATTGGCACAGGGACTGGCGGAAAAAGGTTTTACGACCTATATCGTAAAAATGCCTGTAAATCTGGCCGTGCTTGCACCAGACAGGGCAGAAAAAATTCTGGAGGAAAACCCGGATAAAGAATTTGTGATCGGCGGTCACTCTCTTGGAGGGTCTATGGCATCAAGGTATGCAGCCGAAAATGCACAAGCGGTGCAGGGAGTCTTTTTTCTTGCGTCCTATCCGGACGAAGGCGGAAGGCTTGATCAAACCGATCTTCCTGTATTAAGTATTACAGCAGGACGGGACGGCGTACTGAATCAGGATAGCTATAATGAAGCAGAAGCCTACCTGCCGGATGAAACAGAATCTGCAGACCTTACCGGCGGGAATCACGCCGGATTTGGAAGCTATGGACCGCAGGATGGTGATGGGGAGGCTGCTATTTCCTCAGCAGAACAGACGAGACGGACAGTGGAAATTATGGAGGACTGGCTGATCGGTCAAGTGGAGTGAAGCAGGTGCTCCTGCGACATGGAAATAAACTCCCTTACGGCAAATGCCAGGTACTTGTCGCGTTTCCAGATCATGCCGAGTTCGAGGTGAAGGCTGGAGTCATGAAGAGGAATCGCGGTAATCTGCTTTTGATGGATATCCCGGCAGATCCTGCTTGGAAGAAGCGCTACACCGAGTGTGGCTTCCACCATGTCCACCATAAAATCCTTCTGTGAGCTCTCACAGACAATATTGGGAGAAAAGCTGTGCTGTTCACACTCTTCTATAATCCGATCGTACAAAGAGAAGTCGTTCCGGTACAGGATGAAACGTTCTTCTGCCAGTTCATCTACAGCAACAGACGACCGGCCGTCAAATTTATGACCGGAAGGAACAATCAGCATCAATGGATCTTTAAGAAGTTTTTCCATTTCAAAATTCTGCTGTTCAACCGGGAGATTGCAGATGAGGCCGATATCAAGTGTCCCTTCATCTACTCCCTGCTTGATGGATTTTGTGCCGACTTCGGTTAAAAGCAGCTCAATAGATGGATGGGCTTCTTTGTAGCGGCTGACGAGCTGTGAAAAGAAAGCAGCTCCGATAATAGGTGGAATCCCGATGCGGATTTCGCCTTTTTTTAATTCAATAATGTCGCTTAATTCTTCATTCATATTATCAAATGATTCCAGCACTTTCTTGGCATTTACGAGTACTGCCTTTCCGGCATCGGTTAGTTCGAGCTTTTTGGAATAACGGTAAAATAATGGAACGCCGATTTCTTCTTCAATATGCTTAATGGCTTTGCTTAAAGAAGGCTGGGAGATATGGAGGGCAGCGGATGCTTTTGTGAAATTGAGCTGTCTGGCTACCTCCGAGAAATATTTCAAATGTTGGATATCCATGGTGTTCTCTCCTTTTAGAAATCGCTTTCTTTCTATTATAACGTGTATTCATTTCTTTTCTATAGCCAAAAGGCATAACACGTATTCCAGATAAGTATTTTTATAAAATAGCGCTTTCATATACAATGGATATAATCAGAAAATAAAATATATTATCCAACTAATTCCTGAAGGAGGAATGTATATATGCAGAATTACCAGAAAATCGGACGACTCCAGGTGGCTTCCGAACTTTATGACTTTGTGAACAATGAGGCGCTTCCCGAAAGCGGGCTGAACCAGGAAACATTCTGGAAAGGTTTTGATGAGCTGCTTCATGATTTAATTCCGGAAAATAAAAAGCTTTTGGAAACAAGAGATGAGCTTCAGGAAAAGATTGACCACTGGCATAAAGAAAATGGCCATGGGGATTTTGGAAGGTACAAATCGTTTCTTGAATCCATCGGCTACTTAGAGCCGGAAGCGGATGATTTTAAGATCAGCACAAGCAATGTAGATGAAGAAATTACCAGTCAGGCAGGACCGCAGCTTGTAGTGCCGGCTGACAACAAGAGATATGCGGCCAATGCGGCAAACGCCCGCTGGGGAAGCCTGTACGACGCACTGTACGGAACAGATGTGATCAGCGACGAAGGCGGGGCTGAAGCCGGCTCGGAATACAATCCAAAGCGCGGGGCCAAAGTGGTAGAATATGCAAAATCATTTCTTGATAAAACCGTTCCGCTTAAAGGCGCCTCCCACGCGGATGCAGTCCAGTACAGCATTTCAGGGAAAAGCCTGCACGTGAAGCTGGAAAACGGAGATACCGTGCTTCTCGAAGATGAAAGCCAGCTTCAAGGCTATCAGGGTTCTGCTGAAGAGCCGTCTTCCATTCTGCTTAAGCATAATAACCTGCATGCAGATATACAAATTGACCGCAGCCATCCGATCGGTAAAACCGATGGAGCCGGCGTGAAGGATGTTGTGCTGGAATCGGCAACAACGACTATCATTGACTGCGAAGACTCGGTAGCCGCTGTAGACGCAGAAGACAAGACGAACGTGTACAGCAACATTTTAGGCCTGATGAAGGGTACGCTTACCGCTGAATTTAATAAAGGCGGCAAAACGATGACGAGAAAGCTGAATGCCGACCGCGAGTATACGTCCCTCGACGGCGGAAAAATGAATCTGCACGGCAGGGCGCTTCTCTTTATGAGAAACGTAGGCCACCTTATGACAACAGATGCGATTCTGGATGAAAACGGAAATGAAATACCGGAAGGCATTATGGACGGCGTTATCACAAGCCTTGCCGCCAAACATGACGTTCTCGGTACCGGCGAACTGCACAACTCAAGAGAAGGATCCATTTATATCGTTAAGCCGAAAATGCATGGTTCCAAAGAAGTGGCATTTGCCAACAAATTGTTCGAACGTATTGAAGATCTGCTTGAATTAAAGCGTAATACGTTAAAGATCGGCGTCATGGATGAAGAACGCCGCACGACTATCAACTTGAAAAACTGCATTAAAGAAGTAAAAGAAAGAGTCGTATTCATTAATACAGGCTTCCTTGACAGAACAGGCGATGAAATTCATACCTCCATGGAATGTGGTCCGATGATCCGTAAAAGCGAAATGAAATCATCCATCTGGCTTGGCAGCTATGAGAAATCAAACGTAGATGTAGGACTGGGTGCAGGCCTCAAAGGCAGAGCCCAGATTGGAAAAGGAATGTGGGCCATGCCTTCGCTGATGGCACTGATGCTTGAACAAAAGAGCGGACAGCTTAAAGCGGGTGCCAATACGGCATGGGTTCCTTCGCCGACAGCTGCTACCCTGCATGCCCTTCATTATCATGAAGTGAATGTTCACGAGGTGCAGGAAGAGCTGGCCGGACGGAATGAAGATCATAAAGATAATATTCTTACCATTCCAGTTGATAAGAAGGCGGACTGGAACAGAACGGACATCCAGGAAGAACTTGATAACAATGCCCAGGGACTTTTAGGATACGTTGTACGCTGGGTAGAGCATGGTGTAGGCTGCTCTACGGTGCCTGATATTAACAACGTCGGCTTAATGGAAGACAGAGCCACCCTCCGTATTTCCAGCCAGCACATGACAAACTGGCTTCACCAGGGCATATGCACAAGAGAGCAGATTGAAGAAACGCTGCTCCGAATGGCAAAAGTGGTGGACGAGCAGAATGCTGATGATGCGGATTATAGAAATATGAGTGACGATCCGGATCAGTCAATTGCTTTCCAGGCTGCCCGTGATCTCGTGTTTAAAGGAACCGAACAGCCAAGCGGCTACACGGAGCCGATTCTGCACAGAAGACGCCGTGAAGTAAAGAAGCGCTGGTAAGCGGAAGAAAATAACAACAATAAAGGATCACGTGATTAGTGGTCCTTTTTTTACCATGAACTGCAGCAAGCCGGTACCTGTTTCGCAAGGATCGGCTTTTCTTTTCAAGACAGGTTGTCTGATATGTGATAACGAAGAAAGGAGACTGATTATGGAGGTGGAAAAAGTTCCCGCTGTTCATATTTCCGAGCACGTAGCTGCTGAACTGGAAACACAGATTCAAACCGGCACATTCAAAGCCCATGAAAAGCTGCCGTCTGTCCGTGAACTGTGCGATCTGTTTGAAACAGGAAGGTCAGCCGTAAGAGATGCGATTTCAACGTTAAAAGGAAAAGGGCTTGTTTATGTGAAAAAAGGAGAAGGCACCTTTGTATCTCCTTTCGATGCAGCAAAGCTTTTTCACTCAGGAGCCCTGCTTCCTGATCAGCAGGCCATTCAGGAGCTGTTTCAAGTAAGAAAAATGCTGGAAACAGAAATGGTGAAAGAAGCAGCAAGCTATCGGACACCTGAGCAGGCTGATGCAGTAGTTCAGGCAGCAGAAGCGATGGAGACGACGCTTGGGCCGGACAGCTGGGAGCTTGATTACGCTTTTCATCAATCAATCGCTAAAGCCGCAGGAAATACGATTCTTGTGCAGCTGATGGAATTTCTGTCATCGACGACGAAAAAAGCGATGATCGATTTTCACCTGTATTTAGCAGCGGAACCGGCTTCCTCTCAAAAAATTATTGACCAGCATGCCGCTATTGCCCGCTTCGTACAGGAGGCAGATCCAGAAAATGCGCGGAGGGCGATGGTGGATCATTTATCATTTGTTGAAGAAAAGATGCAGGAAAGTATTCTCTGGGAAGATAAGGAAAGGAGTGTTTAATATGGAACTTGAAGAAGTAGTATCCCCGCAGCAGATTATGAAAACAGCGCAGGGTCATGCGCTTGGAAATGGAGGGGAGCATACGGTATATCCGGAAACAGAAGATGAGATTGCCCGTATTTTGACGTATGCGAGTGAAAACGGCAAAAGCGTTTCGATTATAGGCGGCGGAACCAAGCGTGGTTTCGGCGGTACAAAAGACAGCGATGATATTCTGCTTAGTCTCGAAAAATTTGCCGGTGTTATCGAACATGTTCCCGGCGATATGACAGTGACAGTGAAACCAGGCACGGTAATGAAAGACATACAGGAGTTTCTTGCCGGGCATAACCAAATGATCTCGCTTGATCCGGAATGGCCGGAGTATGCAACGATCGGGGGCATTGTTGCCAGCAACAGCAGCGGGCCGAAGCGTTTAAAGTACGGCTCCGCCAGAGACCATGTTATTGGCATGCGGGTTGTGTATCCGGATGGAAGAATTACCCGTACCGGTGGAAAAGTAGTAAAAAATGTTGCCGGCTACGATATGAATAAACTGTTTGTAGGTTCGATGGGAACGCTTGGCGTTATATCTGAAATCACCTTGAAGCTGCGTCCGCTCCCTAAGCAGGAGAAGCTTGTGCTGCTGTCTTTTTCAAAAGAAAATTGGGAGAAACTCCGGCCGTTTACCGTAGGTTTTCTTGATTCCACGATTGAACCTGTGTCCCTGGAGCTGATGAATCCTGCTTTATCAAAAAAATTGGCTGACATAGAGAGCTATACGCTCGCGGTTGCCTTTGAAGATGTGGAAAGTGCGGTTGCTTTTCAGGAGAACTGGCTGGCAGAAAATAAACCTGCAGAAATGAACATGACCGTTATGGAAAAAGACGAAGCCGTTTCTTTTTGGAAGCGCTTTACTGAACTGTCACCTAAAGATCCGTCCTCGTCTTCTAATATTAGAGCTTCTGTGAAAACAGGCAGTAAGAATATGGATGTCTTTCATTTGATGGTGGAAGCCGACCGGCTTCATCACGAGAGCGGAGCCGCGGTTTATGGACACGGCGGACTTGGACATGGTGTAGCAAAAATGTATATAGAAGGACCGGAAGACAAAGTTATTACGGCGGTTAAAAGCATCCGGGCGAAGGCGGAGGAGCTTGGCGGATATGCCGTGATTACTCATCTCCCGCTTGCTGTACGCCGTCAGATCAGCGTGTGGGGAAATCAGCCATCCTATTTCTTTTTACTGAGCGGTATAAAAAAACAAGCAGACCCTGAAAAAATATTGAATACGGGTCGATTTGTCGGAGGGATATAAAATGAGTATGGCAAAGGATTACACAATGGAAAAGCAGCCGGCCTGTTCGACGAAAAGCTTAAGCAACTATTTCTCAGAAGACCATCCGGATCCAGCCAAATGGGATGACTGTGTTCACTGCGGTATGTGTCTCGAGGCCTGTCCGACCTATTTGGAAACCGGTCAGGAGCAGCATTCCCCAAGAGGACGCGTGCATTTAATTCACGCTGTGGCTGAAGGGGAAATTAAGATGGATCAGTCGTTCTCGGACGCTGTCTTTACCTGTCTGGACTGCCGGGCCTGCGTAACGGCCTGTCCGGCCGACGTCGAAGTTGGCGGACTGATTGAAGAAGCCCGCGGCCAGATCCGGCGTGCAGAGCCGCTTACCGGATGGAAGAAGGCTTTCAGCTCTACTATTTTAGAGAAGCTGTTTCCGCATACGAACCGCCTGAATAAAGTCGGCGGCCTGCTCCGTTTTTACCAGACCAGCGGCCTTCAGTCTCTTACCCGGAAATCAGGGGCAATGAACCTGATGCCGGACCACCTTTCCGGCATGGAAGCCATCATGCCAAATGTCGGCCACCCGGTTCGTGAGAAATACAAAAACATGCCGGTCATTCCGGCAAAAGGCGAAGAAGTCAAAGGCAGAGTGGCATTTATGACAGGCTGTATCATGGACGTGATGTTCAGCGATATTAATGACGCCACTATCGATGTTCTGACGCACAATGGCAGCGAAGTAGTCATACCGAAAAATCAGACCTGCTGCGGGGCGCTTCATGTGCACGCAGGTGACCGGGATTCCGGGCGCAAGCTGGCAAAACAGAATATTGAAGCATTCAGCGATTCCGATACAGTCGTCATTAATTCAGCAGGCTGCGGATGCGCGCTGCAGGAATATCCGGAGCTGTTTAAAGACGAGCCGGAATGGAAAGAGAAGGCCGAAGAGTTTTCCGAAAAAATTCAGGATATTTCAAAGTACCTGTACGATACGGGGTACGAGAAACCGCAGACCGAAATGAAAACAAGAATTACCTACCATGATGCCTGCCACCTTGCCCACGGACAGGGCGTAAGAGAAGAGCCCCGTCAAATTCTCCGGGACATTCCAGGAGTGGAAGTTGTGGATATGCCAAATGCAGATACCTGCTGCGGCAGCGCCGGCGTGTACAACCTGACAAATCCTGATATGGCCAATGCCGTTCTGGATCGGAAAATGGAGAATATACCGGAAAATCTGGAAATGATCTCAATGGGGAACCCGGGCTGTATGCTGCAGATGGCGATGGGCGTTCAGAAATATGGCAGAAGCGAGCGCATTGTCCACACCATTCAGCTGCTTGACTGGGCGTATAAAAAGCAAAAAGAAGAACAGCGGCAGTTACAAACTTCTGGAAAGGGGTAAATGGCATGCAGTTAATGAGAAGAAAAAAGAAAGTCAGTGCAAATCAGGACCACCATATTGAAGCCTTCTTTAAGATAGTCGGAGAAAAAGAAGTACTGTTTGAAGATGTCGACATGCTTTCCTACAACTGTGACGGCTTTACGATTCACCAGCATTCCCCGAAAGCGGTTGTGTTTCCAAAAAACACAAGGGAAGTAGCGGCGCTCGTGAAATACTGCGCCCAAAACGATCTTCCCTTTCTGGCACGCGGTGCCGGTACAGGACTGAGCGGGGGAGCTACACCGCTTAATAATGAGGTGATTATCAGTCTGGTGAAAATGAAAGGGCTGCTGAGCGTCGATTATGAAAATCGAAAGGCAGTCGTGCAGCCGGGCTATGTAAATCTTCATTTAACCAACTCCATCTCCAGTAAAGGCTATTACTACGCGCCGGATCCGTCCAGCCAGTATGTATGTACTATCGGCGGAAACGTAGCGGAGAATGCGGGCGGGGCCCATTGTTTAAAGTATGGCGTGACGACAAACCATATTCTTGGTCTTGAAGTCGTTATGCCCAATGGAGATATTATTTCCATCGGGGAAGACGGCGTGCCGGACTCTCCCGGGTACGATCTGCTTGGACTTCTTACCGGATCGGAAGGCACGCTTGGTGTCGTCACGGAAATCACGGTTCGTATTTTAAAGAATCCTGAAATGAAGCAGACGGTACTGGCTTACTTTGACCAGGTAGAAGATGGCAGCCGCGCCGTATCAGACATTATTTCCGCAGGCATCGTGCCGGCGGCGCTGGAAATGATGGACCAAACTGCGATAGAAGGAGTGGAGGAGGGATCTTTCCCTGTCGGACACCCCCGGGATATTGCAGCACTGCTGTTGATTGAAGTAGACGGAATTGCTGCTGGTATTGATGAACAGATCGAAGAGATCCTTGCCGTCTGCCGCAACAATCATGTTAAAGAAGTGAAAGTAGCCGAAGATGATGCGGAGCGCGGCAGATGGTGGGCTAACCGAAAGACCGGGTTTGGGGCGATGGGAGCCATTTCTCCTGACTATCTGGTTCAGGATGGAGTAATCCCAAGAAGCCGTCTTCCGGAGGTGCTTGAACAGATTAATGAGATCAGCCGCAAGTATGAGCTGCGTATTGCCAACATCTTTCATGCGGGAGATGGGAATCTGCATCCGCTGATTTTGTTTGATTCCAGAAATCCCGGAGAAACCCAAAAAGCGGTAGATGCCGGTTCAGCCTGCTTGAAAGCCTGCTCGGATGCAGGCGGCTCCATTACTGGAGAACATGGTGTAGGTATTGAAAAGATTGAAGAAATGCGCTTTATCTTTTCAGATGAAGAAATTGAAGCACAGACGAGAATCCGGGAAGTGTTCAATCCGGGTAACTTATTGAATCAGGGCAAGCTTTTCCCTATGCCGGGCCGCTGCCTGGAAGTAAAGAAAGCTGTACAGTAACAGACCCTAATAAATGGAGGCAGAATACGATGAAACTATGCAGATATGAATACCAGTCGAATCATTATTATGGAGAATGGACCGAAGAAGGGCTGAAGCCGTTTAAAGGGGATCTGTTTTCAGGAAGAGAAGCGACCGGGGAAACACATGGTCACGCAGATGTAACCCTGCTTGCACCCGTCGAGCCGGAGAAAATTATCGGTATCGGAGCAAATTATGTAGGGGATAAAAAAGATCTGCCGGATACACAGCCGGAGATTCCGGTCTTCTTTTATAAGCCTGCGTCTTCATTGGTTGGTTCAGGAGCAGAAGTCCGCATTCCGGAAGGGGTGGACGAGATTAAGTTTGAGTCTGAGCTGGCTGTAGTCATTGGAAAACGCACGAAGAATATCGAAGAAAATGAAGTGCTCGACAGCATTCTCGGCTACACGGTAGGTAACGACGTAACAGCCCCGCAGTTTTTCCATGAAGCCGGACACTGGACCGTCGGTAAATCATTTGATACGTTCACGCCGCTTGGCCCGGCGATTCAGACCGACTTAGATCCGCTTAATGTGTACGTAAAAGCATTTGTAAATGGAGATGAGAAGCAGAACAGTAAATCCGACCTGATGATCGTTTCCCTGAAGCGGATGGTGTCCTATCTTTCCAAAGTAATGACGCTTGAGCCGGGTGACGTAATCTTAACAGGAAGCCCGCTTGGCGCAGAATTTGTAAAAAAAGGCGACAAAGTGGAATGCACGATTGATGAAATTGGCACGCTGGAAAACACATTCACAAAATAAAAACGAAGCCGCTCCCTCTTTAAAGGGAACGGCTTCTTCTATTTTCATCTTTAAAAACTAAGAAGCAGGCACAAAGTTTTCGGTGGAAATGTCATGCCGGCCAATTTCATGAAGATGGAAAACAGCCGCTTCTACAAAAGCAGGCGGACCACAAACATAGCAGCGGGTATCTTCCTGTGGCAGGGCGGATTGAAGTGCTTCCCTGGTAAGCGTCGTTTCTGTACCGAAATGAGCAGAAGATAGATATTCTGCTTCGGGGGCTGTATACAAAGTCAGTGCCTGAGAAATGGGAAGCTTTTGGAGGGCACCGCTGATTTCCTGCTGCAAAGGATGATGATGATGATTTTTGGCAGCGTAAATAAACGTAACAGGCGCTCCGTAGGAATCAGGCATAGACTTTATCATGCTGACAAGCGGCGTCAGGCCGGAACCTGCGCTGATAAAGGCAATAGGTTTACGATCATCTGTTTGAAGTGTAAAAGAACCGTATGGAGCAGACAGTTCAATATGCTGTCCGGGCACTGATTGTTTATGCAGATAAGAGGAAACGATCCCATTTTCTTCATGCTTGACCGTAATTCTATAGCAGCCGGTTTCAGGAGCATCAGACAGGCTGTAGGAGCGCACATGGGTGTATTCTTCTCCTGGTATGGAACAACGCAGGCTTACGTACTGTCCGGGAAGAAAAGAAGGCAGAGGGGAGTCATCGGCAGACTGAAGATAGAACGATTTCATGCTTGGGCTTTCCTGTACAATATCAACTATTTTAAAGTCTTTATAACCTGTCCATTCTTTCGGTGCTTCGTCTTTTGTTTCGTATAATTTCTGTTCGGCCTGAATAAAAATATCAGCGATGACACCATAGGTTTCAGTCCATGCCTCTAAAATATCCGGAGTGGCATTTTCCTGAAGTACGTCTTCCATCGCTTTGATTAAGTAGTGTCCGACAATGGGATAGTGTTCTGCTTTTACTCCCACACTTGCATGTTTTTGTGCGGTTTTTTCTACAAATGATTCGAGTACTTCAAGTTTGTCTACATAAGAGGCTGCGGCATAAAGGGCCTGTGCCAATGCTTTTGGCTGAGCACCAGTTGCCTGATTTGTATGATTAAACATGTTCAGCAGTTCCGGATGGGCTTCGAACAGCATTTGGTAAAACTTTGTAGTGATGGCTTCTCCATGTACTGCTAAAACCGGGGAGGTGCTTTTTACAATATCAATGGTGCGTTCGGAAAGTGCTCGCTGAGTCGTCATAAATTGCCTCCTTTTAATATGTATATATAATACATATTAAAACAGTTCCTTATGGAATACACAACGCTTTACAGAAAACGTACGATTTTTGTCAAACCTGAAAAAAGCCTGCCGGTTTGTTTCACGTGAAACAAACCGGCAGGTCTTTAAAGAGATATTAAGCTGTGCTGGTAGGCTTTCCAGCCGCCGAATGAGGTGATGTCTTTTCCATACTCAGCAGCCTCTGCCTCGCAGATAAAGCCGGGAGTGAATGTTCCGTCTTCCAATTCGACCTTGCCGATTCCTAGCGGAGAAGGAATGCCTGACGTAAATGAGCCGAGCTGATCGAGCGGCATACTCCAAAGCTCGAGCGCAATAGGGACGCCTTCCTTTTCAGAACGAATCATACCGGGTTTAGCGGGAGTTCCCGGTATTTCGACCAGTTTATAGCTGGAAGCAGACATTGTCTCTTTTACAAAATACGCTTCGTGGGCAATCATTTGCTTTTCAAGCGCAAACCCTCTCATATGAAGACCGCAGACCGCAATCGTTACTTCTTTTCGACTGCTGCAGCGCTGTATTTCTGTCGAAGCTCCAACCAAAAGCGAGTCATTATCCTGGCTGGCAAATAACGTGATACCGAATGGAAGGTTATGATCGGCAAACGACTGGGGAAGGGAAACGGCACATAATTCAAGAAGGTTGCAGTGGTTGGTGTAACGTCCCATGTCACTGTTCGTCTGAATAGGATTTTCCCTTACCTCGTTTCGACTCCAGGTTCCGCCGGCGGTAGGCATGATAAGTACACTGTTTTGAAGCAGAGCCTCCGCTTTTCTCGTATAGGCCTTAAGCTTATGCCTGGCTTGAAACAGTGCAGCGGCAGTGTAGTCAGGATTTGTGCCGGAACGGAGTACTTTTTCGGTGACAGGCAGAAGAGCCCCTGGATGAGCGTCTGCAAATCCTCCCAGTTCTGCCCAGCGTTCTGCTACGAGCGGACCGTCATACAAAACAGAGGCCGCTTCTTCCATAAACGCTGTAGATACATACTTAATGGGGAGACCGGATTGTTCCAGCGCGGCCACAGTCTGTTTCCATGCCTGGCGGTAAGCTTCGGCAAATGGGCCGAAAAACGCTGGTTCTTTATCCGGCAGCAGATAAGACTGCGGCTTTGTTTCGGATAAAGCAGGGGTTTCCCGCGACCATGGATCTGCTTGATCAAACCCTCTAATGACTGAATCCACAAGAGAGGCGTCTTCCACAGTATTTGTGAAGACTGTTAAACAGTCGATGCTTGCGCAGGCAGGAACGATGCCGCTGACAGGCCAGGCACCCAGACTGGATTTCCACCCCACTAAATTGTTCAATGCAGCAGGCACCCGGCCGGAGCCCGCGGTATCTGTTCCTAAAGAAAAGAGAGCCTGTCCTTTCGCGACAGAGACTGCCGAGCCGGAACTCGATCCCCCGCTTATTAAATCAGCATTCCAGGCATTTTTTGTCTCCCCATAAGGGCTTCTTGTACCGACCAGTCCTGTGGCAAACTGATCCAGGTTCGTTTTTCCAATAGGGACAGCACCTGCTTCGATTAAACGGGCGGCGGCAGCTGCGTGTTCTTCGGGAATGTAGCTGTATGCTTCGCATCCGGCGGTTGTTGGAACACCGGCTAGATCTATATTGTCTTTTAAAGCAAAGGGAATTCCCCATAGTGGGGCATTCTCTATCGGCAGGTCTTTGAGCCTGTCCAAGTAAGGCTGAATAAAGGAAAGAGAAGGAGGGGTAATCCATATATTATAGGATTCCTCCTCTGCAGCCTGAGCTGTAAGCTGTTCAATGAGAGCTTCTGGAGTCAGCCGGCCGGACGTATAAGCTTTTCTTAAAGCAGCAATGGAAGGATAAGCATGCATTAAACAGAAACCTCCTTTTTTTCGGTAATTCCTAAAATAGTCTGTCCGGGGTGCACTTCATCTCCCGGTTTAATCGACAGGCCGGTCACATACCCATCGCAAGGAGCTTCAATAATAAATTCCATTTTCATACTTTCTTCTATAATAAGCGTTTCTCCCTGTTTTACTTCTGATCCGTTTTCTACTAAAACTTTCCACACGCTGCCGGGAATAGAGCAGGTGACAGGAGAAGTTCCTTCCGGCAGTCCTTCGGCGGGCTGCTCGTTCTTTACATCCTGCTCAGACACATATTCTGCCAGGCCTTGTTCTTTCCAGCGCTGTCGTTCTTCCTGGAATGCTTTCTGCTGATGCTGTTTAAACTGGGCGGCACCGGATTCTACTGCCTGGAGATCTTCTATATAGTCTTTAAGGGAAAACGTCGTTTCGGTAATATCTGCTTCAAAGCGGCCGCGCAGGAAATCTTCCCGAAGCTCGAGCAGTTCATCGGCGCTGACGGGATAATATTGAATTTGGTCAAAAAAGCGGAGCAGCCATGGCTTGCCGGGTTCAAAGCTTTTGGTTTCCCGGAATTTGTTCCACATTTGAATGGTTCGGCCGACAAACTGATAGCCGCCCGGACCTTCCATTCCATAGACGCACATATAAGCACCGCCGATTCCTACAGCATTCTCAGGCGTCCACGTCCGTGCCGGATTGTATTTGGTTGTTACGAGCCGGTGCCTTGGATCGGTTGGCGTAGCGACTGGAGCTCCGAGATAAACGTCTCCCAGACCCATCACGAGATAGTTCGCATCAAACACGACATCTTTTACATTGTTAATGCTGTCAAGACCGTTGATCCGACGGATGAACTCAAGGTTATCAGGGCACCACGGTGCATCAGGCCGGACGTTCTTTTGATAGCGTTCCGTGGCAAGCTGGGTGGATGGATCATCCCAGGAAAGTGGAAGCTTCACAATCCGCGATGGAATAGTAATATCCTCTAAAGCAGGAAGCTGTTTATCGAGCTCCAGCACTTTTTTGCAAACCTGCTGAACGCTATTTTCCAATGGGTTGATACGGATCTGAAGGGAACGGATTCCCGGCGTCAAATCCATAATAGGAAAATCATCCTCCAGGCGGATTGCCTCCATCAGCACCTGCACTTGAAAACGAAGCAGCAGATCGAGCTCCATTTCTCCGTATTCAACAAGAACATTTTCATCTCCGCTGCAGCGGACCGTTATCGGAAAGCGTCTGTCTTCCGTTTCACGGGCAAGAATAGGGTAGCTGGGATCGAATGCATTTTTTTCAAAAGAGAGTTCAGGTATATCATAGGAAGCACTCTCCTGAAGCGCATTCAGGTAGGCTTCCTGCTCCAGGCGGAGTGTTTCTGCCTGGGATAACGTTAACAGTTGAAAACGGATCGTATCTCCGGCATGAAGCTGGCCGATTTTCCAGAATTCTGCCGATGCTGTTGTAACGGGACAGACAAATCCGCCGAGGCTTGGACCATCCGGACCGAGGAGAATAGGCATGTCGCCTGTTAGATCAAGGGTTCCTACCGCGTAGGCATTATCATGAATATTGGAAGGGTGCAGACCCGCTTCGCCTCCGTCTTCTCTTGCCCATAATGGGGCAGGGCCGATCAGTCGGACACCTGTTCTGGAGCTGTTAAAGTGAACCTCCCACTCGGTTTCTTCAAGCTGCTGGAGGTAAGCCGGAAGCAGAAATTCCTCCGTGCAGTGTGGTCCGGGAACGACACCGATCGTCCACTCTTTTTGAATAGCTGGTTTTTCTGCGGCTGCTAAAGGTTCACTGACAGCAGGAAGAGTATTTCCATGTACACGCAGCACGTCTCCTGCACGAAGGGCTCTGCCGCCATGGCCGCCAAATCCGCCGAGAGTAAACGTAGAAGCACTGTTCAGCGTCTGCGGCATATCAAATCCGCCTGAGATAAGCAGGTATGTCCGCATACCTGACTCAGCCTGGTCGAAGGAAAGAACCTGCCCCTTTTCAGCGAGGATGGGATGGTATAGGCTGATCTCTTTTCCATCAAGTGCCGGCTGCATATCAGCACCTGTTATACAAAACCACATTGCTTCACGAAAGCGGTACGATCCGCCCTGTAATGTAAGCTCCAGACCGCTCGCTTTTTCGTCATTGTGCAGCAGCTGGTTGCCGATGCGGAAGGAGAGAGGGTCCATCGGGCCGCAGGGAGGGACTCCTACATCCCAGTGGCCGACGCGGCCCGGCCAGTCCTGGACCGTCGTCTGGATACCGCCGTCTATTACTTCGAGAGCCATTTCAGAAGGAGAAAAGCTGTTTAAAAGCTGGGTGTGTACTTCTCCTTTTTGAAAAGCAGGCTCCTGAAGAAGACTTTTTATATAGAGAAGATTGGTCGTCACTCCGTACATTTTTGTTTCAGTCAGCGCCGCACTCAGCTGTTCTATCGCGCTGTTACGATCTTTGGAATGAACGATGACTTTGGCAAGCATCGGGTCATACAACGTAGTGACCTGAAGGCCGTCGCGTACCCAGGATTCGTTTCGGGCCAGGGACGAAAGCTCGACCCGGTCTATCTGGCCGACGCTCGGCCGGAAATCATGAAAGCTGTCTTCGGCATAGACACGTGCCTGAATGCTGTGACCCTGAATGGTAATAGGAGGGAAGGCAGGAAGTTCGCGGGCGGCTTCAAGAATCATCCATTCCACTAAGTCAACACCGGTTACTTCCTCTGTTACGCCATGTTCTACCTGTAGTCTGGTATTCATTTCAAGAAAATAAAATGCTTCCGAATCAGGATCATACAGAAATTCCACGGTACCGGCATTCTGGTAGCCGGTAGCAGATGCAAGACGTTCAGCCGAAGCTGCCATTTCTTTTCTAACCTTTTCTGAAAGCAGGGGAGCGGGTGATTCTTCGACCACTTTTTGATTTCTGCGCTGAATGGAGCAGTCTCTTTCTCCAAGAGAAACGACATCTCCTTTCCAGCTTCCGAAAATCTGCACTTCAATGTGGCGGGCAGAGGAAATGTACTTTTCCAGAAACAGGCCGCCGTCGTTAAAGTTGTTCTCAGCCAGATGGGTTACGGCGTCAAAAGAAGAAAGCAGGCTGTCTTTGTCCTGGCAGATTCTCATACCAATACCGCCTCCGCCGGCGGTGCTTTTCAGCATAACAGGATAGCCAATGTCAGCTGCAGCAGCTGCCGCTTCTTCTGCATGCTCAAGCAGGTTCGTTCCGGGAAGAAGAGGTACATCGGCGTTGGCAGCCGCTTCTCTGGCAGAATGCTTTAAGCCAAACAGCTCCATCTGTTCAGGAGTTGGGCCGATGAACGTAATTTCTTTTTCCTGGCAGGTCCGGGCAAACTGGGCATTTTCGCTTAAAAAGCCGTAGCCCGGGTGAATGGCATCGGCACCGGTATCAAGAGCAGCCTGAAGAATGGTTTCCGGATGCAGGTAGCTCTCCTGGGCATTTCCTTCCCCGATAAGAACCGCTTCATCTGCCTGGTCTACGTGCAGACTGTCCTGGTCGGCTTTTGTGTAAATAGCAACAGAGGGAATACCCATCTTTTTTAGTGTTCGCTCAATACGCACCGCAATTGCACCACGGTTGGCAATAAGTACCTTTTTAAACATAGAGCATTCTCCTTTCTTCTATTAAATGAATTAGTTATTCCAGATCGTGACTTCAATCGGTGTAGGATTGTAATCGTTACAAGGATTATTTAGCTGAGGGCAGTTGCTGATTAATACAGTAGTGTTTGTTTCTGCCTGCATTTCTACATAATAGCCGGGGGCGGAGACGCCATCTTCAAAAGTGAGCCCGCCTTCCGGCGTAATAGGAACATTCATAAAAAAATTAATATTAGGAGCCAGGTCTTGTTTGGAAAATTTGGCTCCCCGCTTCGATAATTCATACATAAACGTATCGCGGCAGTTATGCATCGCTTTTTTCTCGTGGGCGTAGCGGACCGTGTTGCTTTCCGCAGAGCAGGCACCACCTACGGTGTCATGTCTTCCGACCGAATCGGCGGTAATTGTCAGGAGCGGCCTGCCTGATTTTGCCCGCAGTACCGAACCGGTAGTAAGGTAGATATTTTTCTGAGCGGTGACCGTTTCAATCGCGCTGTAGCTGTCTTCCGGATTCAAAGCATCGTAAAAAAGGGTATCAGCCGCCTGATTGCCTTCGAGGTCGGTTATTCTGAAAACCTGTCCGGGCTCGAGGTCGTGCATCCAGCCTTTACCGGCTGGAATCGTGCGGGTGTAAACGGCGTCTTCTATTTTTCGGGGGCTCGTTGTAATTTCTTTTGCTTGTGTCACTCTTGATCATCCTTTCAAGATAATTGAATTTTCCAATTTATTCAGCGGGAACAGCAGCAGTAAATCCTTCAGCAAGAAGATTGGCTTCCCACGTGTTTTCAAAGGCACGGCGGTTTTCCCTGCATAAATTCAAACAAATATCATCTTTGCCTACCGGCTCAGAAGCTCCTGCTTCAAGCTTTACAGGAACTGAAGGATAGACGGTGGATGTATCAAGCGGATGGGGCGTATTGGATAAGACGATAAGCAGGTCCATTTCGGTACGGAAGGTAATGGCCTGACCTTCCTGGGCATTGTCTTCATGAAATACCATTTCGCCTCCGTCCTGCACGGCTACTTTTGAAAATACGTTCAAGACGGGGACGGTATCCCGCATCGTCAGTCCATTTTCGGAACAGCTCCATTGAAAAAATTCTCTTCACCGCTGCGATAGCGTTCGTTCCGTTCAGATTGATAGGTTGTTTTCCCAAATTGGGCATCTGTCCAGCCGGTTTTGGAAAAACCGCCAAAAGGATCATGCCATCCGGTGTCATCTTCTATAATCCCGGCCATCGCTTTGCCGTTGTCGCTCATTAATACATGCCCTTTCGTTAAATGCGATGTATGCTGGGCTTTTAGCGTATCCGGCATATTGTAGCGTTCCGTCCGGTCATGGGCGTTGAATAGAAGCATGGATACATTAGCCGTTTTGCCGGAGGCAGTTAAGCGCAGCAGGCTTCCTTTTTTTATAACCCCGGACCATTTTTCTCCTGCTTCAAGTGATTTATTCCAATAGCTGTTCATTGTTATTTCCTCCCTTGGATTCATGCATTCATTTCTGCAAAAGCCTGTAACGTAATAAAAAAAAGCCTGAGAGAATTTAATCTCCCAGGCTTTTGTCCGTCCGTGTAAACAGCAGCCATAGTTATCCGGCCGTGCCCGCTTTCTCTCGGACCTGTCCTGCCGGCGGTAAAACAAAGCCGGCAGCGGAACCCTAGAAAGCATTTTCCGCCCCTCAATGCCATTGGCAAGGAGGCCTTTATGTTATTTTTGAGGATCGCTATGTGTGCTGCGTATACAAAAAGTGTAGGGGAGACCAGCTGGGAAGACAATAGTTGTGTGAGGTTATTTAACATACTTTTTAGAATATTCATCTCTGCCGTTGAAAGAAGAAAATGTGTCCCTTATGGCTGTAAGTGAGTGACATGATTCAGCGAAAATAGGTTGATAGATTTTCTGCCAGGATAGTTGATTAAAAGAAAAAGACTCCAGAGAATGAACATCATCAAGAACAATCAGCCCGGCCGGCTGCTGTATCGATTGCAGAATAAAATATATCAGAATAACTTTATTGAAGAAAAAGATCCCTATAGAAAGAAGGAAAAGCATGGCCGAAAAAGCTGAATTAAAAAGGACGTTAACGTTATGGCAGGTTGTTTTTATGGGTCTGGCATGGAATACACCGATGATTTATTTTTCTGTATTTGGAGTAGCATATGAAGGTTCTTCCGGATTTTTGACACCGGCTTATGTTTTTGCAGTTGTTGCTGTCATATTTACAGGGACCAGCTACGCTATTATGGCGAAAAAGATCCCTATTTCAGGATCCGCCTATACATTTGCTAAAAAAGCTATTCATCCAAACGCCGGATTTTTAGTAGGCTGGCTGCTTTTATTTAACTACTTATTTGCTCCTGTCATAGCCTGCATTACATTTGGAGTGTTTATGAACGCTCAGTTTCCAGGCGTGCCTTCTTCTGTTTGGATCATAGGCTTAATTATTCTGCTGGCAGGCATTGCAGTGCTCGGAATTAATTCTTCCGCTAATTTGAGCGGACTGTTTGTCATCATGCAGATTGTGTTTATTATTGCGTTTTGTATTATTCTTATCCGCGGCCTGTGGACTGGGGGCGGAGCGGGAGGACTTTTCTCGATTCAGCCTTTTGCAGGAGATTTGACGATGCCGATTATGCTGGCAGGGGCATCTGTCGTCATTTTCTCTTTCCTGGGATTTGATACAATTACGACATTATCGGAAGAAACCGTAAACCCTCAGAAAACGATCCCAAAAGCTATCTTTATTATGATCGGAATTATCAGCGTGCTTCATATCAGCAGTTCATACTTAATTCAACTGGCCCAGCCTGCATTTTCCTTTGTAAACATTGATTCTGCGGCAATGGAGCTGATGGCCCTTATTGGAGGCAGCGCGCTGAATGCCATCTTTATGACGGTATTAATCGCTGCCATATTTACGCAGGGACTGGCATCTATTACTGCTGTGTCGAGGCTGCTGTATGTAATGGGGCGGGATGAGATTCTGCCTGAGAAATTGTTTGGATATATTCATCCAAAGTTTAATACACCGGTATTCAATATTGCACTGGCGTCCGTGTTGTCTATTCTCGCTTTGTTTATCAGTGTAGATGCGGCCCTCCGCTTTGTTAACTTCGGAGCACTCACGGCTTTCTTCTTTGTAAACATATCGGTGATCGCGCTGGCTGTAAGACAAAAAGAAACGGCCGGCCTGTTTCAGAAAGTGTTTTATATCGGAGTTCCCGGCATTGGAGCATTCATTATGCTATGGCTGTTATTTCTTCTCGATACGCCGACCATTATAGGAGGATTAGTATGGGTGGGGGCAGGGCTGATTTACATGCTTTATCTGACCAGAACATTTACAAAGCCGCTCCCGGGTACTGCTAAGCAGACAATTATATTAAAATAGAAATAAAGCCTCTTCCACTAAGGAAGGGGCTTTATTTTGTCCAACTGTTTTCATTAGAGGAAGGTACTGTTCAGGTTGATAAAGCAGTATAATGATAGAAGTGACAGATACAGATATGCGGAAAGGATGAAATCGCATGGAAAACAAACTGATGGATAAACTTGAAATGTATGAGAAGTACTATTCCACCCTGAAGCAGGAACTAAAATGGCAGGTAGTGGATGCAAGAGTGCTTATGCTGATTTCCTCTATGTATGTGGTACGTAAAAAAGAGCTTGATGTAGAACGTTTTAAAGAAATTGCCGAATACGTGAAAAAGAAAAAAGGAGTGTTCAGTGCTTTAAACAGTGCTCAGGTTTATGTAGGAGCGGCCACGCTGGATATTCGTTTCGATAATCCCGAAGAAAAGTATCATGAATGGATGGAGGTTTACGATCAGCTGGTGGACAGCTCCTTTCAAAGAGGAAGCTTTACGTATATTTCCGCTCTTCTCGTGCTTGATTTAAAAAAAGAAGCAGACAGCAGGGAGGATTTGATTAAAGGAGCCAAGCGTGTATTTGATTTGATGAAAAAAGATCATATGTTTTTGACGTCGAGCTCCGATTATCCGATTGCCGTACTGTTAGCGGCATCACCGTTAGAAGAGGCGCCGCTGATGGCAAAGATCGAAGAGCTGTACGGGAACCTGAATGACAAAGGGTTCAAAAAATCCAACGAGCTGCAGATGCTGAGTCATATTCTGGCCCTGCGTGATAATGAAGACACTGACATTCTCGTCAAACATGCTATGGACGTAGTCGTCACTCTAGAAGCACAGGAGAAGAAAGTCAGGCCGATACATTATCCGGAAGTAGGAATTATGGCACTCGCAGAGGAAAAAGAAATGCTGGCTGATTTTATTGTAAGGATTGAAAACGCCCTGAATGAGGCGAAAGACTTTAAGTGGCATAAAAAAATGAATTTTACGATTGCGGTACAGCTTTCCGTCAGTGAATATGCAGAAGAAGCTTCTATTATGGAAACCGCTGTTCAGACATCGCTTGAAAGTATTCTTCAGGCCCAGCAGGCAGCAATGACCGGGGCAATGGCCGGAGCCATCGCTTCCGGCTCCGGTTCCGGTTCCGGTGGTAATTAAAAAGAATTGGAACGCATAAAAAGACGAAACGCCGCTGCGTTTCGTCTTTTTATAGAGTAGTAAAGATTGTTTTATTTTATATACATTTATCCGGACAGGCTGTTTGAAAAGAGAGAAATATTTCTTATACCCCCAGCTTTTCTTTTTCTGTCACATAGTCTTCGGTTACGTGAATTTCCAGCATTTCGCCGTCTTTCATAAACTTAAAGGTGCCGTTGTTAAAGTCGGTGCCGGTTTCTTTAAAAAAGATACCTTCGTATTGTGCTTCGTTCGTATGGTTAAAGCTGATTTTATACTGAGTGCCGTCCCGCACAAGATAAGCGTGACAGCCCTTCTCGTAATCACCGTCATGACCCCTAAGCTCTCTTGAAACAGAAATGATATGAAGGTCAATGAAAGGAAGCTCTTTTAGAAGAATATTAACAAAAGAGCCTTTAGTAATTTCTTCCCAGCGGCTTTTAGCGGTCTGGCCGATAATAATCTGGGTCACGCCTTTTTCCCTGGCGACTTCTCCAATGACTTTAACGACCGGGCGCTTTTCATTATCTTTTAAAATAAACTCGGTGGCCCCGTATTCTTCTGCAAGCTTTTTCCAGCTTTCAATGTACTGGCTTTTCTCGTGATCCAGTTCATCGGCGGGAGCCGGGTCGATTGATACTATATATAAAGGACAGTCAAGGCGGGAAGCGATTTTGCATCCCCTGCGTATTAATTTGGCACCGTTTGGCCCGTAATAAACACAGACCAGAATGCTTTCATCCATTGTACCCTTACCGGTCATGATCTTTCACCTCGTGTAAATAAATTCTTGATAATCGATGAAGCTCATCCATAGGCTACTCCTCGTTCCTGATTTTGTCAATTGATAATCAAGAATGACCTGGAAGCGCTCTCTTTTAAATTATATCATGAGCTGGATAGAGTTTATGCATTTATTATGTGCGAAACGGCCTGCCTTTCTTTATACTAATGTATAAGAAGAAAAAAACTGAAAATGATGGATCCTATTACATTCAGTGAGTAGGAGGTTACATTTTGTCCTGGCTCCATTCTGTTGTACTTTTACCCTTTCTATATGCCCTGATGATTCCTTTCCTTTATCGATATGTCTCCCGGGTTCATACCGGATGGTTTGTTCTGCCGCTGCCGCTTATTCTTTTTGTGGTACTGGGAAGCTGGCTGGTGGATATAAGTGAAGGAGAGACAATGCTTTACACGCTTTCCTGGATTCCTTCCTATGGTATTAATCTCTCTTTTTATGTAGATGGATTAAGTCTTGTATTTGGTTTTTTTTAGTGGAATTGGTGCATTGGTCGTTTTATACTCCATATTCTATTTATCAAAAACGAGAGAACTGCTACATAATTTTTACGTATACATGCTTTTTTTATGGGTGCCATGCTTGGCGTCGTATTTTCCGATAACCTGATTGGCTTTTATTTATTCTGGGAGCTTACGAGCATTTCGTCTTTTCTGCTGATCGCATTTTGGTATCAGCGGAAAAAATCCCGGAATGGAGCGCAGAAAGCGATGCTGATTACGGTGAGCGGCGGATTTTCAATGCTTGCGGGTATCGTACTGCTTCATTCTATGGCAGGCACATACAGCATCCGCGGTATTATAAGTCAGGCAGGGGAACTGCAGGAGCATTCTCTATTTCTGCCGGCTATGATTTTTGTTTTGATTGGCGCCTTTGCCAAATCCGCCCAGTTTCCTTTTCATATCTGGCTTCCGGACGCAATGGAAGCGCCGACGCCGATCAGCGCCTATCTGCACTCGGCAACGATGGTTAAAGCAGGCATTTATGCCATTGCCCGCTTCACTCCATTTTTTGGAGGGACCGGGGAGTGGTTTTGGATCATTACATCGGTTGGCCTCGTTACTTTGTTCTGGGGTGCAGTCAATGCGATGAAGCAAACCGATTTAAAAGCACTTCTCGCTTTTTCCACGATTAGTCAGCTGGGTTTAATTACATCGCTTCTCGGAATAGGGTCACTGGCTCTGGCTGTCACGGAGGAAGCAGAAACGGCTCTATATACGACGGCAGTTCTGGCAGCTGTGTTTCATCTAGTAAACCACTCCACGTTTAAAGGCTGCTTGTTTATGGTGATCGGTATTATTGACCATGAAACCGGTACGAGAGACACGAGAAAATTAGGCGGGCTGATGAGCCTGATGCCTATTTCTTTTACACTGACGCTGATCGGCAGTCTTTCTATGGCAGGAGTGCCGCCGTTTAACGGTTTTTAAGTAAAGAGCTGTTCTTTACCAGCTCCCTTTCTTTAGGAGAGACTGGAATTTTTTCAGCCGGGGCTGCCGGCCTGCTTATTCCAGCTGTAGCCTGGGTGGCAAGTATTTTTACCTTCGTTTACAGCATGATTCTTATTTTTCATACGTTCCGGGGGAAATACCGTCCGCGCCGTCTTGAAAAAAAAACCAAAAGAAGCGCCTCCCGGGATGTTGATTTCCCCTGCAGTGCTTGCGGCATTTGTTATTGGAATTTTCTTTGCGCCGAACGTGCTGGCCCATTACGTGCTCGAACCTATGGTAGCTTCCATTCTGCCGGGGATGCAGGGGATTTTTCCATTCATATTGAAGCCTGGCATGGATTTAATACGGAGCTGTTCATGACGCTTGGCGTCGTTGTGCTTGGAAGTATTTTATTTTTAACGTGGAAGCGGTGGAAAGGTATTTTCACTTTGTTTTCCGCAGGTTTTACACGCTAATAATGCGTACTCTTCCGGCATATTGAAAGCGGAGCAGGCGGCATACTCTTTTACAAATATTTATATGAGCGGTTTAACGCGGGACTACATTCAGTATATTTTAGGAATACTTATTATACTGGCGGGGGGGATGCTTCTTTTCTCAGAAGGGATTTCCTTCCGGAGAATCGATGTATCAACTATAGAAGTGTATGAAGTCCTTCTTGCTGCAGGACTTGTAGCGGGTGCCCTGACGGTGATGCTTGCTTCAAAGAGGCTGACCGCTATCATTGCTATTGGAGCTGTAGGGTATCTGGTTGCGCTGTTTTTTGTGATTTTCCGCGCGCCGGATCTGGCTTTAACGCAGCTGGTCGTAGAAACCGTCTCTGTCGCTTTGTATCTTCTCTGCCTGCGCTTTCTTCCCGGAATTCCGTTTTCGGAAACGGCAAGGCGTGTTCAGATTCCAAACTTGATTATTTCGTTGGTGTAGGTGTGCTGATCACCTCCTTTACGCTCGCTGCTCAGGGAAATAAACTGTTTCCATCGATTTCGGTCTACTTCGAGGACTCCTATGAGCTGGCCGATCAAGGAATATGGTAAATGCCATTCTGGCTGATTTCCGCGGATTTGATACGCTGCTTGAAATAATGGTTCTCTGTATTGCAGGTCTGGGCGTGTATTCTTTAATCAGTCTCAGGATGAAAGAAAAGAGGGATGATCATGAAAATTAATGATGTCATTCTTCAGACCGTTACAAAAATAGTAACGTTTATTATCCTTACTTTTGCGATTTATTTATTTTTCGCCGGACATCATAATCCGGGCGGCGGCTTTATCGGCGGGCTGGTTATTTCAT
>NZ_JALBWT010000008.1:0-176487 GCF_023845525.1 Sinobaca sp. H24
GTGCCGGAAAAGCTTCCTATTGCGGAAACAAAGCGCGCTCTGCAGCTATTGGAGCAGGTGAATATGCCGGTGCCGGCGGTGCTGATTAATAAATGCATGCCGGAATCTGCGGGAAACAGTTCTTTTATACAAAAAAGAAGAGCGCAGGAAGCTGCCTACATCGAGCAGATTAAAGAAGCCTTTCCGAACCAGCAGAAGACGTTCCTGCCGCTTTTGGAAGAGGACATTCATTCAATTGAAGATATTAAAACGATGGCGGAGGCCATCGTTCCTGACTAATTAAAAGCGTGCCCGCGGGTGCGCTTTTTTCCCTGACATAATTGTTTAAAAGAAAGAAAAAACGGTAATGAGTGTAGGATAATTCATTTATTCAGGAGGTTCTATAAAAATGGAAACGACTAAAATTGCGAATACTGGCATAGAAGCTTCCCGCATTGGTCTCGGCACGTGGGCTATTGGCGGCAAAATGTGGGGAGGCACGAATGAAGAAGATTCCATTAAAACGATTCACGCTGCTTTAGATAAAGGAATTTCCCTTATTGATACAGCACCTGCCTATGGATTAGGCGAATCGGAAGAACTGGTCGGAAAAGCGGTCGAACAGTATGGCGGCAGAAATAATATTGTGCTTTCTACCAAAGCAGGGCTGAACTGGACGGACGAGGGCGGTATGTACAGAGACGGAACAGAAGCCCGTATTCAAAAAGAAGTAGAAGATTCCCTGCGTCGCCTCCGCAGCGACTACATTGATATTTACCATGTACACTGGCCCGATCCTGAGATAAATATGGAAGAGACAGCTGCTGTAATGAAAAGGCTGTTTGACGAAGGCAAGATAAGAGCAATCGGACTCAGTAACTTTACAACAGAGCAGATTGACGAGTTTCAGAAAACGGCGCCCGTACACGTGCTTCAGCCGCCGTATAATATTTTTGAAAGAGGCATTGAAGAAGATATTCTTCCCTACACCCGGAAACACGACATCACAAACCTTTCATACGGCAGCCTGTGCCGCGGCCTGCTGAGCGGAAAAATGTCGGCAGACCGCACGTTCAAAGGAGATGACCTGCGTAACAATGATCCAAAATTCCAGGAGGACACCCTGCCGAATTATATTGCCGCAGTAAACGAACTTGATCAGTACGTGCAGAATAAATACAATAAGCATGTAATTCACCTCGCAATCCGCTGGGTACTTGATCAGCCCGGATCTGATATTGCCCTGTGGGGTGCCAGAAGGCCGGATCAGCTGGACGCGATAGAAGAAGCGATGGACTGGAAGCTTGATGAAACCGATCATCAGGCAGTAAATGAAATCGTCGGCAAGCATATTAAAGAACCCATCGGTCCGGAGTTTATGGCTCCACCCGCTAAATCAGAATAAGCTGAAGTATAAGCCTGTCTCTTTTTGAGACAGGCTTATTAAATGTTGTCAACAATGCTCCTGTCGAATTAGTGTTTTCCTTTTGTTGTAGACGCAGTGGTAACGCTTTATTATAAAGATACAGCAATGATAATTACTTATCATCAGAAATAGTGCTGTTCATGCAGAAAGTATTTAAATCGTGACAGCATATCTTTTAATAAACAAGGAGGCGTTTACTATGAGTACAGCTCAAGGAGAAGTACAGAGCAAAGGCAGCATGCGTGCGAAGGTGCAGCGGTTCGGCAGTTATTTAAGCGGCATGATTATGCCGAATATCGGGGCATTTATTGCCTGGGGTCTTATTACAGCTCTTTTTATTGCAGACGGCCCGATTCCGGTTGCAAACATCGCAGATAACGTAGTCGGCCCGATGCTGACCTACCTGCTTCCGCTTTTGATTGGTTTTACCGGCGGACGGATGGTTCACGGCGATATGCGCGGCGGGGTCGTCGGCGCCATTGCTACAATGGGGGTTATCGCAGGAGCAGAGATTCCAATGTTCCTCGGTGCCATGATGATGGGGCCGTTAGGCGGCTATGCCATCAAAAAATTTGACCAGGCAGTGGATGGAAAAATCAAGCAGGGCTTTGAAATGCTTGTGAACAACTTTTCCTCCGGTATTATCGGTGCTATTCTTGCCATATTTGGACTATACGCGGTGGGTCCGCTTGTAACAGGCCTTACAGGTGTTCTTGGAAACGGAGTAGACTGGATTATCGGACTTGGCCTGCTTCCACTCGTCAGTATCTTCATTGAGCCGGCGAAAGTATTGTTTTTAAATAATGCAATTAACCACGGTATACTAAGTCCGCTTGCTTTAGAGCAGACGGCTCAGGCAGGACAGTCCGTACTGTTCCTTCTGGAAACCAACCCGGGACCGGGTATGGGAATTCTTTTAGCCTATATGGTCTTTGGTAAAGGCATGGCACGCGGTTCAGCGGCCGGTGCTTCGATTATTCACTTCTTCGGCGGGATTCACGAGATTTACTTCCCGTATGTATTAATGAAGCCGATTCTTATTCTTGCAGCGATCGGCGGCGGCATGGCCGGTATCTTCACCTTCCAGCTGTTTGGCGCAGGTCTTGGAGCTCCACCTTCTCCAGGAAGTGTTATTGCCTACTTTGCCCTTGCCAATCCAAGCAACTATCTTGGTCTGGCAGCCGGTATTCTTGCAGCAACGGCTGTATCTTTTGTGATCGCAGGATCGATTCTCCGCTTCTCCAAGCAGGAAGAAGAAGATCTAAGCGGTGCCGCAGCGAAAATGGAAAGCATGAAAGGCAAGAAGAGTCAGGCCGCTTCCCAGCTTGGCGGCAGCCAGCCGGTTGCATCTTCTGCTAAAAAAGCACAGGTGAACAGCATTATCTTCGCATGTGATGCCGGAATGGGATCAAGCGCAATGGGTGCATCTGTCATGAAGGATAAAGTGAAAAAAGCCGGACTGGATATTCATGTAACCAACTCAGCGATTAACCAGATTCCGGACAGTGCAGATATTATTATTACGCATAAAGATTTAACCGAGCGTGCGAAGGCAAAACGTCCGGATGCAGAGCATATTTCCGTAGACAATTTCCTCGGCAGCCCGAAATATGATGAGTTAGTTGAAGATTTAAAGGGAAGAGAAGATGGAGGAGAGCAGGCGCAGGAAAAGCCGCTTTCTGAATTTGATCCGCAGAACGTACAGAAGATTATCTTTGCCTGCGATGCCGGAATGGGATCAAGCGCAATGGGTGCATCTGTTATGAAAGACAAAGTGAAAAAAGCCGGACTGGATATTCATGTGACCAACTCAGCAATTAACCAGATTCCGGAAGATGCAGATATCATTATTACCCACAAAGATTTAACCGAGCGTGCGAAAGCTAAACGTCCGGATGCAGCACACATTTCCGTAGATAATTTTCTTGGCAGCCCGAAATACGATGAGCTTGTTGAGGGGCTGAAGGAAAATAAAATCAGCTAAGCTTCACGAAAAGGGTGAACGGTATGGACTATATTACAGCCCGTGAACGTGAACTCATGCAGTATCTGCTTTCTCAAAAAGGTATGGTGCCGATTTCGGAAGCGGCACGGGAGCTCAACGTCAGCGCCCGTACCATTCACCGCGATCTCGAAGGCCTTGAAAAAAGAATAGAGCCGTATCATTTAACTCTGCGAAGGCAGACAGGCAGAGGGATTGAAGTCATTGGCGAGGAGAGCAGCAGCAGGAACGAACTGCTGGCTCTCCTTCGCCATTCTGCGTTCTCCGACTATACGCCGGAAGAAAGAAAAACCCTGCTGCTGAGTGCACTTCTGGAAGCAAATGAGCCGGTCAAGCTTACATCTCTGGCGGTTGAGCTCAACGTGACGGCAGCTACAGTCAGCCACGATCTCGATAAAGCAGAGGAGTGGCTGTCTTTTTTCGATTTACAGCTGATTCGCAGAAGAGGATACGGCGTGGAAGTGGTCGGGACCGAGAAATCAAGAAGGCGTGCCATGAGCAGCCTGATGGTGGAAACGTTTGGAGAAAATGAATTCTTTCATTTAATGAGGGAAACGATGAAGCAGAAGCCCTCTCCGGCAGGAAGCGACATATCAAACCGGCTGCTGGGTATGGTGGAAAAAGAGCGCTGGGCGCTCGTTGAAGGCGTACTGCATGATTTTAAAAGTGAACTGCCCTACTCCTTTGCCGACAGTGCATATATCGGCCTGGCCGTGCATTTAACGCTTGCCATGGAGCGGATCATTAAAGGCGAAAATATTGAAATAAACGAATCCTACTTCCAATCACTGCAGGAAACGAAGGAATTTGCTGTGGCCGAACAGCTTATTTCCCGGCTGGAACAGGTTTTTCAGCGGACGATTCCTAAAGCAGAAATTGGATATATTACCATGCATCTCCGCGGGGCCAAGCTTCGAAATGATCAGGAATATACAATGGATCTGGACAGTCTTCCATCAGCGGTTCAGGCGAAATCCCTGATTCAGTTTGTGGAAGAGCGGGTAGGCAAAAACCTGACCGGCGATGAATCGCTTTTCCAGGGGCTTGTAGCTCACTTAGAACCCACGCTTTACCGGATTAAGGAACGCATGAAAATCCATAATCCGCTGCTAAAAGATATTAAAAGTGATTACCCGGAATTGTTTTCTTTAATTAAAGAAGCGGCTTCCGACACCTTTTCCCGTTTTGAGCTTCCGGATGCAGAAATCGGTTTTCTTGTTCTGCATTTCGGATCGGCCATTGAACGGGCAAACACGATGGAGCCCCTGCATGCGCTTGTCGTCTGTTCGAGTGGTATAGGCTCTTCCAAGATGCTCGTTACCCGGCTGCAAAAAGAAATTCCCGAACTGCAGAAGCTGAAAAATATCTCCCTGATGGATTTGGAGAACGAGTCGAAAAGGGAGGGCTATGATGTAATTATTTCTACATTAAGCCTGCCGGACAGCGAGCTGCCGCATATTGTGGTCAATCCGTTTTTAACAGATAAAGATATTAGGAGTGTTCAGGCCTTTATTCGGGAACAGCATAAGGACAGCCTGTTGAAAAAACGCCGGCCGATTTCATCAGGGACGTCTGCAGCAGAAGAGCCCATTGAGAAATTAGTGCAGATGCAGTCGTATACGAACACGATTCTTATGCTTTTAGGCGGACTGGAAGTAGAAGAGATCACAGAACGCGGGGAGCTTTCCCGTCAGTTGGAGGCTGTATGCCGACGCGCCGTTGAAGACGGAGTGATCCAGAACGCAGAAGCGGTGCGCGATAAGCTGCTGGAGCGCTATGCGATGGGAGGAGTTGCGATTCCAAATTCAGGGCTTGCCCTGTTTCATGCCAGAAGCGTCCATGTAACGAGACCTTCTTTTACGATATGGGATCTGCCGGAGCCTAAAGATATACAGGCAATGGACGGGTCTGTAGAATCGACATACCGAATTCTGCTTCTGCTGGCACCTGAATACGGAGAAACCGAAATATACGAAGTACTCAGTGCCGTCAGCGAACAGCTTATCGGAAGCCGGGAATCACTAATACGCTTCCGATCTGCCGATAAAAAGCGGCTGACCCGCCATATGGGTGCCGCGTTTCATGAATGGCTTAAAGAAAAACTACAATAAGACAGGAGACGATTATAATGAGCAGCCAAATACTAAAAGAAGAGAACGTTGTAATAGGAGCAGCATTGAGTTCAAAAGAGGAAGCAATCCGCGCGGTAGGAAACATTCTCGTAGATCAGGGGTACGTCGAAACCGATTATATTGCTTCCATGATGGAAAGAGAAGAATTAACCTCTACGTACATGGGGAACTATATAGCGATACCACACGGTACGGAAGATTCCAAAAGCCAAATTAAATCCTCCGGTTTGTCCATTGTACAGGCGCCGGACGGGGTCGATTACGGTGATGGAAACAAGGTAAAGCTATTGATTGGTATCGCCGGCAAGGGAGACGAGCATTTAGAAATCCTCTCAAAAATTGCGCTTGTCTGTTCGGATGCCGATAATGTGGAGAAGATGCTGCAGGCTACAACGAAACAAGAGCTGCTTGCTCAATTTGAAGAGGTGAAATAAATGCTGGCCCTTCAGATTGGTGCAGGAAATATTGGCAGGGGCTTTATCGGCCAGCTTTTGTCTGAAGCCGGCTTTGAATTATATTTCGCAGACGTAAACGAAGAATTAATCACAAAGCTTCAGGAACGCGGCGAATACACGGTGGAACTGGCGGATGAAACGCATCAAACGAGCCGGATAAGCGGTGTTCACGCCGTAAACAGCATGAAAGAAAAGGAAGAACTGCTTCAGCTGATTGAGCGGGCAGACCTGATTACCACAGCTGTTGGACCGCCGATTCTAAAGCGGATTGCACCTGATCTGGCTGAAGGCCTTAAACGCCGTGCCGCTAAAGGCACACCTTCCAACGTAAATATTATTGCCTGCGAAAATATGGCAGAAGGAACAAGCCATCTGCAGGCTGCGATTTATGAACATCTTTCCAGCGCAGAGCAGGCCGCAATAGAGAAGTTTACCGGTTTTGCAAATGCAGCAGTAGACCGTATTGTTCCCGAACAATCATCGGAAGATGGACTGCATGTTGTAGTAGAGCCCTTTTTTGAATGGGTAGTAGAGGAACCTTCCCTCAAACCGGGAACAGAGAAAATACCTGGTGTGACGTATGTCGAGTCCCTTCCGCCCTACATTGAAAGAAAATTGTTTACAGTTAACGCAGGCCATGCTGCGCTCGCCTATAACGGCGCTGCAGGAGGCTGCGAAACGATCAAGGAATCGTATGACAATGAAGCAGTAAGAAAAGCATACTTCGGCCTTCTTAATGAAACGTCCGAACTGCTAAGCCGTAAACACGGGTTCGATAAAGAAGATCTAAAGGCATACCGTGAAAAAATCAATACACGGTTCCAGAATCCATATTTATCGGATTCCGTGAAGCGTGTCGGACGCGGACCAGTCCGCAAGCTTGGCAGCCAGGAGCGCCTCGTGCATCCTGCTTTAGGGCTGCTTGATTACGGTGTAGAGCCTGTTTACATTGCCGAAACGCTGCGCGCGCTTCTTACTTTCGAGCATCCGGAAGATGAAGAAGCACAGGCACTGCAGGCACGAATTAAAGAGAATGGAAGAGAAGAAGCATTCTGCTATTACAGCGGTCTGGACTCCTCACATCCGCTGACGAGACTTGTATTTGATCAGGCATAAAAAGAAAGGCCTCCCGGACAAAACAGGGAGGCCTTTTGGTATACTAAAACAAAGTCAGCAAAAAGGAGGCAGGTTATCGTGACGGATCCGATCCACTATATCTCACGCTACCTTCCCGTAATTAAAAAAATCCCCAAAGCAGACGTCATGCAGATTGGAGCGCTGTCTGAAGAACAGACAGCCGCGGCAGCAGAAGCTGTCCGCCAGTCGAGGGGCGTCTTTACACTTGTAGAAGCGGACGGAGGAAAAGCAGCGGAAAAGCTGAAGTCCCATCAGCTTCATTGTATAACAAGTCTGGACATGGTGGAGTGGACGCCGTCTTCTCTGGATTGGGTGTTTCTGCTTATTGATACTGCATCGTATAAAAAAGGGGTGCTGCTGGAAACATTCCAGCAGATTGAAAAAGCCGTAAGATCGAAACGATCGATCAGTTTTGTTATGGAAACCGATTCACCGGAAGAATGGCATGAAGAACTGCGCCGGACATTTTTAAGCTGGCGGATCGTTGTGGACAAAAAGCAGGAAGGGCGTCTGTTGTTTACTGCCCAGAAATAGAAGAAAGCCGGCATCCTGAGATTCAGGGGGCCGGCTTTTCTTTATAAATCAAGAAGCTCGCGGATATCGTCTTCTGATAAAGAAGACAGGCTGCTTTCGCCGGTCTGTATGACCTGGTCGAATAGAGCTTTCTTTTTGTCCTGAAGCGAAAGGATTTTCTCTTCAATCGTGCCTTGTGAAATCAGCTTGACGACCTGTACGACCCGCTTTTGGCCGATGCGGTGGGCGCGGTCGGCGGCCTGGCTCTCTACAGCCGGGTTCCACCAGAGGTCAAACAGCACAACTGTGTCGGCTCCTGTCAGATTCAGCCCTGTGCCTCCTGCCTTCAGCGAAATTAAAAAGGAATCAGCAGAGCCTTCATTGAATTGTTCGGTCAGGGCCATCCGCTGGTCGGAAGGTGTTTTGCCATCCAGATAAAAATAGGAGAGTCCTGCTTCATCGAATGCTTTGGAAATAATAGAAAGCATGCTCGTAAACTGGGAAAAGACCAATACCCGGCGCCCGTTTTCCTTGCTTTCTTTCATAAACGACATCAGCTCATCCAATTTTCCGGAGCTTCCCGTGTAGTTTTCCAGAAACATCCCCGGATGGCAGCAGAGCTGACGCAGCCGGGTCAGATTGGCAAGAATATTCATCCGGTTGGAGGACAATCCTTCTTTAAGCTGCTGGCTCGTTTCTGCTTTAATACGCTCCAAATAAGCCATATAGGTCTCGCGCTGCTGCTTATTCAATTCGCAGTAGAGAGAGCTTTCAATTTTATCCGGAAGCTCTTTTAATACTTCTTTTTTCGTCCGTCTCATAATAAAAGCAATCCGCTGTTTGATCTGGTCGGGAGACAGCTGTTTAAACTTGGAGACGTCCGGAAACAAACCCGGCATAATAACAGCAAACATCGACCAGAGCTCTTCCAGCTTGTTTTCAATGGGCGTGCCGCTTAAGGCAAAAATACGGCCGGCGTCCATCCGCCTTACAGCGCGGAACGATTTCGACAGATGGTTTTTAATATTTTGAGCTTCATCGAGAATCAGTCCATAGAATACACGGCCCCGGTACAGCTCTTCATCACGGCGCAGAAGCGGATATGACGTAATCCAGACGTCGGCCTCTTCATAGGTGCTCCATTGTTTTTTGCGCTGCGGCTTCGTGCCGTGGATCACTGCGATCTTAAGATCAGGGGTGAACCGCTGGGCTTCTTTTTCCCAATTATATATTAATGAAGAAGGGGCAACGATTAAAAAAGGCGGTGCTTCAGGATTTTTCTGACGTTCAGAGAGAATATACGTCAGGGTCTGAAGCGTTTTTCCAAGCCCCATATCATCCGCTAAAATACCGCCGAATCCATAGGCCGTCAACGCCTTCATCCATTGAAAGCCCAGCTTCTGGTAGTCGCGTAGATCGGCATTCAGCCCCTCCGGCAGTTCCACTTCAAACGTCTGCGGATCACGGATGTGTCGGATAAGATCCTCCATGGTTGCAGAGGCGTTCCACCCGGCACTTTCCCGCGTTTTATCATCGAGCAGAAGCGTTTTGTAGGAGGGCATACGCATCTTTTTATTTTCCGTGTTTTCTTCCGTTACAGGCGTATCCTGAAGCAGATCCTGCAGGTTTTTCATCCAGCTGCTCGTTAAGGAAACATAGCCGCCCTCGATTGTTTTGTAGTAGCGCTTTTTTTCCTTCAGCGCCTTCATCAGGTGGAATACATCTTCCTCGTTTAAATCCGAGGTTTCAAAGGAAATATCGAGCCATCCCATAGAAGGGTCAAGAGCGGCCTCAACCTGAAGCGTCTCCGGTGGAATAAACGTACTTTCCGCTGCGCGGCTCATAAAAACGTCGGCCTGCTTTTTCAGCTCCGGCAGAATATCTAGAAAAAACAAAGCAATATCTTCTTCCTGGGAAAGAATCAGCCGTTCGCCGTTCCAGTGGAAGCCGGCTTCTTCAATAAACTGAAGGATGTCTTTTTCCTGCTTGGTGTCGCGTACAAGAATCGCTTTGTCTTCCGGAGTCTGCTGTTCTGTTACGGCATGAATAGAGTAAGGGCCGTAGGAGAAAAGCGGATCGGCCGTCAGTCCGTTTTCCTTTTTATCGAGGTAGATTTTGGCCTGAAGCGGCTGTTCTTCGATAGAAGCACGGATGGATTCCGTCATCTCCAGCTTTTCATTCTGCTCCAGTGGTGCCACAATCTGCTTATATACTTGTCCGACCTCTTCTGAAGAAAGCGGAAGCCTTCCCTGCGGCGTGTCCATCAGCATATGAAAAAGCAGAACGATATCGCGGTCCGCTTCCGGGTCAATTTTATACAGGCGGTCATTCCATATATAATAGGAGGTCAGGCTGATCCGCTTTGGCGGATAGGAAACCGCGGAATAGGAAATAAGATAGTCTTCATCGGCCTGCTGCATATCAAACGTGCCGGGAAATTCTTCTTTTACCATAAACGGCACAAGCTGATTGCGTGTTGCCGATTGAACAAACACCTGACGGCAGGGAGTAAGTCGTTCGAGCATCTGCTCTGCGGCTACAGGCGGCACCTGGATAGCCCGGGCAGACGTTTCGGAATAGCCGAAGGATGACGTGCGTCCGTCTTTCTGCCATTTTTGATTGCGTACAATATATTCAAGCATCTTTAATGCCTGCAGATCTTCTTCTTTAAAATAGTGATAGGTCGGATCGAAAGTGAAGTTCTTTGTAATAGGAAGCAGAGAGCGCTGACGGATGGATGCAAATAGGTCCTCCATGTTTTTAACGACATACAGTTTATCTACGCCGATCCGCAGCTGCACCGTGAAATATTTTTCCTGCACAAAGCTGTAGTCGGAGAAAAACTGCAGCACAAACTCGGCGCGCATCGGCTCTCCGATTGACTCTACGGTCGTCAGCCTCCCCGAAAAATGATCCATAAAAAAATGCCGCAGCGATGAAGTGGCTTCTTTTTCACTCACTTGTTTTTTTTGGACGGGCTCGGAAAAGAATGAAGAAACTTCCGGCTTCTGCAGGCTGGCAAGCTCTATCATCACAGCGGCCATATGCTTGCATACGTGCATGCCGTCGCTGTGGGCGGGACACGTGCAGGAGCCATCCTCCCATTCTCCGCTTTCGAGAAAAAAGAGCTCTACTTTATACATTTCCTCTCCCTGCACGCTTGCTTTTATCTTGCTGATTGTGCCATTCTGCTGCTGTTGAATTCCTTTTATATATCCTCGTTCATAATAATCAAGTCCTCTGGCGTATACGGTCGGACCGGCTAAACGCCGAATCTGTTTTTTAGGTATGTAAGGCAATGCCTCATCTCTCCTTTTATTACTGCTTAAACGTTTATTTTATCACATTTTGCTGAAAATCAAATGAAAGGAGAAGAGGAGTACGTTAATATCTGTAGAAATAAACAAAGACAGCGTATCTTATAGTAAGCTGTAAAAAGGGTATAATGAAAGAAAGCAGTGCGAAACTGTGGGAAACGGGGGAGTATACGTATGAATGAACAGCAGAAGACTATCATCAGCCAGGCAAAACAGGAAGCGGCCGCTTTTTTTAAGCATGCCGATCCAGCCCACGATTTCTGGCACACAGAGCGGGTCGCCAAGCAGGCAGTGGAGCTCGGCCGCGAAACAGAAGCCGATCTTTATGTGGTGGAACTGACGGCGTGGCTTCACGACATTGCCGATAAAAAGTTAAACAGCACGGAAGAAGAAGGGCTGGATAATGTGAGAAGCTGGCTCGACAGCCACGGAGTGGAAGAGGATATCTCCGTACACGTGATGGATATAATTGAAACCATGTCCTTTCGTAATGGTACAAATAAAGCAGAAATGAAAACAATCGAAGGGAAGGTCGTGCAGGATGCCGACCGCCTTGATGCGATGGGGGCCATCGGAATAGCCCGGGCTTTTGCCTATTCCGGGACGCACGGGAAGCCTCTTCATGAGCCGGCTTCCGCCGATAGAAGAGACAGAGATACAGCCATTCAGCATTTTTTCGATAAGCTGCTCCGGCTCAAAAGCCTGATGAATACAGATAAGGCCAAGCAGCTGGCTCATCACCGCCAGCGTTTTATGGTCTCTTATCTTGAACAGTTCTACAGTGAATGGGAACAAAAGCTGTAACGGAAAAAGCGAATAACCGGTTGAAAACGTATGTTACAGATGATGATTTTCTGTTTTATTAAGAAGATACACGAAATAACCTCGTATCCCTTTTTTAGGGAATACGAGGTTATTTTCGATGAGTAAAACGTTCATTTTTTTAATGATTGGAAATGCTGCTCGTTTTTTTTGTTGTCATGAATGTACTGCAGAATATCAGACGGCTCTTTAAAAGTGTGATCGGGCTGTGCATCTTCATGTGGTGTGGCGCTCCATGCAGCAAGTCCGAAATCGGTTCCGGCAGCGCGCGCACTTTTTTCATCCTGAAGGGTATCGCCGATATACACAGCTTCTGCGGCTTCTAGATTAGCTTTGTCGAGATAAGCCAGAATCGGATCGCCGGAAGGTTTATGGTTCGTTGTTTCTTCGGCGTATACAATGTCATCTACGTAGGTCTGCAGTTCAAAAGGCGCCGCTTTGTCTTCGAATTCCTGTTTTGTTTTGGAAGTGACAATCCCGACGTGGTAGCCCTGCTGCTTTAAGCCTTCCAGTACTTCTATTACTCCTGGGAAAACATGAATCAGGCCGCGGTTTTCCGAGGCGTAAGCACTCCATTTTTCCTGAATAGCTTCCTGATCCTGAATTCCCAGCTGGATCAGTGCTTTATCAGCCGGCGCATCAAGCGCATGGACGAGGTTACGGTCTTCTATCACTTCGCCGGTTTCTTCCTCAATGGCGCGGCGCAGGGATTTTAAAATCGTTTCTTCTGTATTTAATAACGTTCCATCAATATCAAACAAAAATGCTTTATACATACTATATCGCTCCTTATGAAAAGTAATCCATTGGCTCTATTCCCGTAAACAGTACTGTTTAATCATGAACGAAAACAAAAGAGGTTGCAAAAAGCAGGGATTATGGTAAAATTTCTATGTTCCCAACGGGGCTGCTGTAAAGAGACAGCGGCCAAGGCTTTATCATATAGTGATCGAATTATTCGGCAGATCACAGAAAAATAATACAAACGGAAAGAAGGTTTTTCGAGAAAGTGAATGTTCAAAAACTGAAAAAAGAATGGTTTGGAAATGTAAGAGGGGACGTGATGGCCGGAATGGTGGTGGCGCTTGCTCTTATACCGGAAGCGATTGCCTTTTCCATCATTGCCGGCGTAGATCCCCAGGTGGGACTGTACGCTTCCTTCTGCATCGCAGTTGTTATTGCTTTTGTGGGGGGCCGTCCGGGAATGATCTCGGCTGCCACCGGTGCGATGGCATTGTTAATGGTAACGCTTGTAGCAAACCACGGCCTGGAATACCTGCTTGCAGCTACCGTACTGACGGGAATTCTACAGGTGATTTTCGGATTCAGCGGATTGTCCCGTCTGATGAAGTTTATTCCGCGTTCCGTTATGGTCGGGTTTGTAAATTCCCTGGCTATTCTTATCTTTATAGCGCAGATCGAACATTTTGAAGGAGAATCGTGGATCATGTATGCGCTCGTAGCGCTTACGCTTCTGATCATTTATACGTTTCCGCTTATTTCAAAAGCGATTCCTTCTACGATGATCGCAATTATCGTAGTCAGCGCATTTGCTATTTTCATGGGCTTTAATGTCCGTGACGTAGGAGACATGGGTGCTCTTCCGAGTACGCTCCCGATCTTTTTAATTCCGGATATTCCGTTGAATTTTGAGACGCTCGCGATTATTTTTCCTTATGCCTTATCCCTGACAGTTGTAGGTCTGCTTGAATCTCTGCTGACGGCTAATATTGTCGATGATATGACCGATACGGAAAGTAATAAAAATCAAGAATCCAAAGGGCAGGGCTATGCCAACGTCGTGACCGGCTTTTTTGGAGGAATGGCAGGCTGTGCGATGATTGGTCAATCTGTTATTAACGTGAAGTCCGGCGGAAGCGGACGCCTGTCTGCCTTAGTCGCCGGTGTGTTCTTAATGTTTCTCATTATTATTCTCGGCGGGCTGGTTGTACAGATTCCAATGGCGGCGCTTGCCGGCGTCATGATTATGGTGTCGATCAGTACATTCGACTGGGCTCTATCCGGGCTATGCCGAAGATACCAAAATCAGACACGATCGTAATGGTGCTGACAGTAATTGTCGTTGTGTACACGCATAACCTTGCGATCGGCGTGTTTGCCGGCGTGCTTCTCAGCATGGTATTCTTCGCAGCGAAAATCTCCCGTGTGAAGCTGACGGAAGAAGAAGGCAGCGATAAGACGACGAAAGTCTACCGCGTTCAGGCGCAATTATTCTTTGCTTCGGTATCAGAGTTTACAAAAAGCTTTGACTACGATAAAGATGCCGAAGCAGGAATTAAGCATATAGACATCGATCTTTCCGAATCACATGTCTGGGATGATTCCGCTGTAGAAGCGCTGGATAAAGTAAAAAGCAAATACAAACAAAAAGATATCACGACAGGCTTTATCGGCGTAAATAAAGAAAGCTCCCGCTTAATAGAAAAGCTGGACGGCATGATCTCCGGTCATTAATGAGCTGATTTACTCCAAAGACAGGGAAAAGGAGCTCCTTTTGTTTTTTTATCCCGGGAACAGATGAAAAAGTGGAAGGAATTTCTTTCTTCCTCGTCGTATATATATAGTAAGGGAGAGATGGCGATGTATAAAAAAGTACTTCTTGCAGCTGATGGTTCAGAGAATTCAGTGCGTGCGGCCGAACACGCCATGGCTATGGTGGAACATGAACAGGATTCTCATATGGACATCATTTTCGCAGTAGATGGAGACAAATCAAAATCAGATGTGCTGAAATACGGTGATTCCAACGTTATTAACAGCAAAAGAAAAGCAAAGCTTGCTCCTATTGAAACCAAGCTGAAGGAAAAAAATATTTCCTATGATATTCATATTAAGCACGGCGATCCGGGCCCGGCCATTGTGAAGTTTGCCAACGAAGGCTCTTACCAGTGCGTCATTATTGGAAGCCGCGGTTTAAATCAGGTCCAGACGATGGTACTCGGAAGCGTCAGCCACAAAGTGGCGAAGCGGGTCCAGTGTCCGGTAATGATTGTAAAATAAAGTACAAAAAAAAGAGACAGAGTGGCAGGAAATCAAGCCACTCTGTCTCTTTTTTCGGCTCCAGCATCTTTCAAATAATGTTAAGCTGATCTTGTACCTCAGCCCGTATACATCCATCGTTTCTGCTATAGAGTTGATAACGTATTTTTTTGAAGGAAACAAATGAAAGAAATAGAAGGGGGCGTTTTACTTGTCTGATAAGAGAATGTTTATTAACGGAGAGTGGGTAGAAGCCAAATCAGGAAATACCCGCAGTATTTTAAATCCGTTCAACCAAGAGACCATTGCAACGGCTGCAGAAGGAGACAGGGAAGATTCCCGGGCTGCAATTCAGGCGGCACGCGAAGCCTTCGATAACGGTGAATGGGCCGGTACGCCGGCAGCTATTAGAGGAGATCTAGTACAAAAGATAGCTGACTTTATTAGACGTGATAATGAAGAGATGGCAGAGTTGGAAACACTTGATACCGGAAAAACAATGGTGGAAAGCCGCGCAGATATGGATGATATTGCGGGCGTATTCCAGTATTTTGCAGGGCTTGCCGACAAAAATGGGGGAGAAGTGATCGCCTCGCCTCTTCCGGATTCTGAAAGCCGTGTAGTTAGAGAGCCGGTCGGTGTATGTGGACAAATTACTCCTTGGAACTATCCACTGCTTCAGGCAGCCTGGAAAATTGCCCCGGCGCTGGCAGCAGGAAATACAATTGTAGTAAAGCCAAGTGAAATTACACCGCTTACGACCGTAAAGGTATTTGAGTTAATGGAAGAAGCCGGATTTCCAAAAGGAGTTGCCAATCTTGTATTAGGATCCGGGGCATCGGTTGGAGCTGAGCTTTCCGAAAATGTTGATGTAGACCTGATTTCTTTTACCGGAGGTATCGACACAGGAAAGAAAATCATGCAGGCAGCAAGCGTAAACGTAAAGAAAATTGCGCTTGAGCTTGGCGGAAAAAACCCGAATATTATTTTTGCTGACGCAGACTTTGATACAGCAGTTGATCAGGCGATGAACGCTGTATTTTTCCACGGCGGCCAGGTGTGTTCTGCCGGTTCACGTCTTATTATAGAAGAAAGCATTCACGACGAATTTGTAGAGGAGCTTGTGAAACGCTCTAAAAATATTAAGCTGGGCAATGGTTTTGACGAAAGCACCCAGTCCGGACCGCTTATATCCAATGAGCATCGCGCCAAGGTGGAGAAGTATGTAGAAATAGGGCAGGAAGAAGGAGCAAAGCTTGTTCTCGGTGGTTCCCGTCCTCAGGAGAAAGAACTGCAGAATGGTTCGTTCTATCTGCCGACTATCTTTACAGAGTGTAAGGCGGATATGAGAATTGTGCAGGAGGAAGTATTCGGTCCGGTTCTTACTATTGAGACGTTCCAAACAGAAGAGGAAGCCGTAACGCTCGCTAACGACACCATTTACGGTCTGGCGGGTGCTGTATTTACAAATGATATCGCCAAAGCGGAAAGTGTAGCAGCACAGCTTCGTATGGGTACGGTCTGGATTAACGACTTTCATCCATACTTTGCCCAGGCTCCCTGGGGCGGGTACAAGCAGTCCGGGTTTGGCCGGGAGCTCGGTCATATCGGCTTTGAGGAGTATACAGAAGTGAAACATATTTTCCGTAATAAAAAGCCGGCAGCCCTTAACTGGTTCGCGTAACAAAAATACTCTATGTTCGTGAACAAGAAAAACAGCAAAAGCCGGAATCTGTTTTAAACAGGTTCCGGCTTTTTATTATGCTGAAGCTGTCGTTGATTTGGACAGAATTATTTTCATGATATAGACGACTGCTACCAGAAGGATCACAGCGGTTAACAGCCCAAGCCACATGCTTCCGGATACTCCAAGAACAAGGTAGCCTATAGAAGAGGCTCCGGCTGCAATCAGGGCGTAAGGAAGCTGTGTCACTACGTGATCGATATGATGGCTTCCTGCTCCGGTAGACGAAAGAATTGTCGTATCGGAAATAGGTGAACAGTGATCTCCAAAAATAGAACCGGCCAGCACAGAGGCTAAGAAAGGCAGCATCATTGTAATATCAAGCGTAGCTGCAATTTCTCCGGCAATCGGAAGAAGAAGCGAAAATGTTCCCCAGGATGTCCCGGTCGAGAAAGCCATAAAGCCGGCTACAATAAACAGCAGCAGAGGCAGTAGGAACAGCGGAATGCTGCCGTCAATTAATGCAGCCAGGTATGCTCCGGTCTGCAGCTCATCGATAACAGCTACAATGATCCAGGCAAGAATTAAAATATAAATAGCCGGCATCATTGCTTTAATACCCGCTGCTCCTGCTTTGCCGACCATAGAAGACTTTGGCTTTTTAGTGAGGGTAAGAATAAGAGCCGCGGCTAATCCAATCAGACCGCCGTACACAAGAGATGCGGACACATCTGTTTCAGCAAACACGCTCAGTACGTAACCGTTTCTGCATTTTGAGCACCAGTGATGATCATAAAGACGATCGTTGCGGCTACAAGAATAACGATAGGAAGAACAAGGTCGCGGACGCGGCCGGTTAATTCATCAAGCTGTCCGCCTGTTTCGCCCGGTATGCCAAGCTTGGAGCTGTCAAACAGCACGCCTTCCTCAAGTGCGAGGCGCTCGTGTTTTTTCATTGGTCCGATATCAGTCTTCCAGACAATCATCAGAAGAACGAGCAGAAGGGCCGTAATCGCATAGAAGTTCATTGGAATCATGTACAAAAATGCCTGCAGACCGCTGTATTGATTTACCTGATAGGATTCAAGGATTCCGGCAATAATCGTAATAATATAAGCGCCCCAGCTGGAAAGCGGCACAATAACGCAGACAGGAGCGGCGACAGAATCAACAATATAGGCAAGTTTTGCCCGGGAGATCCCGTGACGGTCGGTTAAAGGACGGCTTACCTGACCTACAGTAAGGCTGTTAAAATAATCATCAATAAATATTAAGATACCGAATAAAAAGGTAACCAGCTGGGCACCGGTTCTTGTTTTGACACGGCGCAGGGCCCATTCTCCAAAAGCTCTGCTGCCCCCGGAAAGACTGATTAAGGCAGCCATGACACCGAGAATAAGCAGAAAGAAAATAATATAAAGCTCCCACGTATTAATGGCGCCATCCGTGTAGAAAAAACCGGCAAAAATAGACCATATGTATGAGAGGGAAGCAAGCAAAGACCAGTCGTTGATGAGCAGGGCACCGATTAAAATACCTAAACCCAGAGAAGGCAGAACCTTCTTTGTAACAATAATCATCGCAAGAGCCAGAAGAGGCGGCAGAAGCGACAGAGCAGATAATTCTTCCATTATTATTCCTCCAGTTCATCATGAAGCATACGTATGACAGCGCAATTCACCAAAGCCTGTATCCTGATTTATAAATGGCCGCAGGCAATAAAAAAACTGCATGGAGACAGACTGTCACCATGCAGCGGACACCTCGGATCCGGTGAAAACAGGTAGCTCTCCGCAGTTGATTCTGCGGCAGTCCTGTATTTATTTAATACAGGCCCAATGCCCGGAAGATGACCTGTCCGGGCATTTCGGCGGAGAACCCTTTTTGTACAGGTTATCGGTGTCACCCTATCTGTACATACTTCTTTTCGTCCGCGCCTCTACCTCATCGAGCGATGAGGCTTTTCTATAAAATTGGATGTTCAGTCATTCTGTGTGTTTTCCATACCGCTTCATTCACATAATTTATTCAAAAATAATTATAACAATGGCTTCATGAGGAAAGCAAACCTTTTATCAGGATAAGCTGCTGCCTGCTGGAGTGTTCAGTACAAACGTTTCAATAGCATGCGCTACGCCGCTTTCATTATGATGCGTTGTTTCAAACGTTGCTGCTTTTTTTACTTCCGGTTCGGCGTTTCCCATCGCAATGCTCGTAGCTGCTTTTTCAAACATAGGCAGGTCGTTAAAGTTATCTCCTATCGCATAGGTTTTATCCATAGAAAGCCCGGCATGCTCGGTTAAATGCATTAGGCCAATTCCTTTTTGGGTGTTTGGATGCATAATTTCCAGGTTATCACGACCGGAAGAGGTAATATGGATACTTTCCTGGTCTTCCCAGCTGTTTCGGCATCCCTGCAGCTTCTCTCCAAGCATAGACAAAATAAGAAATTTATAAACGGTAATCTGGTTTTCTTCAATAAATTCAGGGGCGGGAAGGTCTTTCATTTTGGATTTCCGGCGGTGGCCCTCTGCAACGTTCCAAATGCGTTCATTTACCTCATTGCCGTTATCGAGGGTGGCTGTGAAGGCATCAAGGTCACTGCGGAAATAGTCACTCGACTGCGGGGGAGTATAAATGCCTTTGTTCGTATAGGCATGATAGTAAATCTGCTGCTCATCGAGCCAGTGCATTAAAGCGACAGCATCCTCGCGGATCATGTGTACTTCCCGGATTATTTCCTCTCCCCAGGAAATGATGGCGCCATTTAAGGAAATGATACCATCAGGCTTTACGTTTACTTCTTGTAAAAGACGCTGAACATCAGGCATGCCTCTTCCTGTAGCAATTACGACTTTATCTCCGTTTTCCTGAAGCTTTTCCAGAGCCGTGGCATTTTCCTTTGTTATATAGCCTTCTTCGTGGAGAAGGGTGCCATCCATGTCAATTGCAATTGTTTTCATATAGCTTCTCTCCATTCTTTCTATTTTTCTGTATAAAAGGTCTCTGTTGTCGTGTATGCTTTTTTATTTTATCATATTTACCCGGGCATCGAATGAAAAATGAAACCGCATGGAAAGCGAAAAGAAAAAGCTGCCGGTTGCCGGCAGCTTTAAGATAATTATTGAACACGAGGCGGAGCTGGATCTTTAGGTTCTTCTTCCGGAGGAGCTAGTTTCTCATCCCCGGCTTTGTCGATATCATCGACCGTCAAATTAATTTCTACAATTTCCAAGCCGGTCATTCGTTCAATGTCATGAGCGACATGAGTCTGTACTTCTTCAAAAATAGCTGGAATGCTTTTATCGTATTCTACAATAATATTTACATCAAGAGCAGCCTGGGTTTTTCCTACCTCTGCGCTGACGCCCTTTGTCAGGTTTCCGCTGCCGAGACGATCTGTAATACCTTCCACAACACCGCCGCTCATTCCTACAATGCCGTCTACACGCATCAATGCGACAGCGGCAATTTTCTTCACTACTTCCTCATCAATTAAAATGGAAGTGGAAGAGGGCGGATTGTTCGGTGTGTTTGTTGAAAGGCTGCTCGTGGCTGTTGCTGGAACAGATGACGTAGAAGCCGGAGCGTTGTCTTTTGTGTCAGCAGGAAGATTATCCTTTTTTTCTGAGGGTGAATCACTGGACGTTTGAACCGGTGTGCGTCCTTCCATGTTTCTGGCCGGAGAGCCCGGGCCTCCCATACGCTCAGCTGACTCTTTCTGCTCTTCTGCCGGAGAGGCCTCCGGCTTATTGCTTCTTCTCTGTGATTCGCTTCTTTTTTTATTTTCTCCGTTTGGTCCATTCTGCATAATAAATGCCTCCTAAATAATAGTAGTAACATTCCCACGGCCGCCGGTATTATCTGCGGGCGGTCAAAAACTCCATCGTTTTCCGGGTTGCATCCTGAAAATCCCTGTGTCCGTCGAGCTGTCTTCCAATTAGGTAGCCTGCTGCTAGAAAGATGGCTACAACTAGTGCTTCACCGAATCCCGAAAGATAATTCCGAGAAGCAGTGCCAATACTGTACATACGATTCGTCCTCTGTAGTCGATCCATTGTTTGGAGGATGCTGTATCCGGCTGGTTCATATCTCTTTCTTCATTCATTATTTGTACACCACCTTATAGAATGTATAATTACTGAACTCTGGAAACTTTCGGTCCTTTAGGAACGGACTGGCTTGGTTCAAGATTATCTTTAATAATGACGTCAAACGTTTTAACATCCATTTCAGTGATGCGCTCCAAATCAGCTTTTGCTGCTTCCTGGATTTTTTCGGAAAGCGTCTGGATAGGAGCTTTTCCATTAATAGTAATATGGGCCCTGACGTTCAGGACATTATCGGATTCGATATGCTGAATCTGTACTTCAGAGCTGTCGAGGCCTTCAAAATTATTGATATTCCGGTAAATAATATTTTTAATCGTATCGTTTGATACGTCTATATGACCTTCATCGTTTTTCCAGCGGATATCAGGCATTCTGGATTTTTTCGTATAACGGAAAGCCCCGAGAAAAATAAGAATGCTGAGAATAACCCATAACACTGCTAAAAGCAGGACAATCCAGAAAGACTGAGAACCCGGAGATGCGCCGAGTATGGAATTTTCTATCCAGGGGGCTGTTCCCCAATTAAGCCAGGTTCCTGCAGCTGTATATAAAATAAACAGGCTGCCGGCAGCAAAAAGAAAGAGCGCGGCTCGGAATAATATGGACATGGTTCTACACCTCATTTCCTTAATTGATTAACGTACGGATGAAACAGCTGTGTGTTTACTGCACGCGAGGTGTCGTAGTGCTTGTTTCTTCTTTGTTTTCTTTGCGGTCTCCAAGCTTGCTGTCATCTGCGGTATCAATATCATCTACATACAGGTTTAATTCCACAACTTCCAGGCCGGTCATTTTTTCAATGGCTGTCGTTACGTTATTAGTGACATTCCGGTATACTTCAGGAATGCTTTTGTCGTATTCAATAATGATATTTAGATCAATAGCTGCCTGTTTTTCACCGACTTCTGTGCTGATTCCTTTACGGAGGCTCTTGCGTCCGAGCGCTTCTTTAAGACCTTCCATAGGGCCGCCGCTCATGGAAAGCACACCGTCTGTCTGAATAGCGGCAAGTCCTGTGATTTTTTGTACTACATTATCATCAATTTTAAGTTTACCGGGAATACGCTGGTTTGAATTGGGCTGGCGGGAAGGTGAATTGCTGTTCTGATTTTGCTGCATAATACATTTCTCCTCACATAGTGAAATTTATGTTACTGTACGCGCGCTTCGTCCATCGGCGTGGTGGATATTTGATCTGATATGCTGATATTAATATCACTCACGCGTACTTCTGTCATTTTTTCAATACTTTCTTTTACGGAACGCTGTACATTACGGGATAACGTTTGAAGAGGAGCCTGGCCGTCCACCATAATATCGAGCTTCATATAAACAGATTCATCGGTTGGGGAATGGTAGCCGGTCATTTTAACATCCTTGACGCCGGGTTCAGCCATGGCGTTATGGTAGGCTATTTTTTTGAATGTTTTCATGGATACGCTGATCTTGCCGGTAGGCATGGTCATATCAATACGTTCACCGGAACGTTTCTTTTTGAATTTAACCGCTGCGATCAGGGCAATAATACTGAAAATCAGCCAGACAACGGCTGTAATAATTGCAATAGTTCCTGCAGTGGAAGAGAAATCAGCATTCACTACAAAATCTGTAATCCACTGTCCGGAGCCGAGTCCGAAGATGGCACCGATCGTAAGAACAGCGACAGCTAAATTCGCAATGGCTAGAATAATGAGTAGTAATCGTAGGAAAAATGACAAGGTGTACCCTCCTTTCTCATAGAGCCCTGGTTATTGGACTCTTGCCTGCCGTCCTTGTTCTCCAGCGGCGCGCTTACTGAGCGATACATCTACGCTGGAAACGTCTACCTCTGCGATGCGCTCTACATCCTGTTTTACCGTTTCCTGTATATCCGAGGAAAGGGACTGAACCGGAGTTCTTTCATTTGGTGTTACTTTCAGGTGAAGTGCAACCTGGTTATCCTGTTTCTTTGTACAGGTCACACGGACATCGGTTACACCCTGACGCGTGATTGCGCTCCGGTACGCAATGTTTTCTATAGTATGAAAGGGAATGTCTACTCTCCCGCTGGATAAGGAAGAACTGACAAATTTCTCCTTGGGTTTCTTTTTCGGTTTAAAGGCAGGCAGAAGAAACAATAAGCTTATAAGAGCCCAGACTGCTGCTGCCGCTAATCCAATCCACCATTCCGGCGACATGTATGATGCCTGAGTCCAGTATGTTTCTATTATCTGGACGGCCGGCTGCCACTGAAAGAAGCCGGCGATAAGAACGCCTGCAAGCGCAAGGTTTAATACTACAAATATAAATAAGAAAAATCGTAATGCAACCGTCATGATTGCGCCTCCTTCTGCTGATTATCTTCTTTCAGTAAAATAACGCAGCGTTTTCTGCGTCCATACCTGAATATCCCGGTGTCCATCCAATTGTCTGCCTACAAGATAACCTACAGCAAAAATGATGGCTACAACGACAGCTTCTCCGAAGCCCCAGAACAAAAAGACAATAACAAGAAGCAATGCGATAATAATGCTTACAATTCTTCCTCTATAATCAAGAAGCTGTTTTTTATCTTCATTCATATTTCTTCACCGCCTTTCATTGGTGGAATAGTTACTGCATTCCCCTTTTACCCATTTGTAAAAACATGTATTTCATTTATAGAAATAAATTTTATTGAAATATCTTTTTGATAGATGACTTTTTTATCTTATTTAGATCGAAATTAAACAAAATTTAAAAAGAACACGAAAAAAAATACAAATATTTTCAAAATAAATGTTAAGGATTCCTATTAACCGGGTATATTATCGTAGACTTAACTATAAAGGAGACTGAGATCAATGGCTGAACAAACACAAGCAAATGTAACTGATCAAAACAAAAGGGACCTGACGTATAATGCAGGTGTCATTGAAAAGATTGCCGCATTATCTGTAGTAGAAATTCCAGGGATTTTATCCATGAGTACAGGAGCGGTGGAAGGCCTGACAGAAAGACTGGGCAGAAAAGACCTTACTAAAGGCGTAACGGCTGAAGTAGGAGAAAAGCAGGCTGCGATCGACCTGAATGTAGTTATCAAATACGGCTCCGATATTCCGAAAGTCTACGATGAAGCAAAGAGAAGAATTACTGAAAATATCCGTCACATGACCGGTCTTGAAGTAGTAGAAGTACAGATGCACGTAGATGACATCGACTCAGAAGGCGAAGGCAAGCTGGGCTATGAGAAGCAGGAAGTCCAGGACACTACGAACGAAAAACGTGTAGAATAGAAAAAAACGGACCGGCTGCTTTCAATACGAGAAGCACCGGTCTTTTTTTATGCCTGCTTTTACCTGCAGCCGCTTAGAGCAGAAAAAATCTGTTGCAATATCCCCGCGGATTATATATAATAACCCTCGTACAAAAACGGATGTAATACTCGTATAATCTGGACGATAAGGGTTCAGGGTTTCTACAGGAGAGCCATATTTCTCCGAGCTACGGGTCTTCTATTAAAATAGAAGATCTGTAGCTTTTTTTATGGAAAAAGCTGCAGTGCGTCCGCCTGTAACTTTTTTTGAGGAAATGGTGATATACATGAATCGATTGTTTCAATTTAAAGAAAACCAGACGACATTAAAGCAGGAACTGCTTGCCGGTTTAACATCCTACTTTACGATAGCCTATATTTTGATCATTAATCCGGCGATTCTTGCCGATGCCGGCATTCCGTATGCGTATGCTCTGGCAGCTACAATATTGGCTACAGCGGCAGGCTGTTTTATGATCGGGGGATGGGGAAATGCCCCGATGATTCTTACCCCGGGAATGGGTATTAACGCGTTTTTTACGTATACCATTGTCCAGGGATTCGGCCTTACCTGGCAGCAGGGGCTAGCGGCAGTTATAGCAGCGGGCTGTTGTTTTTCATAGCAACGATTACGCCGCTTGCCGGCATTATGGTGAGGGCTGTTCCTGATTCTTTGAAAATAGGTATTACCGTCGGTGTAGGTATATTTTTGACATTTATCGGCCTGCAGAAAGGCCAGTTGATCACCGCCGATACCGAAACGTTTGTAACGATGGGGACGATTTCCTCTCCTCAGGCGCTGCTGACGATTTTAGGCCTGTTGATTACAATGGGTTTATTCGTCCGGAAAGTAAAAGGAAGTTTTCTGATCGGTATCGTACTGACAACCGGTGTCGCGTTTCTGTTTGGATTGACCAATCCGCCGCAGGCAGATAGTATTCAGTTTACAGGCTACACTCAGATGCTTGGTGCCTCTGATTTCAGCGGAGTATACCAGCTGTCTTTCTGGACAGCCGTATTTTCTTTAATGATTATCCTGATGTTTGAAAGCATGGGGCTGTTAAATGGTATGCTGCCGGACAAAAAGAAATTTCCAAAATCGTATCAGGCTTCCGCAGCATCTGCTTTTACAAGCGGTCTGTTTGGCACTTCCCCGACCATTCCAACGGTGGAAAGTGCTTCCGGTATTGCTGAAGGAGGCAGGACAGGGTTGACGGCTATTACCGTTGGTGTTTTATTTCTGGCGTCTGCCTTTTTTGCACCTATGTTTACGGTCATTCCGGACGGAGCAGTAGCGCCGGTACTCATTATTGTCGGCGGGCTGATGGTTCAGGAAATTCGTCACATTCGCTTCCAGGAAATGTCGGAGTGGCTGCCGGCCTACCTTATTATCGGACTGATTCCATTAACGTATTCTATTGCAGATGGTATTGCATTTGGATTTATTGCCTATCCACTCTTAAAGCTGGCACTGGGGGAACCGCGTTCGGTTTCACCGATAATGTACGTAATATCTTTCATGTTTTTCCTGCATTATGTGCTCATGATGGTCATTTAACTAAAAGAAAAGGGGCTCTTCCATGTTTTTACTACAATTAATGCAGAAACGGGCAGAAGCCTACATGCAGGAACGCATGAAATACGGAGGGTATATGATGAGCGGGGGCCTTGTGGTTGCCGCTCTTGCTGTTATTCTGATTAGTTTTTATTATTACGGTGCCTGGCTGCAAAGGGCAGAGCACGGGCTTGTCTGGCAGCTGACAGCAGCTGCCGTTTGGTCGGTTCTGCTTCTACGCACGAGTCAGCGGCTTTTAGTAAAGCCGGCGGATATGGTGTTTCTGCTTCCGGCTGAAAGCCGGATCGATGAGCTGCTGGGGTGGGGGCGGCGTTTTACATTTCTGCGAAAAGTACCTCTGCTTCTTTTAGGCCTTGTTTATACAGGAACATATTATTATGCCGGACCGCTTGAGGAGGAGCCGTTTATTTTATTTTATGGAATTGCCGCGGGAATAGCGGCGCTCCATATAATAGGTACATACTTTCATTACTATGTCCATACAAGACCGGCCTTGTGCAGAGATAGAGCGGTTCCGGCCTGCTTGACGGCAGCTGCGCTTCTGGGACTATTCTTTCACTGGTTCTGGTTATATGGATTGATGATGGCTCTTTATGCCGTATTTGTTTATGATAGAAGGAAGGCGCTGAAGACGCTGCCATTTCAATGGCAGAAAGTCCAGGAAACAGAGCATAGTCTCAGTCTTCGCTTTTACAGGGCAGCTTCCCAGTTTGCAGAGGTTCCGTTTCTGCCTGAAAGAATAAGATTCTGGAAAAGGGCCGGAGCCGCTGCAAAGGTTGTTTCATGGAAAAAGCCAATGCTTTACATAAGCATTCTTTCTTTCATTAGAAGAGGCAGCTATCTGCAAAGCTGGTTCCTATTTACCGGCATTGGCTCCCTGCTGCTTTTTTATTCTGAAAGCACAGCGGCAAAAATTATAGCAGCGGCGGCTGTCGTATATTTATATGGCCGTCAGCTTTCTGCTTTTCCAAAGCTGTACGAGTATTCGCTTCCTCTCGGTGTATACCCTGTAAAGGAAAAGGTGAGAAAACGAGAGCCGGCAGGAGCTGCTGCGCTCATTATGGCAGCCCATGCAGCTGTTCTTCTCGTATCGGCCGGGACAGGAGGCACGCTGCTCCAGCTTTTCTATACAGCAGGAGCGGTCGCTTTTGTGCTCATCCTTAATAAAAACTGGTTTCTGCCGAAATTATAAATGAAGCGGTATCATTGATCCATTGGACTTATTTTCTGAAAAAAAGCATCCAATCAGGGGTTTCATGCGTATACTAGGCAAGTACAAAAAGCATACCCCCTGCCGGATAGATTTACTTTATGTTGAATGAAAAGGGGGACAGGAAATGTCGACATTAACAGATGCGGAGCTGTATGAGAAAATCCGGGCAGCAGGATAAAGAAGCGCTCGAAATCCTCTACACCCGCTATGAACGCCTATTGTACTCGTTTTCCTATAATATGATAAAAGATAAGCAGGCTGCCGAGGAAGTGATGCAGGATGTATTCTTTAAGCTGTGGAGAGGAAAAGGAGCCGGCACCTACACTGAATCCCGCGGCAAATTTTCGAGCTGGCTGCTGACGATCACCAGAAACGCGTCTATTGATCATCTTCGCAAGAAAAAAATGGAAGTATATGAATGGGAGGAAAGAGACTCTGTCCACGAACAGATGCCTTCTGTAGAAGAAGAAATAGAGAATAAGGAAGAGCGGACAGAGCTTCAGGCAGTTATTCATAAACTGCCGGATGAGCAGCAGCGGATGATCTGCTTGTTTTATTTTCAGGGCATGTCGCAGAGCCAGATTGCTGAAGCCTGCGGAATTCCGCTTGGAACAGTAAAAGGCAGGCTCCGGCTGGCGCTCAAAAAGCTGAAGGATATGGTCGCTGTGGAGAGGGGGATCGAAATTGAATAACAAACATGATGCAATTCTTGATTATTTGAACAATCAGCTCTCGGAAAGAGATAGAGAAGCGTTTGAATATGAGCTGAAACACGATAAAGAATTAAGAGAAGAGCTGCAGGAATGGGAAGAACTAATGGAAGAGCCCGCTTCGTTATTGCAAACGGTCGATCCTCCTGCAGGAATGAAAGAACGCGTGCTTGGCTCGGTGTTTGCAGAAGATAAACAGGAGTCCAGGGCACCGAAAGCCGTGTATACAGGAAGAAAGAAAAATAAGCGCTACGGCCTTATTGGCGGTCTGCTCGCAGCCGGCCTGCTGTTATCGGTAGGAGCCAACGTATTTGTTGCGACCCAGCTTCAGCAGGTGGCTTCGCAGAATGAGCAGCTCGAAGAAGAGCTGACTTCTGTAGAGACAGCCATGGAAGAGCAGCAGGAAAGCGGTACGGCGAGCCCGGTTGTGACAGCAAACCTGGAGCCGGCAGAGGATACTGCAGGGACCGGTATTGCAACGCTTGCGGAATCGGGAAACCAGGCGGAACTGCTCGTGCAGGCGCAGGAGCTTGATGGACTGGAAGGAAATGAAGTCTATCAGGTCTGGCTGATTGAGGGAGAGTCACCGATACCGGCAGGATCTTTCACGACAGATGCAGATGGACGAGGCGGTTCGGTATTTTCCTTAACCGAAAGCGCACAGAACTGGGATGCCATTGCTGTTACGAGAGAACCACAGCCTGACAATGAGCTGCCGGAGGGTGAAGTCGTCCTGCAGGCGGAAATTTAAATACTATTACAATGGCCGCCGGGAGATAATATGCTTCCGGCGGTTTTTTTTGCAGACGAACACGAAGCGCCAAAAGAGAAGGGGCTTTATCTGTGATAATTGGAAATGAAACGTGTAAACTAAAGAAAGCAGAGGGGGAAACAAAAATGAGAAAAACGGCAGTACTCAGCATTTTTCTGGCAGGAACCGGCCTTCTGGCAGCCTGCAGCAGTGGAGAAGAGGGAGAAGCGCAGGCATGGCTTGAAGAAGACTGGGAAGCTATCAACGCAGAATCAGACGGCTCGGACGTACGTATGTTCATGTGGGGAGGCGATGACGGCTTAAACCAATATATGGACGAATACGTGATTCCAACCGTAGAGCAGGAACACAATATTGATTTGGAGCGTGTACCGATTGACACAGAAGAAAGCCTGCAGCGTCTTCTTACCGAAAAAGAAGCAGGAGAACAGGAAGGGACGATGGATATTCTCTGGCTGAACGGTGAAAATTTCCGGGCTGCCAAGGAAAACGAGCTGCTTCTCGGGTCATTTACAGAAAAGCTTCCTCGTTTTAATGAATACATAGATGCAGACTCTCCGGAAACGACGCTTGACTTCGGAACGCCGACTGAGGGAATGGAATCACCGCTCGGGAAGGTGCAGTTTACATTTATTTATGACACAGAAAAGGTAGATCAGCCTCCTGCCACGTGGGAAGAACTCAGGCTGTGGGCAGAAGAAAATCCCGGTGAATTTACGTACCCGGAAGCGACGGATTTTACAGGAAATGCTTTTTTAAGGCAGCTGCTGTATGACCAATATGAAAACGACGCGGCGTTTGCCTCAGAAGCGTTTGATGAAGAGGCACTGGAAGAAAACACAGAGCCGATGTGGGACTATTTAAATGATCTGGAAGGCAGCCTGTGGAGAGAGGGCCAGACGTATCCAGCGAGCGTGGAAGAACTGGATCGTCTTTACAGCCGCGGCGAAGTCAGTATGACGATGGGATATAACGAAGCAAGGGCGGAGAGCCTGATCAGGGACGGCACGTTTCCGGAAACGACCGATACGTTTATGCTCGACAGCGGATCGATCGGGAATACGCATTTTTTAACGATGCCTTTCAATGCGGGTAATCCTGCCGGAGCGATGGTCGTCATGGATTTCCTGCTTTCTCCGGAAGCGCAGATTGAAAAAATGAATCCGGATGGATGGGGCGAAAGCTCTGTTCTTGATCCGGCGCTTCTGACAGAAGAAGACCGGCGTGCTATGGAAGCCGTGAACAGAGGGGCGAGCGTTCCTTCTCAGGAAGAACTTGATAATGCATACCTCCCGGAATTAGATGCCGATTATGTAGGCTGGCTGGAAGAGAAGTGGAACAATGAAGTTGTTCAGCCGTAAAAAAGCCGGGATTCTCTGGCTTTTTCCAGTGCTGCTTCTGCTGGTGGGCACGGTATGGTATGCCCTGCTTCAGGTACTGCTTGGCAGCCTGGAAGGGGAAAATGGACAGTTCAGCCTGTCTGTTTATGAAACGTTAGCTGGAAACAGCGGGTTCTGGTCTTCTGCTTTTTTCAGTTTTTATGTGGCTGGTATTTCCACCATGATCTCCCTCGTACTGGGTATTTTTATTGCGAGAGGACTCTATCATTATCTGGAAGACCGGTACAGCCGTTTTCTTATTTGGATTCCGATGGTTTTCCCTCATTTTGTCGGAGCCTATCTTGTTATTTTAATTTTTTCACAGAGCGGCTGGCTTTCAACCGCAGCAGCTTCGCTTGGCTGGATTGATGCGATTGCCGATTTTCCGATTCTGACAAATGATTCAAGGGGCATTGGGCTGATTTTGACCTATGTATGGAAAGAAATTCCGTTTGTAGTTCTGATGATGCTGCCGGTGTACCAGGAAATGAATAAAGAATTCGGCCATGCGGCGGCAGCCCTTGGAGCAGGTCCTTATCAGCGTTTCAAAGATATAGAATGGCCGTTTCTAAAGCCGGGTGCGCTCGAAACAGGACTGATTATTTTTTGTTTTGTGTTTGGTGCGTTTGAAGTGCCGTATCTCATTGGCGCCTCTTCTCCTGAAATGGGAGCTGTTCTTGCTTACGAATGGTTTTACAGCGGAGACTGGAGCCGGCGTCCGGAAGCGCTGGCTGCAATGACGCTGCTTACCGGGGCCGTTCTGACAGGAGCCGGCTTTATCCTGTGGTATGTGCGGAAGCTGCGCAGCCGTCTGGGGGGCGGGCAATAAGATGAAGCATAAAATAATAATAGGCGTATTTCTGCTTATATTCAGTGTTCTGCCCCTGCTGCTTCTGCTTTTACAGAGTATAGCTCCCGGATGGGGATGGGGGGAGTTATTTCCCTCCGCTGTATCGGCGCAGGCGTGGCGGACAGCTCTTGGTGATCCGGCGTTAAGAGAGGCTGTCGGCGTAACGATCATGGTAATTTTGTTTGTGGCAGCAGGAAATGTCATTCTCGGTGTCCCTGCTGCAAAAATGCTTGCCTATAAACACTTCAGAGGCAAGCTGTGGCTTGATAATCTTTTATTTCTTCCTATTCTTATTCCGATGACGGCCGTTGCTATGGGTATTCATTTCACATTTATCCGCGCAGGGCTGGCCGATACATGGCTGGGCACAGCGCTCGTGTTATTTATTCCCACCCTCCCTTATACGATCCGGGTTCTTCGTGCCGGCTTTGAAAGGCTGGGGCCGGAATCAGAAGAACAGGCAAAATCACTCGGAAGTACTACGCTGCAGGCGCTTATGTTTGTACAGCTTCCGCAGATCATGCCAAGCCTGCGTTCGGCCGTTTTTTTAACGGTAGTTATTACTGCCGGCCAGTATATTCTGCCGGTGATTATTGGCGGAGGCACCGTGCCGATGCTGTCTCTTTTATATTTCCCATATTCCAATTCAGCAAATGAAGCGGTTGTAAGCGCATTGTCTCTTTTATTTGCGCTGCTTCCCCTTGTGGTCATCATGCTGGCGGAAATGGTAATGCGTTTAGTGTTTGCAGCGGCCCATCGAAGATAAAGAAGGTGATAACTTGGCATATTTAGATATTCAATCTTTAACCAAACAATATAAAAACGAAATCGTCCTGAATAAAGTGGATATTAAGCTGGAACGGGGCGAAACGATGAGCATTCTGGGACGGTCCGGGACGGGGAAAACCACCCTGCTGCGGACCATTGCCGGAATTTTAAAAGAAGATGATGGCGACATTTTCATTAATGGGGAAAATGTTAAAGGAAACCCGTCAGAAGACCGGCCGGTCGTCATGATGTTTCAGAAACCGCTTCTTTTTCCGCACATGAATGCAGCTGACAATACGGCGTATGGATTAAAGGTGAAAAAGATTCCGTCTGGAAAGCGCAGACAGGAGGCGGAGAAGTTTCTGGAAAAAGTAGGTCTTGCCGGATTTGGAGACAAATTTCCGGCCGAATGCTCAGGAGGGGAGCAGCAGCGGATATCACTCGCCCGGGCTTTAATTGTAAAACCGAAGCTGTTGTTAATGGATGAACCATTTTCCCATCTTGATTCGGAGCTCCGCCGCTCGATGAGGCTGTGGGTAAGGGAAATGCTGAAAGAAGAAGGGGTAACGGCTCTGTTTGTGACGCATGATCGGGAAGAGGCTGAGCAGATGGGAGATAAAATAGCCGTACTTGGCGAAGGGGAAATTCTTCAGTCCGGACTATCGGAAGAACTATACCGCAGGCCGGCTCATCCGATTGTGGCTTCACTTGCGTCGGAAGGCTTTTTTACGAAAGAAGGAACATTCGTGCCGCTTGCTGCCATGTCCACAAAAGAGATGCTGCAGCCATCCCGGGCGTTTCGGGCTGTAATAAGGGAAGAGAGGCAGGTTTATGGACTGCGTTTCTATAATTACTATTTGAAAGAAGAAGAGGTGGTTATCGCTTTGCAGGACGAGAGCGGTACGGCCGTCCCGGGAAATGAGACTGTTCTTTATGCTCCGGCATCTTCGCTGTTATTTTCTGAACATATCGGGCTTCTGCGGATAGAGGGAGAAAAGAAATGACTTATAAAAAAACGCTTCTGCTTGCAGGTGCGGCCGCCGCTGCAGGCATTCTTATCTGGCTTAATGTACAGGTGTTTCAAATTCGTCCAGGCGACATTGAGCAGGTGATTGATTCCTACGGATGGCTGGCCCCGGTTATTTATATTGTGCTCTATACACTGCGCTCGCTTGTGTTTTTTCCGGCTTCTGTCTTTTCGCTGGCCGGCGGGCTTGCCTTTGGACCGGTGGAAGGCGTGATCTATATTATGATCGGCGCAATGGGAGGATCGATTCTTTCCTTTTATATTGCACGTTTGCTCGGCGGAAAAGTAATTGGCAGCAAATGGAAGGGCAAAGCCGCTGTTTTTCAGACCCAGCTGAACGAAAATGGATTTTTGTATGCGCTCATTATGAGACTGATTCCGGTTCTGAACTTTGATCTGGTCAGCTATATATGCGGCCTGTCGACCATCCGTTTCCGGGCTTATGCAGCGGCGACGCTGATTGGAATTTTCCCGGGAGCGCTTGGCTACAGTCTGCTTGGATCCGGGCTCGTAAGCGGCGATTTTACGCAGATAATTGTAGCATTCAGCGTGTTTCTTGCGATTGCTGCTTTTGTTTATTTATTAAAAAGGGTAAGAGTAGGAAGAGATATTATTAATAAAGCATCCGCAGATGAGGACGATAACTAATGCTTGATACGCACGCGAGAAAATATGTACAGCCGGCTATCGGACACGCAGCGGATTTCTTTCTCCGCAGAGGCTTGTCGGCCAATCAGGTGACGATAATCTCTTTTATTATTGGAGTGGCTGCGGGGCCCCTTGTTTATTTAGGTCTGGGTCCTGCTGCCGTGCTGCTTCTCTGGGTTTCCGGTTTTCTTGATGCCGTGGACGGTTCTATGGCAAGAAAAACGAGGCCCTCTGCCTTTGGTACCGTGATGGACGTAACGTTCGATCGTCTCGTTGAGATCAGCGTGCTGCTCGGTCTCGCTTTTTTATTTCCAGATTTAATGTGGCTGTTTCTGCTGCTGAGCGTGTCGATTATATTCTCCATGACGGTATTCTTAACCGTTGGCAGTGTCTCCGACCAGAAAGGTATTAAATCTTTTTACTATCAGGCCGGGCTCGCGGAACGGACGGAAGGTTTTATTTTATTTACGATTATGATTCTGTTTCCATCTATTCTTCTTTATTCCACGATGCTGTTTCTTTTTGTAGAAGTGTTTACAGGCATCCAGCGTTTAGTTGAAGCAAAAAAAATATTAAAGGAGCCTGCAGAATGAAAACATACGATCTTATTATTATCGGCGGCGGATCGGGCGGCTTAACGGCCGCATCCGGTGCTGCGCAGTTTGGTGCTTCGGTAGCGCTCGTTGAAAAAAAGAATAACCTCGGCGGAGACTGTCTTCATGCCGGATGTGTTCCGTCCAAAGCATTTATTACGGTGGGAAAAGAAATCCATCAGGCAAGAAAAGCCGCTGAACAGCATAATCTACAGCTGACAGGCGACATCTCTCTTGCTCAGGTGAATCGGCGGGTCCATGATGCCATAGACGATATTCAGGAGATGGATGATGTGTCCCGCTTTGAAGAAATGGGCGTGGATGTTTATTTAAAGGAAGCCGTGTTTACAGGTCCGCATACGGTTCAGCTTGGAGACGGTGAAGAGATAGAAGGCAAGCGGATTGTCATTGCTACTGGTTCGAAAGCGGTTATTCCACCGATCGATAACATAGAGGTTCTGCCTTACTTTACTAACGAAACCATTTTTGACGCGGAAGAACTTCCCGGCCATATCGTCTGTGTGGGCGGAGGTCCGGTGGGCGTAGAGCTCGCTCAGGTACTGGCCCGCCTTGGTGCGAAAGTGACTATCGTTGATAATGCGCCCCGTCTGTTTCCAAATGAAGAAGAAGAGATCGGCAGGCGCGTACAGAGAGCGCTGCTTGAAGAACTGAATTTTGTTCCGAATGCCCGGGTGGAAGCGATAGAAGAGGATAAAGCGTCAGGACTTGCTTACGCCGTACTGTCCAATGGAGAAAAAATAAAAGCAGACGCCCTGCTGATTGCGGCCGGCCGCCGCCCAAACACGGGTTCACTTCAGCTCGGCAAAGCTGGTATTGACCCGGCAAAGGATGGAAGCATCCCTGTGAAGCCGACCCTTCAGACAAAAGCACCGCATATTTACGCGGTTGGAGACGTAACGGGAGAATATGCGTTTACGCATGCAGCCGGCCTGGAAGGGCAGATTGTTGTAACAAATGCAGTGTTCGGTCTGCGCCGAAAAGTGTCCTACAGTACGCTTCCGTGGGTCTTTTACACCGAACCGGAGCTGTTCCGGCTTGGACTCACAGAGCAGCAGGCAAGAGAAAAGCACGGAGACAGCATTAACGTGTACAAGGTGAACGGCGGAGACGTCGATCGTTTTATTGCAGAACGCGACAAAACGCCGCTCGTGAAAATTATAACGGATAAGCGCGGAAAAATTCTCGGTGCCCACGCAGCCGGGAAAAATGCTTCCGACTGGATGCATGAAGTAGTAGCAGCGAAAGCTTGGAAAAAACCGCTCCGCTCGTTTTCAAGTATTGTCTATCCATACCCATCACGCGGGGAAATCCTCAAAAAAGCGGCTGATATCTACTGGCGCGAAAAGCTTTTTGACAGCAGCGTCACAAAGCTTCTGAAGAAATACGTGCAGACGTTCCGATAAAAGAAAGGGTGAAAGCGATATGCCAAAGCGGCTGCTTTTAATCGGAGCCGGACATGCTCATTTGACGATGATCCGCGACTGGAATGAAGCAGAGAAAGAAGAGATGGAGTGGGTTCTGATTTCACCGGGTCCGTACCATTATTATTCCGGCATGTTTTCCGGTTTGATGGAAGGCCTGTACAAAAAAGAAGAGGTGCGCGTGGAGCTGGGAGCTTTCTGCCGCCGCCATGGAGGGTCTTTTCTGGAAGGGGCCGCGGTAAAGATTGATTACAATCACAAGCAGGTACAGACAGATCGCGGCGATACGTTGTTTTTTGATGCGGCCTCGATTAACATAGGTGCTGGAACAGCTGGTGCTTCTCGAGGGAAGGGGTCCCATGTTCTTAAACCGGCTCTGGGGGTACCGGAAACGGTGGAGCGGATGCGGCATGCAGACCGGCCGGCAGTAATAGGAAGCGGGTGCGGTGGAGTTGAAATGGCTCTTTCCCTTCAGTCATGGAGGCAGAAGCACCGCCGGGAAGCATATCCGGTCCGTTTATTTTCATCAGGAGGCATCATGCCGGATGAAACGAAACAGATCCAGCATGCTGTGCGGAAGCTTCTTCAAAAGCAGAGGGTACAGGTAATAGAAGAGGGTCGGGCCGGGGAAAAGGAAGGATTGCTGCATACAGGTAATGGGCTGCATTCCTTTGATGAAGCACTCTGGCTGACAGGAAGCGCCGCCCACCCGCTGTTTCAGGCCTCGTCTCTGCCAACCGCAGAGGATGGATCCCTTCGTGTTAATGCCGGTATGCAGGTACCGGGAATGCCGGAGCTTTTTGGCGCAGGGGACAGCGTAACGATGGACGCCTATCCAGCTCTTCCTAAAAACGGTGTCTATGCGATCCGTCAGGCTCCCGTGCTGAAAGAAAATATTACGGCCTTTTTTCAGGGGGGAACATCACCATTGTTTACGCCGCAGAAGAACTATACAGCGATCCTGTCAACAGGCGGAAAAAAGGGCCTTCTCATCAGAGGAAGGCTTCATTTTAAAGGCTCGACAGCATGGCGCCTGAAAAACAGGATTGATAAAAAGTTTATGGCGTCGCTTCATTCTTAAGGATAGAATAAGATACAGATGAATGGCCGATCTGTATAAGGTTCCGCCTGTTTTTTATATCTGCGCCTGCACTTATTTTCAAAATGATTGATCGTTGCTGCAATATAAAAACAACCTCGTATTCCATTTGATGGGAAGACGAGGTTGTTGCTGTTTAACTTACCTTATTTTTTAAATATAACTAAGTGCTGAAACAGATCCCGTAAATTCATAGGACGATACGTTTAGCTTGTTGTGGTCATCTGGTCTTTTTGCCATTTCATGAAGCCGCCCTCTATATTAATCACATCAAAACCTTGGTTTAGGAGAATGCTGGCGGCAATTGAAGAACGTTTTCCTGAAGCACAATGAACAGCGACCGGCTGAGCCTTAGAAAGCTCATCTGTGCGGTTGGGAAGCTGCTGAAGCGATACATGAACCGCTTCAGGCACGTGCGAATGATCCCACTCATCCTGATAGCGTACATCTAGTATTTGGATATGATGATTGCGGCGGCGTTCTTCCACTTCTTTTGGTGTTTCATTTTTATACGTGCGCAGATTTTGAGCTTCTGCCGGGATAGAAGCGGCAAAGAATCCTTTCAGGCGATCCATGCCCATGCTGGTAAGAATTTGACGCAGTTTCTCGTACTGATGCGGTTCGGCAATTAAATAAATATCGGATTCATAATCGGCAAGCCGTCCCATCCATTCAGCAAAGGAGTCTGGATAAGGAAGGTTCAAAGTGCCGGAAATACTTCCAAGAGCGTAAGCTGAGGCACTACGTGTGTCAACAATTATGGTGTGATTCTGCTCTGCCAATTCAGCTACACGATCACTGGTGCCATGCATTTCTACCCCGGCAGGTATTTCAGATAGAGGAGTCACCGCCTGTTTATTGATTTCTTTCATTTTTGCGAAATAAGCTGGAGGTTCGCTTTGTCCATCAAGAAGAAATTCCACAAAAGTCTGTTCGTCGGTCGGCTGGAACGCTGGATTATGCATTCGCTCGTAGCCGACAGTGCTAGTTGGGACAGCGCCAAGTGCTTTTCCGCAGGAGCTGCCGGCGCCGTGACCGGGCCAGATTTGAATATAATCGTCATATGCTTTAAACTGCTGCAGGGAATGAAACATCTGTCTTGCGCCTTTATCTGCTGAATCTTTCACGCCGACGGATTTTTCCAGAAGATCCGGGCGCCCTACATCACCAACAAAGACAAAGTCGCCGGTAAATACGCCCATTGGACGAGTAGCAGCCGCTGTATCGGTAAGTTCATAAGAAACGTGCTCCGGAGTGTGGCCGGGAGTATGCAGAACCCTTAGTTTGATATTTCCAATATAAATGTTCTCGTCGTGGGCTACACCGTGCAGGGGTAGATTCTTATCCCATTCATACCCCCCATTTTCAGCACCTTCGGTAGAATAATAAATGACAGCACCGGTACGGCGGGAAAGTTCTGTTACACCTGAGACAAAGTCTGCATGTATATGGGTTTCTAAAGCCCCGGTAATACGAAATCCCTGCTCTCGTGCGATTTGGAGATATTCTTCGATATTTCTGGATGGATCAATAACGGCGGCCTCTCCTGTCGCCTGACACCCGATCATATAGGAAGCCTGAGCTAAAGATTTATCATAAAAGTATTTTAAATACATAAATTATCTCTCCTTAAAGTTATAATAGTTCTTTTTTTTATTTGCTTTACTAATTGTTACTGAATAATACCTACAGGGGTATAGAAAATAATAAAAAATTTTTTGAAAACAAATTACCCTATGGGGTATACAGATACCATAAAATAAATTATAGAAAGTGTCAACTTTTTTTATTGGAAGTTTTGACTGTTCGTGTCGTTCATTACTATTCGTAATACCTGAAAAAGACTGACTTGGATAGTCAGCCTGCTTTAACAAATTATATTTACGAACAGCTTTAATATCCGAACAAATTAGGCTCGGTTTTGCATTCGACGGGTTCAATATTCTGGATAATTTCAGTCAGTACATAGGATGCAACTGCCGGAGAGGCCGTTACTCCCGGAGAATCAAGGCCGGCCAGGTGAATAAGCCGAGGATGAACTTCGGATGGACGAATATAAAAATCGGGATCGGTGATACTGGATCGGATCCCGGCATAGTAACGTTCTTCAAAATGATAGGGGATCTCCACTGCAAGCATGTTGACCTCATGACGAATCTGATCAATACCTTCTTTTGTAGGCAGAGCGGAACGGAAGTCTTTCTGTTGAGTATCAGTTGGTCCCAGACGAATGGTCCCGTCCGGCTGTGGAATAATTAAAACTCCCTTAGTAAGGTTGGTCGGCGGCGGGTAAATAATATGGTTGATAAATCCCGCAGCCTGTCTGCTGAGCACCAGGTATTCCCCGCGCCTGGAGACCGGTTCAAACGGCATCTTGTCTTCAATCATCCCGGCTATAAATCCGGAAGCGGCACCGGCAGCATTAATAACAAACCGGCTTTGGAAAACGCGGCCTTCTTTTGTTTCTACTTCAAATCCGGAAGAGGACTTTTGCAGGGCGGTTACTTCAGTATTTGTATAAATTTCTGCCCCATTAAGCCGGGCATTGGCTGCAAGTCTTTCCGTCAGCACGGAGGTGTCTGCGCTCATCGCTTCGGGCATAAATAGTCCGCCTTTCACGTCGGGGTGCAGGTTTGGTTCCCGTTCGAGCAGTTTTTCCTGGCTGCAAAGCGTAATGGTATCAATACCTTCTGCCTCACTCTGCTGCTTCAGGCGATGTAGTTTCTCCAATTCTTCTTCCGTCCGCGCTGTGACAATAGCGCCGTTGTGAAATACAGGAACATCAAAATGACGCGCAAGCTGCTGATGAAGGAAGCTTCCTTTTTTACCAAGCACGGACTTCAGCTTTCCTTTATCAGGAGGCATCATTGCAGGGGGATGAACAAGTGCGCTGTTGTGCGTAGACTGAACGCCGGAGAGACTGCGCCCTTTTTCAAGAAGTACGGTCCGTCCTTTGCAGTGGGAAAGCTCACGCGCGAGCGCGGTACCGATAACACCGCCGCCAATAATCAAAAAATCAATCATCTGTTCCACTCCTTTTTTGAAATGCCATTGTAAAGTTTAAAACATAAATTCATGTATATTTCAGCGGCAGGGAGCACGGGCATTTAAAGGCGGTGTGAATCATTAAGGATGTGGACAGCGGTCTGTGCAGAAAAAAACCAGCTTTCTTTCAGATTATTCTATCACATTACAAACGTGAACTCCTCTCATATGCTGTAAGGAAAGCATGAGATGAACCTACTGAAGATATGCAGTCAAATGCCTGATTTACCAGCATTATGGAAATAATTACAAAATTAAAAAAGCTTGACTTACTATCTCATTTAGATGAGAATTGAATGAGAATGATATTTATTATCAATTAAGAAATTAATATTTGGGGGGATTTATTATGAAAAGAAAGCCGCGTTTATTAACTGTTTTACTTCCTGCTGCTTCGCTGTTGGCGCTTGCAGCGTGCGGCAGCGATAACGGAAGCGAAGACAGCGGTTCAGGAGAAAATAATACAGAACAAAACAGTGCGGAGGAAGAAAACGCAGAAAATGACCAGGCGGGGACGGAGGGCGGAGAAGTGAATCTGTACACAAGCCGTCACTATGATACAGACGAAGCCCTTTATGAACAATTCACGGAAGAAACGGGTATTGAAGTCAATGTTGTCTCCGGAGAAGATGATGAACTTATTCAGCGGATGGAACGCGAAGGGGAAGCGACAGAAGGAGACGTATTTATCACAGCAGATGCCGGCCGTCTCTATCGTGCAAAAGAAGCAGATCTTCTTCAGCCAACGGATTCTGAAGTGTTAAATGAGAATATTCCTGAAAATTACCGGGACCCTGATAATGAATGGTTCGGCCTGACTAAACGTGCCCGCATTTTTGTTTATGATCCGGAACGTGTAGATGAATCGGATCTGTCTACTTATGAAGCCCTTACAGACGAAGAATGGGAAGACCGCATTCTTATACGGGCCTCAGAAAATATTTATAACCAATCATTGATGGCTTCCTTTATTGAAATAAAAGGAGAAGAAGAAGCCAGAGAGTGGGCGGAAGGCATTGTAAATAACATGGCCCGCGATCCGCAGGGCGGAGATCGGGATCAGGCACTCGGTGTTGCTTCCGGTGAAGGAGATGTAGCTATTATGAACTCCTACTATTTCGGACAGATGCTGAACTCCTCTGAAGAGGAAGAAGTGAATGCGGCAGAAAACCTGGAAGTATTTTTCCCGAATCAGGAGGAAGAGGGCACACATATTAATATCAGCGGCGCAGGAGTCACACAGCACGGACCTAATTCAGAAGAAGCCGTACAGTTCATAGAGTTTCTCTCAGGGGAAGAAGCACAGGATGATTTTTCTGAAGCAAACTATGAATATCCGGTAAATCCAGACGTAGAGCCTTCTGAGCTGCTTCAGTCGTGGGGTGACTTTGAAGAGCAGGACATTAACCTGACGATTTTAGGCGAAAATAATGCCCAGGCGCAGATGCTTATGAATGAGGCCGGCTGGAAATAATGGCTCAAAATGATACAGGATGTTGAAAGACGTTGTCCTGGCAATTAGAAAAAGATCCGCTTTTTTATATAATCAATAAGATTTCCAGGTACGGTTAGTCACTCTCATTTACTAAAGGACAGATGTATATGCCTTTCTTTAAGCGTCCATCGGCCGCAGCTCTGGGGTGGGGGAGCGGAGCGGCAGGCTTTGTCATTCTGCTTCTACTGCCGCTGGGTTTTCTTTTATACCGGATGATCCAGCCGGCAGGGGACAATTGGGCCCACATTCAAGAGTACCTGCTGCTTGGCTATACCATAGACACGCTGACGCTGGCTGTTATAGTGGGAATTTTGTCCATTGCTCTTGGTACAACGCTGGCATGGCTTGTTTCCGCCTATTCGTTTCCATTCAGAAATACCTTAAAATGGGCACTGCTTATGCCGCTCGCCATTCCTCCGTATATTGGCGGCTACGCGTACCATGGGATGTTAAACTATACGGGATTTGTTCAGCGGACGCTCCGTAACACTTTTGATATAGAGGTGTCGCAGCGATATTTTGACATTATGAATATTCCCGGCGCTGTGTTTATTTTTACTATTTTTTTATACCCGTATGTTTATGCTATTACCCGGGCTTTCTTTGCCCGTCAGGCCACTACACTCATTGAAAATGCCAGGGTGCTTGGAAGCGGCCCGGTCCGTACATTTTTTCGTATCGTACTGCCGGTTTCACGCGCAGCGATTGTAGGCGGAGTGACGCTTGTCATGCTGGAAGTTTTAAATGACTATGGACTTGTGAGCTATTTCGGCGTTCAGACGTTTAGTACTGCTATCTTCCAGACGTGGTATGCACTGGATGATCTCGATTCGGCGATCCGGCTTGCCGGTATTTTAATGGGACTGGTTCTTGTCTTTCTGGTACTGGAGAAAGTTTTTCGGGGAAGGCGTCAGTACAGCTATAGTTCAGCTAAAGTTTCCCCATTAAAGCCCCGGGAACTCGAAGGCTGGAAAAAGTGGAGTACCCTCGGTTTTTGCGGCACGGTTCTTCTGCTTGGTTTTATTCTCCCGATGGTTCAGCTGCTTTACTGGGGAATGCTGACCTATGAAGCCGTTTTTTCCGCCCAGTTTGTTTCCCTTGTACGCAATTCTACGCTCGCCGCGGGCATTAGTTCTCTTCTCGTGGTCGTGTTTGCTGTGATCGTTGCAAATTTCACCCGCATCGTTCCCGGCTGGCTTTCCACCATTACTGCACGGTTTACCGTTCTTGGATATTCTATTCCCGGAGCAGTTATTGCGGTGGGGGTTCTGAGTTTTTTCATTTACATGGAACAGCGATTACAGTTTTTTTATGCCTTCACAGGTATATCCAGCGGACTGGTGCTGAGTACGAGCCTGGTTATGCTGATATTTGCTTACGTGATACGCTTTATGGCTGTGGGATATAATTCGATTGAATCTGGTTTTGAAAAAGTCGGTCGGCGTTACTCAGAAGCTTCACGTACTCTTGGCATGGGATGGCTGCAGACTTTTTTTAAAGTGGATCTTCCGATGATCCGGGCTGCTGTTTTCAGCGGATTCATTCTTGTGTTTGTAGATATATTAAAAGAACTGCCGCTGACGCTTATTCTCCGGCCGTTTAATTTTGAAACGCTGGCAACGACCGCTTATCGATATGCAAGCGACGAGCGGATTCAGGAAACGGCGGTACCATCCCTGGCTATTATTTTAGTAAGTGGCGCGGCAATGTATATTTTTCATATTTTCATTGAAAAGGAGCCGAATTAGATGCATGTACAAATATCCGGTCTCGAATTTTCTTATAGAAAAGCGTCTGGTACAGTCATTCAAAACTTCAACCTTCGTATGAAGGAAGGGGAAATTGTTTCCATTCTCGGAGAAAGCGGAAGTGGGAAAAGTACTGTTCTCCGTCTGATTGCCGGTCTGGAAAATCCTTCAAAAGGAAAAATTCAGGTAGGCAGCGATACGTATGTAGACGGCCGGAACAGCAGGATGCTCCCGGTAGAAAAGCGCGGACTTGGAATGGTGTTTCAGGATTATGCTTTGTTTCCTCATATGACGGTGGGGGCCAATATCCTTTACGGTTTAAAAAAGTGGAAAGGGCCGAAGCGGAAAGCCAGGCTCCAGGAGATGCTGGCACTCGTTAATATGACAGAATACAAAAAACGCTATCCGCATGAGCTGAGCGGCGGACAGCAGCAGCGGGTGGCACTTGCCCGTGCCCTCGCTCCTGAACCGTCGCTGCTCCTTTTGGATGAACCATTCAGTAATTTAGATGCCCACTTAAAACAGCAGATTCGGGATGAGCTGCGGGAGATGATTAAGTATGCAGGAGCAACCACAATCTTTGTAACGCATGACCGGGAGGATGCCAGAGTGCTTTCTGACCGTGTTGTTTTCCTGGATAAAGGAAAAGTCCAGAAGGCTGGGCTTTCGGGTGACCTGCTGCAGGAATCTTTATATGCTTCGGAAAGTGAAAGAGAGCTTACGCTTCTGATGGATTAAAGACGGAGAAAATCACAGTTTTTCTTTAAAAGAGTAAATCCCCTGCAGTGCAGGGGATTTTTTTATTTAAAGATATGGCGGAATCTTGACTGAGGAAGTAATTTTACGATGAAACAGCGTAAAATAGAGAAATAAATAGAAAAAAGGAGAAAAATAAAGATAAAAGCACTATATTACCGTTTTCATGAAGAATGTTTCCGTTTTCCCGAAGGCGGGTCGGTTTTGTCAAACCTTTGGAAAAAGGAGCATAATGAAATCAAATATTAAATGAAAGAAGGCGCATGAATTGAAAAACTTCTTTATGAACGTGCTTGAAACTATGTATCAGACGTCTAAAACACAGGCAGACCAGATGCTCAGCGAATACAATGAAGGCAAAGGCCTGAATGATCACTACTTTTTCAACTAAAAACGTATATATAACCGGCGGCGGGAGAGATCTTCCAGCCGGTTTTTTTCATACAAAAAAGAAGCAGCCGGCTGGCTGCTTCTCTTTGTTTACCAGATGTTTTTTAAATAGGAATTCTCATAAAACGAGAGGTTCGGATACTTATCTTTTGTCATGTTCATTTGAAATTCGTTATCGAAGAGCGCAACGATACGGCCGTCCCGGTCTGTAACGAGCTGTTTCTGCTTCTGCTTGAACAGCTCCATATCTTTTTCCGGGCCGTCAATCCAGCGGGCGATCGAATAAGGCAGGCTTTCCATTTTGATGTCAGCATGATACTCATTTTTCAGGCGGTACTCGAGTACTTCAAACTGAAGTACGCCGATTACGCCGACGATCTGCAGTTCCGGAAAACGCTTATACGTATGAAACAGCTGAATGGCGCCTTCTTCAGATAGCTGCTGGAGACCTTTTTCAAATGATTTGTGCTTCATGGCATCTTTCACCGTAATAGCAGTAAAGTGTTCCGGAGAAAAGTGTGGCATTTCATCAAAAGAAAAGGAGGTTCTCTCTGCGAGCGTATCGCCGATCCGGAACGTGCCGGGATCAAACAAACCGATAATATCACCGGCATATGCTTCTTTTACAATATTCCGGTCCTGGGCAAGAAACTGCGTCGGCTGGGCAAGACGCATTGATTTTTCAAGACGTACATGCCGTACGCTCATTCCCTGCGTGTATTTCCCCGACGTAATCCGAAGAAAGGCGATTCGGTCACGGTGCTTTGGGTTCATATTAGCCTGAATCTTAAAAACAAACCCGGAAAATTCGGCATCCATCGGTGAAATAGGACCGATGTCGCTCTCACGAGGAACGGGAGCAGGAGCAAGCTTTAAAAAATGCTCCAGGTAGTTCTGAACGCCGAAGTTTGAAATGGCACTGCCGAAAAATACGGGAGTGAGTTCTCCTGAGAGTATACGCTCTTCATCGTAAGGATCACCCGCTACGTCAAGCAGCTCCATCTCTTCCTGAAACTGTTCCAAAAGAGAGGGATCGATGAAATCGACAAGAACCGGATCATTTGGGCCTGATACTTCTTTGACTTGAATATTGGATGGATTATCGGGATCAAACAGTTCGATCTTTTTATTAATCCGGTCATAGATTCCCTGGAAATCCCTTCCCATGCCAATCGGCCAGTTCATCGGATAAGAACGGATGCCAAGAAGGTTTTCCATTTCTTCCATCAGTTCAAAGGGATCTCGTCCCTGGCGGTCGAGCTTGTTAATAAATGTGAAAATAGGAATGCTGCGCAGCCGGCAGACTTTAAATAGTTTTTTCGTCTGGGCCTCCACGCCTTTGGCTGCATCAATCAGCATCGTTGCAGAGTCCGCCGCGGTGAGGGTCCGGTAGGTATCCTCACTGAAATCCTCATGGCCCGGCGTATCAAGAATATTAATATGGAAATTACGGTACCGGAACTCCATTACCGAACTGGTAACAGAAATACCCCGTTGTTTTTCAATTTCCATCCAGTCACTTGTTGCATGTTTCGTGTTCTTTTTTCCTTTAACCGTTCCTGCTTCGCGGATGGCTCCGCCAAAATAAAGAAGCTTTTCGGTAAGGGTGGTTTTTCCCGCATCCGGGTGGGAAATGATAGCAAATGTTTTACGTGAAGCTATTTCGTCCTTCCAAGTAGTCATGCATGCAACCCTTTCTTCTATAAAAATCGTACGAGCTTATTTACTGTCCTTTCTCATCATATAGGATGAAATCAGCAGACACAATAAAAATGAAGATACAATTTCAGGAAGAGATCGTGTATAATGACAGGAAGGCGTTCTCATATAAAAAGAATGACCGGCTGTTTCATAACGATTTGCATGAGGAACATCAAAAAATAAACTATTCGATATGAAAATAGATAAAAAAATGTAACGTTTTTCCTGTTTCCTCGTCAAAACAATGTGGGATACTAATTTCAGGAGGTGGATCGTTTGAAAAAAGTTGTTGGATCTTTAGCAGTACTTATGATTTTCCCGGTTGCCGTTTTTGCCCAGTCTTCACAGACATATTCCGTCCAGGAGGGGATACCCTGTTTGGCATAGCGGAAGAGCATGGTGTTTCAGTGGAGGAAGTTCTCTCAGAAAATCCAGGAATTGCAAATGAAAATGTCATTTCTGTAAACCAGAGCATTGCCATCCCTGATACAGACGGAGCAGCAGCTGAGGAATCAACAGATCAGTCAGCGGAAGCGGCCCCATCAGAAACTGCAGCAGAGCCGGCACCTGACAGCGAAGTATCAGAGTCGGAAGCCGAGTTTGAGCAGGAAGTAGTAAGATTGACCAACGTGGAACGGGAAAAGGCAGGCCTCCAGCCGCTGCAGAGCTACGGCGATTTAGCGGAAGTAGCAGATGCGAAGTCTGAAGATCTCCGCGATGCAGGTTATTTTGCCCATGAAAGCCCGAATTACGGAAGCCCGTTTGACATGATGACTTCCTTTGGTATTTCCTACAGCGCGGCAGGCGAGAATATCGCAGCCGGCCAGGACACTCCGGAAGCAGTTGTGAACGCGTGGATGAACTCTGAAGGCCACCGTGAAAATATTATGAATGAAAACTTCACGCATATCGCTATCGGTTATGCAGAAGGCGGCGAGTACGGTACGTACTGGACGCAGATGTTTGTCACAAGATAATAAGTAAACCAGAATCCTCCCAATAACGGGAGGATTTTTTTGTTTTGGGATATTTCGTATTATTTGCAACAAAATCTGCTTCATGAGACTATATGTATGGCAAAAAAACAAAGCGAGGTTGAGACAAATGACAACAATAGAGTTAATGAAAGAACGCCAGTCGATTCGTGCGTTTGATACAGAGGCAGAGATGCCGGAAGAGGATCTGCAGGATATTATTGAGGCAGCGGTCCAGGCTCGATCCTCCTGGAACCTGCAGCACTGGAAGTTTCTTGCGGTAACGTCCGATGAAAAAAAGCAGGAGCTGCTCCCGATTGCATATAACCAGAAGCAGGTTGCAGACAGCTCTGCCACGATTGCCATTCTTGGCGATCTGGAAGCAAATATTCATGCAGATGCCGTTTACACGGATGCAGTAGACGCAGGAAAAATGACAGAAGACATTAAAACACAGCTAGTCGCTAATATCCATTCAGCCTATGAAAGAGAAGGCTTTGCCAAAGACGAAGCCCTGATTAATGCTTCTCTCGCTTCGATGCAGCTGATGCTGGCAGCGAAAGAAAAAGGCTACGATACTGTACCAATGGGCGGTTTTGATAAGGCGGCATTTATAGAAGCATTTAACGTACCGGAGCGCTATGTACCGGTTATGCTCATTTCTGTCGGCAGAAAAACGGGCGAAGCGCGTAAATCGAAACGCTTCCCGGTGGAAGATGTGCTTATTAAAGACTCCTTTTAATACAGGAAACCCCACTCTTAAAAAAAGAGTGGGGTTTTTATTTCGGTCTAGTTCATCAGCGGCAGGACATACAGCAGAATGGCAAGAAAGTGCAGAAACGATGCTGCAAGAACAAAAACATGCCAGATCCCATGATGATAGGGGATACGGCGCCAGACGTAAAAAATGGATCCGGCCGTATAGAGAATGCCTCCTGCTATTAACAGGGCCAGTCCGCCGGACGGAAGATTCTCCGAGAGCGGGCCCCAGGCGAAAATAATAATCCATCCCATGCCAATATAAAATATAGTAGATAAAAACAAAAAGCGTTTTACAAAAAACACCTTAAAAAGGACGCCGAGCACGGCAATGCCCCAGACAATGCCAAACAGCGTCCAGCTCAGTGCGCCGTCAAGTGCATGAAAAAGGAGAGGGGTGTAAGTACCGGCGATAAACAAGTAAATCGCTGCGTGATCGAATATTTCAAACAGGTCTTTGGCTTTGCCTTCCTGGACAAAATGAACCAGGGTGGAAGAGGTATACAAAATCAGCATGGTTGATCCGTAGATGCTTACGCTCACCACATGGGCTGGAGTGCCGGCTTGAATAAGTAAAATAATCAGCGCTGCGATACTGAACAGTACACCGACGGCATGAATAGATGCGTTAACCATTTCTTCTTTGCGGGTAAACGTGTGAACATTGGCCATAGCGGGTAAAAACCCTTTCCTGCATGAATTTTCTTAAGTTTATCATACAGCGGCACCGCTGGAAAAAAGAACATCCCCGTATCTTTATTAGATACGGGGATGTTTAGCTTATTCGCCGGCTTTAATAGGACTGCTTGTGTCCACATGACCGAAAATGCTGGTATTTGTTTCCCCTTCAATAAGAAGCTGGGTGCTGCTGTAGCCGAACTGGCTCATAATAGAAGCAATCTGTTCCATAATGGCAGCATCGCCGCTGGAACCGACGTTGGATTCAGCAAAAGCAGAAGAAAAGGAAACAGTAGCCTGGGAGCCGTCGCTCTCTACATATTGAACCGTAGTATCAGCGTTTACGGGGGAGAACATACCCTCTGATTCCGGACCGGCAATCCATGCTTCGAGTGCCGCGGCAGGAAGATTTTCTTTAGTGTCGGCAGTAACGCTGCGTTCTTCAGTCAGCGTTTCCATAAGCTGGTCATCAGAGAAGTATAACGTAACAGTTTCCGTCACACCATCAGCTTCTTCCATTGTATTTTCCTCCTCAGGAGCGTTGGTTTCTTTTTCTACAGTATTTTCAGAGGACTGATCAGCTTCTTCGCTTTCAGAAACAGAAGCCTCGGTTTCAGGTGCTGTCTCTTCGGCTGCGTTTTCAGTAGAACTGTTATCAGCAGAAGATTCATTTTCTCCGCTCTCATCGTTTTCAGTCGATTGTGCCTCTTCAGCTGAAGCTGCGGTATCGGCTTCCTCCTCGTTCGCTGCGGCAGTTTCCGATTCTTCCTGGGCTTCGCCTTCCTTCTGTGTCTCTGTTTCCTCTGCTGCTGTTTCTTCCGTCACATTCACCTCTTCGGCTGGAGCCTGTTCAGATTCCGCTTCGCTGCTGGTGCCGCAAGCCGAAAGAATTAGTAGAAATAAGGCGGATGGAACTAGTAAGTATGCTGTTTTCTTCATTTTTACATTCCCTTCTTCTATATAAGTATTTAGTCTCATAACATAAGACGGTGTTTTAGAAAAAGAGTTACGTCAAAGATAAAATAAAATAGTTTAAAAAAAGTATTGACGATTAAATTTAATCTGTTATATAATACATTTAACAAAATAAACTGTATTAAAACAGAGGAGGAATTAAAATGAAAAGAAGAGAGCGCCAGAACATGATTCAATTTATTTCTAAAATCCGCGGGACAGACGAGACACAGTTTTTTCAAATGACAGATGAGGACATCGAACATATTTACGACCAGACATATTTCCACCACGAAACAACGGAATAACAAAAAGGCTTATCTCTTCTTGTAAGAGGTAAGCCTTTTTTGTGTGAGATATAAAAAGCAGTCAGAGGAGAAGGAAAAGGTGATTCACCGTCAGGGAAATAAAAGTGGTATAATACAGTCAGATAAGGCAGGTGTGGATGATGAAGAAATGGTCAAATCGAAAAGTTTTGTTTGTTGTTCTGCTTCTTATTTTCTTATATGCAGCTATTTACTGGAGCTATATATTTATCACAACAAGTTAATATAGAAAAAATAGACGACTGAAAACTCTAATGGCTGGTGCTGATAGAGTTTTTATCATACACCGGGAAGCAGTATGCCGGCATAAAGTGATTTGGCAGCAGGTGTTACATAAAAATACATATAATTAAGCAGTATCGCAGTAGCCAGATAAGTGTTCTCATGTCAAAATATATCAATGTAATCAAACTGTAATATGAATACGGCTCTTTTTATGAAAAATGATGTAACACAATGAAACAACTAACGACTTAAGTATGGGAGTGTAAATCATGCAAGATGAATTTGAGCGGTTGTATGAAAGCTATCACCACTCTCTTTATCAATACCTGTTTTATCTGGTTCGAGACCGCGATGCAGCCGAAGAGCTGGTCCAGGAAGTGTACATTAAAGTATTTCATTCCTTTGACTCCTTTGAAGGCAAAAGCAGCGAAAAAACATGGCTTTATTCTATTGCCCGCCATGTTGGAATTGACTGGATTCGAAAGCAGAACCGCAAAAAGAGAAAATGGCTAGGCATGCTCGGCCCGCTTTCAAAAGAAGATATAAGAGACCCAGCTCCGCTGCCGGATGAAATTCTCACGGCAAAAGACGAGGTCCGGGAAATATATCAATACATGGAGAACTGCACGGCCGATCAGCGGCAGGTGCTTATGCTCCGGTATGTAGATTCTCTATCTATAAAAGAAACGGCAGACGTTTTGGGATGGTCGGAAAGTAAAGTGAAGACCACCCAGCACCGGGCAATCAAAAAGCTGCAGGATCTTATGGGCGGAAACGAAGAAGAGACGCAAAGGAGGGTAGAACCTTGAAGCAGCGGCAACACGATCAAAAATCAATAGAAGACAAGCTTCGGCAGATGCCGGAAATCCGGGACAGCAGAAGCAGGCAGGAAATTTACTACAATGTCATGGCAAAGACAAAAGCAAAAAAGCCCCGGAATAAATCGAAAAAATGGATGGTTCCGGGAATTACGACAGTATTTGCTATTTTGCTGTTAGCCCTTATTATTCCTAACATGATCCCGCAGTCCCAGCCGATGTCTTCTGATACAGAGCAGAGCGGGGAGCGGACGGCTTCTGAAACGGAAGAAACACAGGAAGAAGCTTCTGAAGAGGGCGGAGGAGAGGAATCACCGCCTCCTGATGAACCGGCTTCGGAGCCGGATTCACCTGCAGCGGAAGAAAACGGCGAGGATTCTTCCAACGAGGCAGCTGAAGAAGAAGGAACTGCCGAAGTGGAGCAGGAACCGCTGGAAACCCCGCAGGTAGATGAACCTGCCTGAAACATCAGAAGCTGCTGAAAGCGGAGAAGAAACTCCGCCGGCAGAAGAAGAGTGGATCACAAATGATTATCTCCGTGCTTTGTCCGCCAGTGAAATAGCGGAAGACACGGTTCCGGTAACGATTCCGCTGCAGGACGCAGAAAATGGATTTACGATTCCGGTGACGTTTTTAATAGAAGGTTCTATAGAGTCTGCGCCTTCTTTTTTTGAAGCGTTGAACCGTAATTATCCAGGAGATGAAATCGGCCTCTCCGGGTCCCTGGTCCAGAATATTAAATGGAGCAGTACAGATGAAGCCTCTGACTCGTGGCGGGCTGATTTTGAAGAATCCCAGCAGAGCTTAAGCAGCGCCCAGGGCGAAGGTTTTTTAAATAGTCTTGAAGAAAGCCTGCGCTATACAGGCGTTTCAGAAGTCTTATTTACAGAAAATGAGGAACCCGGAGTTGAATTTGGTAATTACGGGCTGCTTGAAAACTATTTGGTGGAAGGCGATAACCGCGGATACTTCGCTTACTCCTCCGGCCGTGATGTTACTCTATTAGTTAGTGCAAAAGGAGCCGGCCAGCCGACCGCAGATGATCAGGGCGAGCTGCTTTCCTTTGAAGAAACGCTGCAGCAGATGGAAACCGATCCCGACAATGAAGCCCTGGAATCACCAATGCCGGAAGGCCTTGATGTAGCCGGAGTGCAGGGGAAGGAACCAATGCTGTCGTAACATTTACCGAATCATCAGAGCTTCCTGAGAGCTGGAACAGTAATATTTTTACGGATGCTGTTCTGTTTGCTGCCTCAGATTTTGGCTATGAAACAGTAACATTCAACAAAGAAGATACAGAAAGCAGTGCCGAATGGCTTCCGGAAGAATCACTTGAAGTGCCGGAAGCACCTAATCTGGTAACGTTTGAATAAAAAAGTCTTTCTGTCCTTTTTCGGACAGAAAGACTTTTTGTTTAAAAGAAAAGTTCTGCAGCTCTTGCCAGCAGCCCGACTACAATTAACACGACAAACGCATACCCGATCCATCTGGGAAGCCTCTGTCCGACAGGGGCACGGAATTTCCTGCGGCCTTTCCAGCGGTTTGGATTAAAAACCGGCTCTTCGGCCGGAGCTTTATAATGCTGGACGCTAAAGAAAGGCACAGCGTTCCGCAAAAAGAAAGGTGCCAGCAGAAAGCCGGAAAAAAGCCCAAAATATGCGCATATACGTTAATATTAGGAGATAGAAACGTCATAACAACGCTGAACAATGTCAGTATAAGAATCAGCTGGGCGCTGGCAGCATCTATTAGATCCTTGCGTTTCCAGATCAAGTACATGTAAATGCCAAATACGCCGAACACGGCCCCCGAGGCTCCGAGGTGGGAATAATACAAGCCGCCTAAAAAGAACGTAGCTACGTTCGCCAGCAGGCCCATCAGCACATACACAATAATGAAGCGGGATCTGCCAATCATTTTTTCGAGCGGCGGGGCAAAAAGCACGAGAGCAAAGGAATTCAGGATCACATGAGTCAGTCCCTGATGGAGAAAAACAGGGGTGATCAGCCGCCACAACTCTCCTGCCGCGATTGCTGCATTAAAGCCGACGCCGAGCTGGAAAATAGTATCGCCAAATGGTATGAGACCGTTAGTCAGACTCGTCAGGTTAATCCAGGCAAACAGGACGATATGTATAATAACGAGAGAAAAGACGATCGGATAATTTTTCCTGAATGAATAAAATGATTCATTACGAATAAACATAAAGCGCCCCTTTTAATTAAATGATGTGTTCTGCCGCCCGTTATAGAAAAGCGTCAGCCCTTTTTTTAATTTTAGCATAAGTTATCTTTTGAAGGCGACCAGCGCTGCTTAAAGAGGAGAGAAACGTTATGATTCACGGAATCGGCATCGATATTATAGAATTAAAAAGAATAGAGCGGCTGCTGGATAAAAATGATAAATTCGCAGATCGGATGTTTACAGGCAGAGAAAAAGAGGCGTTCGGGCGCTTAACAGGCCAGCGTCGAATTGAATATGCAGCCGGACGCTTTGCTGCTAAAGAGGCTTTTGTAAAAGCAGCCGGAACCGGCATTTCTAAAGCTTACGGATTCCAGAACATTGAAGTGCTCAATGAACCGAACGGCAGGCCTGTACTGTATGCGTTTGTAGACGGACTACCTAATGCTAAAGTTCATGTGAGTATTTCCCACAGCAGAGAATGGGCAGCCGCCCAGGTTATTATAGAAGAGTAAGGATGTGGAAAAATGAGGGTTGTCACAGCAGAACAAATGCGCGAAGCTGACAGGCTGGCGATTGAAGAAATCGGTATGAAAGAAGAGCTTTTAATGGAGAATGCCGGCAGGGCAGCGGCGGCAAAAATAATAGAACTGTACCCGGCTCTTCAATATGCAGCGGTGCTTGCAGGAAAAGGGAATAATGGAGGCGACGGGTATACAATAGCGAGAACGCTTGAAAGTGAAGGAATTCGAACGGATGTGTATTTCGTTAGTTCTGATGGCTTAAAGGGGGCAGCTCTCTATCACCAGACCCTTTACGAAAAATCCGGTTTTACACCGCGTCAGTTTGATCCTTCTTCCTTTCGGGCAGATTCGTATGACGTTATCATTGACGCTATGCTCGGAACAGGTATCCAGGGAGAAGTGAAGCCTCCTTTTGACAAAGCAGTGCAGGTTCTTGGAAAAACAGACACACCGGTTGTCGCTGTAGATATTCCCTCCGGTGTTCCATCCGGAGAAGAGGATGTTCCTTCTTCTGCCGTAAAGGCGGATGCTACAATCATTCTGGAGAGTCCCAAACTGAGCGCGTATTTGTTTCCGGCTAAAGAATATTACGGCCAAATGCATACCGTGTCTATCGGCATGCCGAATGCAGTGTGGGACAAGGCAGGAAGTGAAGCCGTGGAGTGGGGAATGACGGAGACTTCGGCCTCCTTTCCTGTACGCAAAGAGAATGCGCATAAAGGCAGGCACGGCCGGGGACTGTTGATCGGCGGCTCCAAAAATATGGCCGGAGCACCTGCGATTGCAGCCCTTGCCGCTTTGGAAAGCGGGGCAGGCCTGTTAACAACAGCCCTCCCGGAATCACTAATGTATACTACGGCGCCGCTTGTGCCGGAGACCACTTTTTTAAGGCTGCCGGAAAAAGAGGGAGAACTGGCTGAGGACAGCGTCAGGGCGGATTTTGGATTTGATCGTTATGATGCCGTGGCTGTCGGGCCGGGGCTGGGACGTTTACAAGAAGCAAAAGAAATAGTCAGGCGGGCGCTCGTGGAAACAGCAGGAATATTAATTCTCGATGCCGATGCCTTATATTGGCTGCCGGAACTGGAGCAGGAGCTTTCGGAAAGAACTGCTCCGCTTGTTTTAACGCCGCACCCGGGCGAGATGGCTCATCTGGCAGGTACAACTCCGGGAGAGGTAAACAAACACCGCTTTTCGCTGGCGGGACAGTATGCCCGGAAAACAGACTGCTATCTCGTTTTAAAAGGAGCAAACACGATATGCACCACTCCCGAAGGATATCAGGCGGTGCACACAAGCGGAAATGCCGGTCTTGCAAAGGGCGGATCGGGCGACACGTTGACCGGCATACTGCTGGGACAGGTGATGCAGGACGGGGATACGGCAGCAATGGTAAATAATGCTGTATTTCTGCACGGCCATGCAGCAGATCTTGCCGTGGATCAGGAAGAAACGAATTATTCGCTGCGCGCTTCCAAACTGGCCTCCTATGTTCCCCGTGCTATAAAAAACGTTCAACTATTTCAGGAAAACAGGAGAAGATAACATGGCTTTTCAAGAGCATTCATATAGAGATACATGGGTGGAAGTGAACTTAGAAAACATTACCCGTAATGTAGAGCAGGTTATACAAAGTACAGGTCAGCAGCTCGATGTGATGGCGGTGGTAAAGGCAGACGGATACGGCCATGGAGCAGTTCAGGCTGCTGCGGCAGCAGTGCAGGGAGGTGCAGTATTTTTAGGGACGGCTCTTCTGGAAGAAGCGATCGAGCTGCGCGAGGCGGGATTTGACCTTCCAATTCTTGTACTTGGGCGCACAAGGCCCGAAGACGCAGAAACGGCGCGGCAGTACAATATCAGCCTTACTGTTTTTCAAAAAGAATGGCTGGATAAGGCAGCGGCCTGTATGGCGCAGGGACAGGCACTTTCCGTGCATTTAAAAACAGATACCGGCATGGGGCGTATCGGACTGCGGAGCGATGAAGAAATAATCGATTTTCTGGAAGCTGTCAGCTCCCAGTCTGCTTTTGACCTGGAAGGAATCTTCACTCATTTTGCGACCGCCGACGAACAGGAAACTTCTTATTTTTATAGTCAGCATGAACGATTTAAAGAAATAGTGGAGCTTACCGGTAAGATTGTGCAGCTGCCGCCGTATATACACTGTGGCAACAGCGCGGCGGGTATGAGGTTTCCAGACCGCTGCTTTACGATGTTCCGGTTTGGCATATCTATGTACGGATTAACGCCCTCTGCGGAAATTAATGAGGAGCTTCCTTTTGACCTGCAGCCGGCCTTTTCTCTCTACAGCAGGCTCGTTCAGGTAAAGAAGATCAGTCCGGGGGAAAGCATCAGCTATGGGGCGACCTATACAGCTGAAAAAGAAGAATATATCGGCACGGTGCCGATAGGCTATGCGGACGGCTGGAACCGTCATCACTCTACCAATGGAGGTTATGTGCTCATTAACGGAGAAAAAGCCCCGATTGTTGGAAGAGTGTGTATGGACCAGATGATGGTCCGGCTTTCCGGTCCGGAGGAAACCGGTGCAAAGGTTACGCTGATTGGAAAAGATAATGGAGCGGAAATTACTGTGCTGGATGCCGCGGAACGGCTCGGAACGATCACCTATGAAATTCCCTGTATGATCAGTAAGCGGGTTCCAAGAAAATATATAAGCAGCAGAAACTAAACTCTCCGACAGTGGTGCCGATATAAAGAGCAATAAAATTACGGCCGAAACAGCTGCTTTTTCTCAGAAACGACCAGGCACGGAAGCGGATTGGAAAAAAACGGTTTTGCAAACCGCTTCTACAAATGCTATTATATGAAGTAGGAAGTGAGCACAGTTGAGGTCTTACGCTGGAGGTGTGTGTGATATGTTTGAAAGGAACACCAAACAGATTAAGGTGAGTCTTCCGGAATATCTGCTCAGTGAACTGGATGGTATTTTGGACCAGGGCAGAGAAAACCGGGATGATTTCATTCATCAAGCCACTGAGCTTTATTTGAGAGAATCTCAGCGGATTAAAGCTCGTGAATCGATGCAAAAAGGTTATGTAGAAATGGCGCAGATTAATCTGCACATTGCTTCAGAATCTTTCGTTGCAGAAGCGGAAGCAGAACATTCTATGGACACACGTTTAGTAAGCGGGGTATAGGCAATTATATTATTATTTCACAATTTGTAAGACCTTAAACTTATCTATTTAATACTTTGAGCATCCAAAGTCGGGAGTGCCGGCTGTACATACATGTATGTACAGCCGGCACTCCCGTTTTGTCCGGGGGCAGCTTCAATTTGTTCTGCAAATCTGCTGCAAGGACTGGTATAATGAAAATTATACTCCAGAAGGCGGCAATATATTTGCGGTTGGTGGAAAGACGTGAAATAATAGTGTTACTTGTGGTAAAAAAGGATGTATATGCAGATAAGACCGTATTATAGAAGACAGTCCTCTTCTATACCCGGTGGCAGAAAGATTAATCATCTTTTGAGTAAAAAGGACAGCTTTCTCTTCCAAATCGGTAAACAAACCACGCGTGTAAGAACAAACAGCTGTTTTTATAATAGAGCAGGCAGACATGGAAATAAATAAAAGCAATTAAAGGCCAAGTGGAGGAATTACTTATGCATGCAGCTGTTTTAGAAATGATTTATAATCAGCGGAATGAAATAAAGGAAAACTGGTCGGAGAAAATGACCCTGGTGCGAAACGATGTATTTAAAGAGAAAGTGCCGAAAACTCTTTTTCAGGATACAAACGAAGAATTTGCTGCCTTGATTTTCAATTCATTCGATGCAGAGCTCGAAGATGGACGTGCTTTTCTGCGCAGCTTTGCTGAGAAGCTGATTCGGATGGGGTGGCCGCTAAGCTACTTCACTAAAGGAATGCAGACCTTCCGCCGGGTAGTGCTGGAAAGCATCAGCTCGGGCAGTGAAATCCCCTCCAAAAAAATGTATGAAACATTTTATGAAATTGAAGAGTGGGTGGACGAAATGGTCAACCAGCTCGTTGATGAATATTCCGGATCCTGGGAAACCACGCTGCACCAGCAGCGCCTCGCTTTAAAAGAACTATCGGCTCCGCTCATTCCGGTGTTTGACAATATCAGCGTTATGCCTCTTATTGGAACGATTGACACAGAAAGAGCCAAGCTGATTATGGAGAACCTGCTTGATGGTATTATTGAACACCGCTCTCAGGTAGTGCTTATTGATATTACCGGGGTGCCTGTTGTGGATACAATGGTAGCTCATCATATTATCCAGGCGTCGGAAGCAGTACGGCTTGTCGGTGCAGAGTGTATTCTTGTAGGAATCAGGCCGGAAATCGCCCAGACGATAGTTAATCTGGGAATTGACCTGGGTAAATTCCCTACAAAGAGCAGTCTCCGCAAAGGTATTGAAACAGGCATGGAGCTTACAAAGCGTCAGATTATTAATGTATAATTCGATTGAAATGTATGAAAGTACAGCAGAGCAGTTATAGAATGGAGGGTCCGACGTGCGAATTCCAATATTGAAGCTTCAGCAGTATCTGCTTATATCCGTTCAAGTGGATTTAGATGACCAGACCGCCCTTCAGTTTCAGGAGGATCTGTTAAATAAGATTCACCAGGAAGGGTCTGCAGGAGTAGTCATCGACTTAACCTCAGTAGAAATGATTGATTCTTTTATTGCAAAAGTTCTCGGAGACGTCGTAGAAATGTCTAATCTTATGGGTGCCAGAGTAGTGATGACTGGAATTCAGCCGGCGGTTGCCATCACTTTAATAGATATGGGTATTATTTTAGATGACGTCCCTACCGCTCTGGACCTTGAACAAGGTTTGGAGAAACTTCAACAGGAACTGGAGGAATGAATATGAGTGTTCAATCCAGCGTTGAAGTGCATACAGAATGGGGGATTGTTTCAGCCAGGCAGGCCGGCCGGAATCTTGCAAAAGAAATCGGCTTTGGAAGCGTGGACCAGGCCCGTGTAACAACAGCCATATCCGAACTGGCAAGAAACATATATCTCTATGCGGAAAAGGGCGAAATTACATAGAAACGATTGAAGTATCACAGCAGTGGAGCCAAAAAAGGAATTAAGATCACCGCAAAAGACCGTGGTCCCGGGATCAAAAATATCCGGAAGTAATGGAAGACGGGTTTACGACTTCGGAGCGGCTTGGAGCCGGACTGCCGGGCGTAAAGAGATTGATGGATGATTTTGATATCGATTCTGTCGTTGGAGAAGGAACGGTTATAACGGCAGTTAAATGGCTCAGGTAAAGGAGGTTTTAACACTTGGCTGATTCATATAGTCTCATGCAGGAACAATACAGAAAAATTCTAGTCACCTATCTGAAAGAAAAGAATGAACAGGGATTATATTATGCCCAGCAGTTCAGCAAAAAGGTGCTGGAAAATCAAATTTCACCGGAAGAGGTAGTGAGTCTCCATATAGAAGCGATTGAAGAACTGTTCCCCTATATGCCGGAGGGAGCGGTTGATTCTTTTGAATTTCTGCTGGAAGTCATGATGGGATACGGTCTTGCCTACCGGGAACACCAGAGCCTGAGGGATAAGCAGCGGGAACTCGAAAATGAAATTAATGTAGCTGCCAGCATGCAGCAGACCTTTCTGCCTAAAGAGATTCCGTTTGTACAGGATCTTGATGTTGGAGTACTTAGCGTCCCTGCTTCGAAAATGAGCGGGGACTATTATCATTTTGTTAAAGATGAAAACGGGTGCGTAGGTCTGGCTATTGCCGATATTATCGGAAAAGGCGTGCCTGCGGCTCTTTGTATGTCCATGATTAAATACGCAATGGACAGCTATCCGGAACAACGGCTGCAGCCGGGCGCGCTGCTTGAGAATTTAAACCGGGTTGTAGAGCAGAACGTAGCGGCTAATATGTTTATTACAATGATGTACGGCTCGTATGATCCCCGCGTCCATCATTTTTATTATTCAGGCGCCGGGCATGAACCCGGATTTTATTATAACTATGCAGAAGACAGCTTTGACGAACTATCAGCAAAAGGTGTTGTGCTCGGAATCCGCAGAGACAGCAGCTTTTTGGAATACCACAAAAAAGTAGAGCCCGGCGATTTTATTGTGCTTTTATCTGATGGCGTAACCGAGTGCCGGACTGATGACGGGTTTATTGAGCGTGAGGAGATCACCAATCTGATCCGCCAGTACAAGCACCTTCCGGCTCAACAGCTCGTGGAAAATGTGTTTTATCAGCTGGAGAAACTTCAGGGATTTCAGCTCCGTGATGACTTTACGCTGATCATTATCCGAAGAGAGGTTTAATAAAAAATAAAAGCGGGAAGTAATGAATGGATACGACTAGTTACTAAAACATTTATTTCACTATAGATAGATATAAGGTGCAAAAAGGAAACAGGAGGAAATATATTATGAATTTAGATATTAAAACGGAACACTCTAAAGAAGAAGCTATTCTTTATATAGAGGGTGAAGTAGACGCTTATACCGCTCCGCAGCTTAAAGAAGCGATAGAACCGCTGACAGAAAAAGACGGTCAGCTCGTTACGGTTGACCTTACGGATGTAAGCTATATCGACAGCACCGGACTTGGTATTTTCGTCGGCGCTTTAAAATCATCGGAAGCCAACAACAGCAAGCTTCGTCTTGTTGGATTAAACCAAAGGGTAATGAGACTTTTTTCCATTACAGGCCTGGATGAAGTTATAGACATCGAAGAGGGGAAAAAGGAGGGAACGCAATAATGACCGATCATGCAGATCATTTCGAAATGAAGATACCTGCCAAAGCGGAATACGTAGGCGTTGTTCGTCTTACTGTTTCCGGCATTGCAAGCAGAGCCGGCTATTCCTATGACGATATCGAAGACATGAAGATTGCAGTAGCGGAAGCCTGTACGAACGTTGTGAATCATGCCTATAAGAAAACAGGCTACATGCTTCTTTCCTGTGTTATCCGTGAAGACCGCATCCAAATCATTGTGGCAGACCGAGGTGAAAGTACAGAGGTCAGCAGCCTCCTCGAAAACATCGGACCGATTGACAGTTCCAAGCCCGTTTCGGAATTAAAGGAAGGCGGCCTGGGGCTGTTCCTTATCGATACGCTAATGGATAAAGTAGAGATCAGTAATGAATCAGGTGTTGCTATCGTCATGACCAAGTTCCTTCATAGAGATGGGGTGGAGCAGCATGTCGACGGAATCCCGACCTCAGCAGACAAACAAGAGCAGGGGCAGAAACAATAAAGATAATACCCACGTGTATGAGTGGATTGAAGAATTTCAAAATAACCGCAATGAAGAAGTACAGACGAAGCTTGTTCTTCATTATGAATCGCTCGTACAGTCGCTCGCCAGAAAGTTTTCCCGCGGACAGGATCATGATGATGACCTTTATCAGGTTGGCATGATTGGCCTGCTTGCAGCACTCCGCAGGTTCGACCATTCTTTTGAGCGCAGCTTTGAATCGTTTGCAGTTCCAACCATTGTCGGTGAAATCAAGCGTTTTATCCGGGACAAAACATGGAGCGTTCATGTACCGCGCCGTATAAAAGAGCTTGGCCCAAGAATCAAAAAAGCGGTGGAAGAGCTTACGAGCGATCTACAGCGTTCCCCGCAGGTGGACGAGATTGCCGCATACCTGGAAGTGACCGTAGAAGAAGTGCTTGAAACCATGGAAATGGGAAAAAGTTATCAGGCGCTGTCGGTGGACCGCTCGATCGAAGCCGATCAGGAAGGCAGTGCCGTTACGCTTCTTGATTTAGTTGGAGCAACCGATGAAGGCTATGAAAAGACAGATCAGCAGCTTCTGCTTCAAAAAGCATTTACCGTTCTGACAGAGCGCGAAAAAGAAATTTTGAAATGTACGTATTTCGAAAACTTAAGTCAGAAAGAAACAGGAGAAAAACTTGGAATCTCCCAGATGCACGTATCCCGGCTGCAGAGAAGAGCTCTTCAAAAACTGAGAGATTCCATTCGGACAGAGCCCTCGGAGTGTCTGTGATGATTGAGAGCAGAACATACAACAAAGTGAAAACCGTAGTATACCAGAAAGAAAAAGAAGGAAATCACCTATGCGGGGATTCCTTTATGGCGGTAGAAACAGAAGACTATTTTCTCTGCGCGGTAGCGGACGGGTTGGGAAGCGGGGAATTTGCTTTCAAATCTTCCAATATTGCAATGGAAATTCTGCGGAACCATCATGAGTGGACCGTTCCGGATCTGATGGACGAATGCAATCGCCATTTGTGCGGAGAACGCGGTACGGTTATCACTATTCTTAAGGTATTATTTGACGAAAAAAAAGTAGTATACGGCAATATTGGAAATATCGGCTCATTTATTGCGGCAGACGACGAGAAGACGCATCGCCCGCTTCCGGCTCCCGGCTTCTTATCCGGCCGCAAATTTCATTACCGTCTTGAACACTACTATTATAAAAAGAATCTGCACTTTATTCTACATTCCGATGGCATATCCATAAATCAGGAAGAGTATAACTGGATGATAGATCTTCAGTCTACAGACGTATCCGTACGTTATTTAGCAGAGAAGAATCAAAAAAACAAGGATGACCGTACTGTATTGATAGGGTCGTTATATGAATCTTGAGTCCTTCCTGCCAAACAGAAAGGCTCTTTTTTTTATCCGGACATAAGACCGATTTTGGATAGAAGGGCCTTCGTGTTATAGTAATGGGGCTTAAGAGATCATACATATTGAACAAAAAGGAGTTTCTTATCCATGACAGAACAGGATCAGCTCGTAACAAAACTTTCCACCTCCCTGTCTATGCAGGAAAAATGGGTGCGTAATATCATTGAACTGCTTGAAGAGGGAAATACGGTACCTTTTATTTCGAGATACCGCAAAGAACAGACGGGCAGCGCAGACGAAGTACAGATCAAAAACGTACAGGACGGCTGGGATTATACAAGGCAGATGCAGCAGAGAAAAGAAGAGGTTTCACGTTTGATTGAAGAACAGGATAAACTAACACCGGAGCTGAGGAATTCGATAGAATCGGCAGAGAAGCTTCAGGAATTAGAGGATATTTACCGGCCTTACCGCCAGAAAAGAAAAACGAGAGCTACATCGGCAGCGGCAAGAGGCCTTGAACCGCTTGCTTCCTACTTGTTTGCCCTGCCGAAAGAAGGAAGCCCGGAAGAAGAAGCCAAAGCCTATGTTTCTGAGGAAATGGATGTAGAAAATGTGGAAGCGGCTCTGCAGGGTGCGCGCGATATTATAGCGGAATGGGTATCGGATAATCCATCGATCCGCAAAGAGCTGCGGGAGCAGACGTTCCGCCACGGCCTGCTTTCCTCCAAACAGAAAAAAGGAGCCGTGGATGAAGCCGGTACGTATGAAATGTACTACGAGTACCAGGAAGCTGTTCGTAAAGTGCCATCCCACCGTATTTTAGCCATGAACCGCGGCGAAAAAGATAAAGTGGTAAAGGTATCTGTGTCCATTGAAGAGGAACGTGCGCTTCAGATGATAGAAAAGAAAATCGTAAAACGATACGGTTCGCCGGCGCTTGAACATGTAAAAACTGCCTATGAAGATGCGTACAAGCGCCTGATTGCACCATCCATTGAGCGCGAAATCCGCAGTGAGCTTACGGCTAAAGGTGAAGAGCAGGCCATTCATATTTTTTCCGAAAACCTAAAGCAGCTTCTGCTGCAGCCGCCGATGAAAGGCAAAGTTGTTCTGGGGCTGGATCCGGCCTACCGGACAGGCTGCAAGATTGCGGTCGTAGATGAAAATGGGAAGCTGCTGCACGTAGGAGTCATCTATCCGGTGCCGCCGGTTAATAAAGTAGATGAGTCGAGAAAAATCCTAAAAGAGCTTCTCGATAAATACAGCGTGGAAGTGATTGCCATTGGTAATGGTACGGCGTCCAGGGAAACAGAAGAATTTGTGGCAGAGGCTATAACAGAGTGGAATCATTCCGCCGCCTATCTAATTGTAAATGAAGCAGGAGCAAGTATTTATTCTGCTTCCGAGGTGGGCAGGGAAGAATTCGGCGAACTCTCCGTAGAACAGCGGAGTGGTGTGTCCATTGCGAGAAGGCTTCAGGATCCGCTTGCGGAGCTGGTTAAAATTGACCCGAAATCCGTCGGGGTGGGACAGTACCAGCACGATGTCACCCAGGCAAAGCTGAATGATTCTCTGGCGTTCGTAGTGGAAACAACGGTGAATAAAGTCGGCGTTAACGTAAACACGGCATCCCCAAGTCTTTTAAAATATGTATCGGGCCTTTCTAAAGCAGTAGCAGGCAATATTATTAAATACAGAGAAGAGAACGGCAGCTTCACAAGCCGTGCGCAGCTCAAGAAAGTACCAAGGCTGGGCAGCAAGGCATATGAACAGGCAGCTGGATTTATGCGTATTATAGATGGCAAAGAGCCGCTGGACAAGACCGCTATCCATCCGGAGAGCTACAAGACGGCTAAAGCTCTGCTCGCTTCTATAGAAGCATCAGCGGCGGACGCAGGCAGTCCTGAGCTTATAGAGAAGCTCTCCCAGCTTTCCGTTAAAGAGTCGGCTGAAGCACTAGGTGCCGGAGAGCCGACGATCCGGGATATTATTGAAGATTTAAAACGGCCCCTCCGCGATCCGCGGGAAGATCTGCCGAAACCTATTTTGAAAAAAGGAATTATGAAAATGGAAGACCTGGAAGAGGGAATGGAGCTCCAGGGGACGGTACGTAATGTTGTCGATTTCGGCGCGTTTGTAGATATCGGTGTGAAACAGGACGGACTGGTCCATATATCAAAAATGGCGAAGCGTTTCATCAAGCATCCGATGGAAGCTGTATCGGTCGGAGATATTATTCCGGTCTGGATAGACAGCGTTGACTCCAAAAAAGGAAGAATTGCCTTGACGATGATAGAGCCAAACAAATAAACTGGAAAGAGTACCTGGGTGCAGGTGCTCTTTTTCTGTAGAAAGGCGGGAGCGGATGAACAATCATGATCTGCAGAAACTTGCAGAGGACATTTCCATTTCTTTTTTTGGAAAACCGTTTCTTCATCAATGTACATTTAACCGCAGGCTCCGGACCACCGGCGGCCGCTATATGCTGAACAGCCATCATATCGAAATGAATCCGAAGCATTACCAGATACACGGCATAAAAGAATTAATTTCGATTATAAAACATGAACTCTGTCACTATCACCTTCATATAGAAGGAAAAGGATATCAGCACCGGGATGCGGATTTTAAAAAGCTTCTTGCGGAAACAGGGGGAGCCAGGCACTGCAGACCGGTGGATGAAAAAGAGAAGAGATATAAGCATAAATACCGGTGCAGCAGGTGCGGAAGCTTCTTTCACAGAGTGCGGCGCATCGATACTGCAAAGTACGTCTGTGGAGGCTGCAAAGGAAAATTAAAAAAAGTTTCCTGAATCGCTTGACCTTATTTTACATGCTGTGGTACATTATAAAAGTCGCTTGAGAGCAACCAGAAAAAACGCTGGTAACTGCCTCTGTAAAGCCATTTAAAATAAATAAAAATTCTATTGACATCATATGCGCTATCATGTAAACTACTCAATGTCGCATCAAAAATAATGCACATTCCACAGTAGCTCAGTGGTAGAGCTATCGGCTGTTAACCGATCGGTCGCAGGTTCGAATCCTGCCTGTGGAGCCAATGGAGAAGTACCCAAGTGGCTATAAGGGGCTCCCCTGCTAAGGGAGTAGGTTGTGTAAACGGCGCGAGGGTTCGAATCCCTCCTTCTCCGCCATGATTCGGCCCGTTGGTCAAGTGGTTAAGACACCGCCCTTTCACGGCGGTATCACGGGTTCGAATCCCGTACGGGTCACCAATATGGAGGATTAGCTCAGCTGGGAGAGCACCTGCCTTACAAGCAGGGGGTCGGCAGTTCGATCCTGTCATCCTCCACCATTCACTTTTAACAACATTAAATGGTCCGGTAGTTCAGTTGGTTAGAATGCCTGCCTGTCACGCAGGAGGTCGCGGGTTCGAGTCCCGTCCGGACCGCCATTTAAATTATGTTCCTTTGAAAAATATCAACTAATGTATTATAATGGCTAACTAGGAAGTAACTTTCCTTAATATTGGGCTATGGCCAAGCGGTAAGGCATCGGACTTTGACTCCGTGATGCGCTGGTTCGAATCCAGCTAGCCCAGCCACTTATTTGCGGGTGTGGCGGAATTGGCAGACGCGCTAGACTTAGGATCTAGTGTCTTTATGACGTGGGGGTTCAAGTCCCTTCACCCGCACCATTTTATTTCTTATACTTAAAACAATGTTTGCGCGGTCGTGGCGGAATGGCAGACGCGCTAGGTTGAGGGCCTAGTGGGAGTTAAATCCCGTGGAGGTTCAAGTCCTCTCGACCGCACCATATAAATCAACTATTATCGGGCGCCCGTAGCTCAACTGGATAGAGTATCTGACTACGAATCAGAAGGTTAGAGGTTCGAGTCCTCTCGGGCGCACCATTTCTTTTAATTAATTTCATACGAATGATTATATACGCTTAAATGATAAGTCTTGATTAAAGTTAAAGCATAGAGTAATAACAATATGCTTTTATTTTTTTCGAAAACGGGAAGTAGCTCAGCTTGGTAGAGCACTTGGTTTGGGACCAAGGGGTCGCAGGTTCGAATCCTGTCTTCCCGACCATTTATGCGGGCGTAGTTTAGTGGTAAAACCTCAGCCTTCCAAGCTGATGATGTGGGTTCGATTCCCATCGCCCGCTCCATTATTTAATCTGATAATTTCATATTACAGGAACTGCTCTTTTTTTATGCCTGCAGTTAATGTAGAAACCCATTCAGAATAAAAATGGGCCTGTAGCTCAGCTGGTTAGAGCGCACGCCTGATAAGCGTGAGGTCGGTGGTTCGAGTCCACTCAGGCCCACCATATAATACTTGACAAACTGTACTGTTATTTGGTACATTAGAGTTCTTCCCCACACATCATTTGGTGGAAGAGTGTCCTTTGAAAATGGAATGAAAACAACGCGCGAACAACAAGTCGCGGCAGGCAAGGCCTGCTGCGCAAGTAAGACCAGCAAGAACTAAGCATCAACTTTCATGGAGAGTTTGATCTTGGCTCAGGACGAACGCTGGCGGCGTGCCTAATACATGCAAGTCGAGCGCATGCACCCGGCGGACCTCTTCGGAGGGAAACCGGGGAATTGAGCGGCGGACGGGTGAGTAACACGTGGGCAACCTGCCCTCTAGACGGGGATAACTCCGGGAAACCGGAGCTAATACCCGATAATCAAGCAGATCACCTGATCTGCTTGTAAAAGCATGGCCTTCGGCCATGCACTGGAGGATGGGCCCGCGGCGTATTAGCTAGTTGGAGAGGTAAGGGCTCCCCAAGGCGACGATACGTAGCCGACCTGAGAGGGTGATCGGCCACACTGGGACTGAGACACGGCCCAGACTCCTACGGGAGGCAGCAGTAGGGAATCATCCGCAATGGACGAAAGTCTGACGGTGCAACGCCGCGTGAGTGATGAAGGTTTTCGGATCGTAAAGCTCTGTTGTGAGGGAAGAACAAGGGCGGTTCTAACAGGGCCGCCCCCTGACGGTACCTCACCAGAAAGCCCCGGCTAACTACGTGCCAGCAGCCGCGGTAATACGTAGGGGGCAAGCGTTGTCCGGAATTATTGGGCGTAAAGCGCGCGCAGGCGGTTCCTTAAGTCTGATGTGAAAGCCCACGGCTCAACCGTGGAGGGTCATTGGAAACTGGGGAACTGGAATGCAGAAGAGGAGAGTGGAATTCCACGTGTAGCGGTGAAATGCGTAGATATGTGGAGGAACACCAGTGGCGAAGGCGGCTCTCTGGTCTGTTATTGACGCTGAGGCGCGAAAGCGTGGGGAGCAAACAGGATTAGATACCCTGGTAGTCCACGCCGTAAACGATGAGTGCTAGGTGTTAGGGGTTTCGATGCCCTTAGTGCCGAAGCTAACGCATTAAGCACTCCGCCTGGGGAGTACGGCCGCAAGGCTGAAACTCAAAAGAATTGACGGGGGCCCGCACAAGCGGTGGAGCATGTGGTTTAATTCGACGCAACGCGAAGAACCTTACCAGGTCTTGACATCTTTTGCTACTTCTGGAGACAGAAGGTTCCCCTTCGGGGGACAAAATGACAGGTGGTGCATGGTTGTCGTCAGCTCGTGTCGTGAGATGTTGGGTTAAGTCCCGCAACGAGCGCAACCCTTAATCTTAGTTGCCAGCATTTAGTTGGGCACTCTAAGGTGACTGCCGGTGACAAACCGGAGGAAGGTGGGGACGACGTCAAATCATCATGCCCCTTATGACCTGGGCTACACACGTGCTACAATGGATGGTACAGAGGGATGCGAAACCGCGAGGTGGAGCCAATCTCGCAAAGCCATTCTCAGTTCGGATTGCAGGCTGCAACTCGCCTGCATGAAGCCGGAATCGCTAGTAATCGTGGATCAGCATGCCACGGTGAATACGTTCCCGGGCCTTGTACACACCGCCCGTCACACCACGAGAGTTTGCAACACCCGAAGTCGGTGAGGTAACCCTTTGGGAGCCAGCCGCCGAAGGTGGGGCAGATGATTGGGGTGAAGTCGTAACAAGGTATCCCTACCGGAAGGTGGGGATGGATCACCTCCTTTCTACGGAGCATTGATTCGTGGATCGACCCCGGGCCACCGGTCCGGGGTGCGCGCAGTTGTTTTCATTCCATTTTGAGAGGATACCCTCTCGCAAGACGATCCCTGGTTCTTTGAAAACTGGATAGCGACAACGAAACAAAAAAGACCAAGCAAGCCCTGCGTAAGCAGGCGCCAGCTGTTTTTTTACGGAAAAACGGTTAAGTAAGAAAGGGCGCACGGTGGATGCCTTGGCACTAGGAGCCGATGAAGGACGCGACGAACGGCGATACGCCCCGCGGAGCTGTAAGTGAGCTGTGAGGCGGGGATGTCCGAATGGGGGAACCCACTATCGTTAATCCGATAGTATTTCTACCTGAACACATAGGGTAGATAAAGGCAGACCTGGGGAACTGAAACATCTTAGTACCCAGAGGAAGAGAAAGCAAATGCGATTTCCTGAGTAGCGGCGAGCGAAACGGAATCAGCCCAAACCAGGATGCTTGCATCCTGGGGTTGTAGGACACTCCATCGGAGTTATCAAGATCAGCGATAGGCGAAGCGGCCTGGAAAGGCCCGCAGGATACGGTAACAGCCCGGTAGCCGAAATCGCTGATCCTCCGGAGTGGATCCTGAGTACGGCGGGACACGAGAAATCCCGTCGGAATCCGGGAGGACCATCTCCCAAGGCTAAATACTCCCTAGTGACCGATAGTGAACCAGTACCGTGAGGGAAAGGTGAAAAGCACCCCGGAAGGGGAGTGAAACAGATCCTGAAACCGTGTGCCTACAAGTAGTCGAAGCCCGTTTATGGGTGACGGCGTGCCTTTTGTAGAATGAACCGGCGAGTTACGATCGTATGCCAGGTTAAGCCGAAGAGGCGGAGCCGCAGCGAAAGCGAGTCTTCAACGGCGTATTAGTATGCGGTCGTAGACCCGAAACCGGGTGATCTACCCATGTCCAGGGTGAAGGTAGGGTAACACCTACTGGAGGCCCGAACCCACGCAAGTTGAAAATTGCGGGGATGAGGTGTGGGTAGCGGTGAAATGCCAATCGAACTCGGAGATAGCTGGTTCTCCCCGAAATAGCTTTAGGGCTAGCCTCGGATTAGAGTCCTGGAGGTAGAGCACTGATTGGACGAGGGGCCCTTTCCGGGTTACCGAATTCAGTCAAACTCCGAATGCCAGAGACTTGTTGTCCGGGAGTCAGACTGCGAGTGCTAAGATCCGTAGTCGAGAGGGAAACAGCCCAGACCACCAGCTAAGGTCCCTAAATCCGCATTAAGTGGAAAAGGATGTGGAGTTGCTTAGACAACTAGGATGTTGGCTTAGAAGCAGCCACCATTGAAAGAGTGCGTAATAGCTCACTAGTCGAGTGACTCTGCGCCGAAAATGTACCGGGGCTAAATGCGGTACCGAAGCTGTGGAGGATCCCCCTTGGGGGATCGTGGTAGGGGAGCGTTCCAGGGGCCGTAAAGCCAGACCGTGAGGACTGGTGGAGCGCCTGGAAGTGAGAATGCCGGTATGAGTAACGAAAAGAAGGGTGAGAATCCCTTCCGTCGAAAACCCAAGGTTTCCTGAGGAAGGTTCGTCCGCTCAGGGTTAGTCGGGTCCTAAGCCGAGGCCGAAAGGCGTAGGCGATGGAAAACAGGTTTAAATTCCTGTACCACCTCCTTTCCATTTGAGCAATGGGGGGACGCAGGAAGGTAGGGCAAGCGTGCTGCTGGATATGCACGTCCAAGCCGTTAGGCCGAAGAGCAGGCAAATCCGCTCTTCATCAAGGCTGAGCGGCGATGGCGAGGGAAATTAAGTACCGAAGTTCCCGATCCTACACTGCCAAGAAAAGCCTCTAGCGAGGAAAAAGGTGCCCGTACCGCAAACCGACACAGGTGGGTGGGATGAGAATTCTAAGACGCGCGGGAGAACTCTCGTTAAGGAACTCGGCAAAATGACCCCGTAACTTCGGGAGAAGGGGTGCTCTTTCGGGTGAATAGCCCAGGAGAGCCGCAGTGAAAAGGCCCAAGCGACTGTTTATCAAAAACACAGGTCTCTGCGAAGCCGCAAGGCGAAGTATAGGGGCTGACACCTGCCCGGTGCTGGAAGGTTAAGAGGAGAGGTTATCCCCTTCGGGGAGAAGCTTTGAATTGAAGCCCCAGTAAACGGCGGCCGTAACTATAACGGTCCTAAGGTAGCGAAATTCCTTGTCGGGTAAGTTCCGACCCGCACGAAAGGTGCAACGACTTGGGCACTGTCTCAACGAGAGACCCGGTGAAATTATATTACCTGTGAAGATGCAGGTTACCCGCGACAGGACGGAAAGACCCCATGGAGCTTTACTGTAGCTTGATATTGGATGGTTGTACTGCTTGTACAGGATAGGTAGGAGCCTTGGAAACCGGACCGCTAGGTTCGGTGGAGGCGTCGGTGGGATACTACCCTGGCTGTACGACTATTCTAACCTCGGTCCGTGATCCGGATCAGGGACAGTGTCAGGTGGGCAGTTTGACTGGGGCGGTCGCCTCCTAAACAGTAACGGAGGCGCCCAAAGGTTCCCTCAGAATGGTTGGAAATCATTCGCAGAGTGCAAAGGCAAAAGGGAGCTTGACTGCGAGACCTACAAGTCGAGCAGAGACGAAAGTCGGGCTTAGTGATCCGGCGGTCCCGTATGGAAGGGCCGTCGCTCAACGGATAAAAGCTACCCTGGGGATAACAGGCTTATCTCCCCCAAGAGTCCACATCGACGGGGAGGTTTGGCACCTCGATGTCGGCTCATCGCATCCTGGGGCTGAAGTAGGTCCCAAGGGTTGGGCTGTTCGCCCATTAAAGCGGTACGCGAGCTGGGTTCAGAACGTCGTGAGACAGTTCGGTCCCTATCCGTCGCGGGCGTTGGAAATTTGAGAGGAGCTGTCCTTAGTACGAGAGGACCGGGATGGACACACCGCTGGTGTACCAGTTGTTCCGCCAGGAGCATCGCTGGGTAGCTACGTGTGGACGGGATAAGTGCTGAAAGCATCTAAGCATGAAGCCCCCCTCGAGATGAGATTTCCCATCACGCAAGTGAGTAAGATCCCTTGGAGATGACAAGGTAGATAGGTCTGAGGTGGACGTGCGGCGACGCATGCAGCTGACAGATACTAATCGATCGAGGACTTATCCAAACACTTTTTCCATTCGGATGTCGCTATCCAGTTTTGAAGGAACCACCGGTTCCCGATGTTGTCCGGTGACAACGGCCAAGAGGTCCCACCCGTTCCCATGCCGAACACGGAAGTTAAGCTCTTGTGCGCCGATGATAATTGGGGGGCGACCCCCTGTGAAAGTAGGACGTTGCCGGGCTACTGCAAGCATCTTTCCCCATTTCAATAATGTGGGAAGATGCTTTTTTTGTTATACTTTAGAAACCTTTCATTTTATTACATCAGCCGGCTGGATGATGCCGGTTTACATTTTACATAAAGGAGCCTGGTTCTATGACATTGTCCCCTGTGTATTCTCCTATTGGTGATCAAGGTGTACGTATTCTTCTCGATACTTCCATATCAGAGAAAACGCACGTATTGATCCAGTCTTTTATTAAGCAGCTGAAAGAGAATCCGCCTGTCGGGGTTATCGAAGCCGTGCCTTCCTATGGCGCGGTTACTGTCTATTACGATTCCACTCTGACTACATACGATCAGCTTCTGCCTGATCTGGATGGCTATGTAAAAAAAGCGGAAACGGGTACCTTTAAACAGGCCCATCTTTATTATATACCGGTCTGTTATGAAGAACCCTACGCTCCGGATATGGAAAAAGTGATTCAGCATACCGGTCTGAACCGTAAGCGGCTTATTGCCATGCATACCAAACCGGATTACCGCATTTTCATGATGGGGTTCACGCCGGGTTTTCCGTATCTTGGAGGAATGGATGAACGTCTGGCCGTGCCAAGACTCGAGACGCCGCGTTCGCTTGTGAAAGCAGGTTCTGTCGGTATTGCCAATAAGCAGACGGGCATTTATTCTATTACGAGTCCGGGCGGATGGAATATCATAGGCCGGTCGCCGATTTCTTTATTTGATAAAGAAGCCGACTCTCCTATTCTGCTGCAGGCCGGAGATTTTCTGAATTTTTATGAAATATCGGCCGCCGAATATAGAACGATCAAAGAGCAGGTCAAACAAAAAAACTATACGATCCGTGTCAAAACAAAGCGTGTCTAACGTAAAGAGAGGGGGAGAGAAAAAACCATGCCGGACATATTATGCAGAGTAGAAAAACCAGGCCTTCTCACAACCATCCAGGATCTTGGGCGCTATGGCCACCAGGACCGCGGTGTAGCTCCAGCCGGAGCGATGGATGTATATTCCTTAATGATCGGCAACCTTCTTGTTGGAAATGAAGAGGATACTCCAGGTTTGGAAATTACGATTATGGGACCCAAGCTCGTGTTTGAAGCAAAGGCTGTGATTGCCTTAACAGGAGCTGATCTGCACGCGGCTTGTAATGGAAGTCCGGTTCCGCAATGGAAAAGTTTCACCGTATATAAAGGTGATGTCCTGTCATTTAAAGGACATAATAATGGATCACGTGCCTACTTAACGGTGGAGGGCGGACTTGACGGGGAACGATTCCTTGGCAGTTATTCTACGTATTTAAAAGCAAAAATCGGCGGTATCGAAGGCCGCTCTCTTTTTAAAAATGATGTACTGTATTATCATACGGATCGTGCTAAAGGCCGGAATGGAAAAGGTATTTCCCGTAAACGGCAGCCCGTATATCTCGATGAACAGGTACTCCGTGTGATTGAAGGACCCGATACCGATGCCTTTACTCCCGAATCTATTGAATTATTTTACCGGCAGGGCTATACCGTCACAAAAGACGCGGACCGGATGGGCTGCCGCTTAGAGGGTGAAAAGCTCTCCCATATCGAGTCAGCTGATATTTTATCCGAAGCTTCTTCCTTTGGAACGATACAGGTTCCCGCCGGGGGACAGCCGATTATATTGATGGCGGACCGGCAGACTACCGGAGGCTATACAAGAATTGCCACGGTCATATCGGCAGATCTACCGAAAGCAGCCCAGCTTTATCCGGGCCAGAGGGTCCGTTTTAAAAAAGTATCCCTCGAAAACGCGAATCAAGTAAAGCAAAAGAAAACCTCTTTTATTAAAAGCATTAAATTGGCATCGAACAATCAATGACAAGCGAAAGGCTGATAAATTATTATGGCAAACTACTTTAATACAAAAGCGGTTCACTTCCAAAAAAATGATGGCGAAAAAAACGTAAGTAAAGCAAAACCGATCTATCAGACGTCTGCGTTCACATTTCAGGATCTCGACGATATGGAGGAGTATTTTTCCGGGGAAAAAGAACACCTTTATACGCGCTACAGCAACCCCAACTCCGATGATCTCGGCCATGGTACCGCTGAGCTCGAAGAAGCACCGGCCGGCCTGGCCACGTCTTCCGGGATGTCTGCTATTCTGGCGGGAGTCCTCGCTTCGGTAAAACCAGGAGAGCATATGATCGTGCCGCTTGATCTGTATGGAGGGACGTATCAGCTCTTTCAGACCGAGCTTCAGGAATGGGGAATTGAAGTCAGCATCATCGATTTCCGCGATCTGCAGAATGTGAAGCAGGCGATTCAGCCTAATACGGTGCTGCTTTATGCCGAGTCGGTAACCAATCCGCTTCTGCGCATGGAAGATATTGCAGGTCTGGTAGCAATGGCTGCTGAGAGAGACGGAATGCGCGTCATGATTGATAATACGTTTCCGACGCCTTATCTGCTGAAGCCCTATACGCTTGGTGCGGATCTTGTTGTACACAGCGCGACCAAGTATATCGGCGGCCACAGTGACGTGAGCGCCGGAGTATTAACAGGCAGCGAAGAACTGATCGGAAAAGCAAAAAAGCGGATGATCTCTATGGGATCGAACTTAAGCCCGTTTGAAAGCTGGCTTGCATGCCGAGGCCTGAAAACGCTCGGCCTGCGGATGCAGAGCCAGTCCGATAACGCTGCACGCCTGGCCGAATGGTTCCAGGAGAGCGGAAGCGCCGAGCAGGTATTTTATCCAGAAGGTTTGTCTGAGCATGGCAATGGCGCGATGGTGAGCGTCAATCTTTCCGACGCATATGACATCAAGACCTTTTTTGCTTCGCTGCAATGGATTAAAATCATGCCATCGCTTGCCGGTGTGGAAACCACGGTTTCCTATCCGGTCAACACGTCGCACCGCACCGTTCCGGAAGATATCCGTTCGGCTCTGGGTATCAGCGTACAGACGGTACGGATTTCTGTCGGCATTGAAGACAGCCGTGATATTATTTCGGTCTTTTCACAGGCACTTGAAGCTGCAAAAAAATAATAAAAAAGAAGCTGTCCGTCTGCGACAGCTTCTTTTTTATGGTATGCGAAGGTCATCCGGATTTGATACCGGCTCCGCAGAGCGGAAATACCACTTTTTCTTCCGGTGATTTCTTATATTGAAGGTATCCGGCGTAATTCACAGCGGAGGTGATTTCGACATAAAAGCCTTTCTTACTGAGAGCTTCTCTTGCACGTGGGATGTCCTCTTCTTCCACAGCTATAAAAGTTCCATTCGTGTCTGCGACGGCCTCTAAAATTTGTTCGGCGCGTGCCGGCGCGGCGACCGCAATTCCTTCAGCGGCCGTTCCTTGATTGGTTACAGGAGCTGCGGTTTTTTCCCGGCACCGGCCGGCGGAAACAAGCGGCGCGCAGTTGGCGGCCTGAACGGCTGCAATCTTTGGTATTTTTTCAATAAACCCGTTGTCCCGCAGTTCTTTAAATCCGTAATAGGCACCGAGCAGAAGCGTGCCGTTTCCAACTGGAACGATCAATGTATCGGGAGCCCCGCCGAGTTCTTCATAAATTTCATAGGCGTACGTTTTCGTTCCCTCGAAGAAATAAGGGTTGTATACATGACTGGCGTAAAAAACATTCTCTGTCTCTACTGCCTTCTGGGCAGCCGAAGCAATCTCCTCTCTTGTTCCGTGAATCTGCTTAACGGCGGCCCCGTGCGCTTGTATCTGAGCAGTTTTCTTTGGTGACGTCTGGTCGCTCACATACACATCGCAGTCGATAGAGCAGCGCGCAGCGTAAGCGGCGACTGCTGTTCCGGCATTGCCGCTGCTGTCCGCAATGACTTTCGTTACGCCTAATTCTTTTGCCTTTGTCATCAGAACGGCTGCACCGCGGTCTTTAAAAGACAAAGTAGGCATCATGTAGTCTACTTTCACATACGTATCAGGGTCAGAGGTGTCGAGCGCAATTAAAGGAGTGCGGCCTTCTCCCATCGTTACGCTTTCCCATGTTCGGGAGTCCTCGGCAAACGGCATGGTCTGCTTATAGCGCCATAAGGAGTGCGGGCACTTGTCCCAGGCCTTTGTATCAATAGTTGGGGAGCTTTTATGCAGATCCAGCATGCCGCCGCATGTACATTTCCATAGCAGAGACGTTACCGCATGTGTTTTTTTGCAGCTGTAGCAGATATATTCCTCCATGTTCCGGTTCCTCCTTAGTTGGACTGGCTTTTAATTTCGTCTAAATAACTGTAAATCGTTACTTTGGATACGTTTAATAAAGCTGCAGCTTTATCAATAGAACCCTTCATGGAAAAAATGCCTTTGTCCTCCATGAACTGAATCAAATCAATTTTTTCCTGACGCTTCATCCCGGGATACACTTTATTTTTTACAATCTGCTGGATAAGTCCGTCCACAATTTCTTCTACGTTGTCCATTTCGGCAGGGGAGGGTTCTTTATCTGGTGGTATTTCTACAGCCGCAGGAAGAAAAGTGCTGGTCCACTGCTGCAGCTGCTCGAGCGCCTGCACATCAAAGTTGATACAAAAGGCTCCGATTACTTTCTGGTCCGGGTTACGTATCAGAGTGGTAGACGAGCGGATGGCACGTTGATCCTCCGTGTAAAACGTATATCCCGCCAGGTAATCCTCGTGAAAGTCGTTGGAGCGCAGCACGGTTTTTACAAGATGGTCAAATGACTGGCCTGTTTCACGGCCGGTTACATGATTATTTACCGTGAAAATAACAGAAGCCTGCGGGTTGGTTAAATCGTGAAGCACCACCTCGCAGTCCGTCCCAAACATCGCGGCGGTCGATTTGGCTAAAGGAATATACCCTTTCAGGTGCTGCTCGTTTTCATTCGTCATTCTGCTGTCTCCTTCGGCTGAATTATATAAATTTTTATATATTATTTTTAAAAGGGTAAGTCGTTAAACTGCTGATATAAGTGTTTTTTTTTGAATAATCGTTTGACTTTTGAATAATTTTTATATAATATGATTTATATTGAAATTATATAGAATTTTTTATATGAATTCAAGCAGCGAAAGCAAAGCTTTTCGTTGATCTATGTAAGGAGGAGAAAAAAGCATGTATATCCGTGATATTGACACGCCGGCGCTGTTGATTGATAAAAACATTATGATGAGGAATCTCCAGTCCATGCAGGCTTACGCTGATAAAAATAATGTAACCCTGCGCCCGCACACAAAAACGCATAAGATGCCCGCGGTAGCCTGTCTTCAGGAAGAGGCAGGGGCAGTAGGTATAGCAGCAGCTAAGGTAGGAGAGGCTGAAGTAATGGCCGAGCGGGGATTAAAGAATATATTTATAGCCAATGAAATTGTAGGTGTAACGAAATTAAATCGTATTAGAACATTAGCAGAAACGATACACATTTCATTTGGCATCGATAATACGTACCAGGTGACTGAAATTGAAAAAGTATTTGAAGGGGCTGCCAAAAAAGCTCAGGTGCTGATCGAAATTGAAGTAGGGGAGAAGCGTTCGGGGATAACGACGAAACCCCAGTTTATCGAACTGCTTCGTGCACTCAAGAAATGCAGCAACGTCGAATTTAAAGGATTATTTTCCCACGACGGGCATTCGTATAAAGCGGAGACTAAAGAAGAGTGCAGAAAGATCTACATGGACAGCGTGAAAAGCACGCTGGACTATGCAGCATGGGCGGAGGAAATGAATATGAAAGCTGAGACGGTCAGCATAGGATCGACGCCTCCGTTTATGTTTGATTTCGAGGTTCCTGCAGGCGTGACGGAAATCAGGCCGGGAACCTATATTTTTATGGACGTTTCGCAAGGCAACGTTATTGGCAGCTACGACCGCTGCGCTGCTTCTGTTCTCACGACCGTGATCAGCAAACCGACAGAGGAGCGGGTGATTACCGACGTAGGGGCAAAAGGACTGACGGCTCAGAGCAGAAATGCGGGGTTAACAAAAACAGAGGGGTACGGAACCCTGAAAGCATTTGACGGTATTCACGTGGACGGCGTGTTTGATGAGCATGCTATTATTAATAACGCTTCGTTTCGTGCCAACATAAATATAGGGGAGAAAATAGAAATTATTCCTAATCATATTTGTCCGGTATGTAATTTATACGAAAAAGCTTACGTGATTTCCAACAACAAAGTAGAGGAAGAACTGCTCGTAGAAGGCAGAGGGAAACTGCAGTAAGAACCTAAAAAGAGCTGCCCAATTGGGACAGCTCTTTTAGGTGCAGCCTTATGATGATTTGTTAATATAGTTAAGCATGTTCTGAAAGATACTGATATTGTCTGTTAACAAAAGCACGGGCAGGAATACAAATGTCAGAAGCAGCATCACATTAGCCAGCAGAAAGGCAGATAGCGTACGGCCGGCACTCATCAGAATCCCTCCTTTATCACATCCTAAGCAAAAAAAAGCAGCGGGCTTTTTTATTATTAATAATAGTATTTATAATATTGTAACATTTCTGACAATAAATAAATAGAAAAAAGTTTAAAAATAGGGTTGCGAAGTGAATAATCACGTGGTATATTATTATACGTGGCGTTGAGAGACACACCACATCAAAACAAATAAGTACGGTGGCGACAGCGAAAAGGCCCCACCCGTTCCCATGCCGAACACGGAAGTTAAGCTTTTCAGCGCCAATGATAATTGGGGGGCGACCCCCTGTGAAAGTAGGACGTTGCCGTGCTGTTTGATTTTTAACCCATATCGCGGGATAGAGCAGTCTGGTAGCTCGTCGGGCTCATAACCCGGAGGTCGGAGGTTCAAATCCTCCTCCCGCAACCAATTATTTTTAAACTCAAGCCGATAGGGCTTTTTTTTATGCAAAAAATGAAGAATATCCTCGTTTTCTTGCGCTTTTTATAGAATAAGGTAAACTGAAAGCATAACGAATAGACCGAGAAAATAGATGGGTGATAGCATGCCAAAAGACGAATTTGAATGGATTCAACAGCATACGCCTGCCCATTCCCACCAAAAACGACTTGAAGAAGGAATAGGAGACGACGCTGCGGTCTACAAGGCGTCTTCTTTTTTTGATGAAGTAGTCTGTGTGGATACGATGATTGAAGGCATTCATTTTACAAAGAGACAATGGCGCCTTATGATATCGGCTATAAAGCACTTGCGGCCAATATCAGCGATCTGGCGGCGATGGGAGCGGAGCCTTCCTTTTATATTGTATCCATTGCGATTCCTCCGCACTGGGAGGATGATGAGCTCTCCGGCCTTTATGAGGGTATGGCGGAGCTGGGCGACCGGTTTGAAATGGATCTGATCGGAGGCGACACGGTTTCTTTCGCCCACGAACTGATGTATCCATAACCGTAATCGGCCGCGTGGAAACAGGACGCAGGCTGCTTCGCCGAAACGCCGAGCCGGGCGATGTTATTTTCCTCACAGGATCTGTCGGCCGTTCCGCTTCCGGCTTGAAGCTTCTGCTGGACAAAGGCAGGCATGCATCTTTTTCCTCCATAGAACAGACACTGCTCTCCTACCACCAGCGTCCCGAACCGCAGGTGAAAACCGGACGGCTTGCGGCTTCGTTAAGTGCACGAATTGCGCTGAATGATATCAGCGACGGCCTGGCCAGTGAAAGCTTTGAAATAGCTGAAGCAAGCGGCGTTCAAATGCACCTCGAGCAGGAGCTGGTACCCGTTCCGGGCGAATTTGCCGGATTTGATCCGGCGGAGTACTGGGAGTGGATGCTCTACGGCGGAGAAGACTTCGAGCTGCTCGGTACGATCGAAGCCGGGAGCTGGGAAGAGTTCCAAAGGCTCTCGGAAGCCGCGGGAATCAATGTAACGAATATCGGCCGCGTCGAGGCGGGAACGGCCGGCGTGTGGCTTCATCATCACGGAGATGCAGAAGCACTCGAGAAAAAAGGCTATAATCACTTCAGCGGAAAAGAAGGGCAGGGATAACGATGGCAGCCTTTCACATAACAACAGTATCTTCCGAAGATACGATGAAACAGGCGCAGGAGATCGGCCGTCTGGCCCGGGCAGGAGACGTGATCACGCTTTCCGGTGATTTAGGCACCGGAAAAACCCACTTTGCCAAAGGACTGGCACATGGTCTCGGCGTGACGGGAAACGTAAACAGCCCGACCTATACGATTATGAAAGAATACAAAGGCCGCTTTCCTTTTTATCATATGGACGTGTACCGGCTGGAAGAAGAAAGCGAAGAGCTGGGACTGGAAGAGTATATTGAAGGAGACGGCGTCACGCTGATTGAATGGCCGGAACGGATTGAAAGCTGGCTGGATGCGCCGGACCGTCTGCAGATTAAAATTGAGTACGCCGGGGATGACAAACGTATTATACATTTTTCAGCGGACAGCGGAAGCTGGCTGAATTGGATAGAGGAGCGTAAGGCAGAATGAATATATTGTCTTTTACGACAACCACATCAACGATGAGTGCGGCCGTTTCGGTTAACGGAAGAACAGTTGGAGAATACACTACCTTTTTAAAGCAGACCCATTCCCAGCGGCTGATGCCCGCTATCGATTCCCTTTTAAAGGAAACCGGAGTCAAGGCCGGGGATCTGGATGCAATTGCCGCGGCAAAAGGGCCCGGTTCCTATACCGGAGTACGCATTGCGGTCACTACAGCAAAAACGCTGGCCTGGTCGCTGCAGATTCCGGTCTACGGAATTTCCAGCCTGCATCTGCTCGCAGAACAGGCGAAGCTTTTCAGCGGCTGGATTGTACCGTTCATTGATGCAAGACGGGATCATGTCTACACCGGCATTTATTATGCTGAAAACGGCGTATGCCAGCGCATGGAAGCAGACGGGGTCCTGGATGTGCCGGCCTGGATAGAGAAACTGCAGACACTTGAGGGCCCTGTTCTTTTAATAGGAGAAGAAGCAGACAAACATAAAGAACGGATTACGGGGGCTTGTCCGGAGGTCCAATTTGCTTCAGCGGAGCAGTCGGTACCGCGGGCATCCTCCCTGGCCGCAATTGCGGAGCAGCATGAAGATCTGGCGGTGCATGCCCATGAGCTTGTCCCGGAATATGCGCAGCTGGCGGAAGCGGAGAAAAAATGGCTGGAGGCAGGGGCGGCAGCCGGCCATGATAAACAAACAGACAACGGTCCGCCTCATGACGGCAGAAGACGTGGACGGCGTGTACAAAGTCGAAGTGGATGCTTTTTCTGTGCCTTGGACGAAAGAAGCGTTTGAAAATGAAGTTGCTGCTCAATCAGTTTGCCTATTACCTGGTGGCTGAATACGAAGGAAAGATTGTTGGATACTGCGGTGTCTGGATTATTATGGACGAAGCCCATATTACCAACATAGCGGTTCATCAGTCCAAAAGAGGCCTTGGCATAGGTGACGCGCTTCTCCGGCACGTACTGGAGCTTTCTTTGACCTACGGCGCCCTTACGATGACGCTTGAGGTCCGGACAAGCAACCACCTTGCCCAGAACCTGTACAGAAAATATGGATTTGAAGCGGGCGGCATCCGCAAAAACTACTACACCGACAACCAGGAGGATGCGCTGGTGATGTGGGTGAACCTGAAGGAGCGGTACTGGCAATGATAAAAGAAGATGTGATCATCCTGGCTATTGAAACGAGCTGCGATGAAACAGCAGCCTCGGTCGTAAAAAACGGCAGCGAAATTATTTCCAGCGTCGTCGCCTCGCAGATGGACAGCCATAAGCGGTTTGGCGGCGTCGTTCCCGAAATTGCTTCCCGCCACCATACGGAAATTATTACGCAGGTAATGGAGCAGGCGATGCTGGAGGCAGAGCTTCCTTTTTCTAAATTGACGGCGATTGCCGTAACGGAAGGCCCGGGACTTGTCGGAGCCCTTCTCGTTGGCATCAGTGCGGCCAAAGCCGCAGCATTCGCCCACGGCCTGCCGTTAATCCCGGTTCACCATATTGCCGGTCATATTCAGGCGGCGGAGCTGGTCAAGCCAATACTCTATCCGGCGATGGCACTCGTTGTCTCTGGAGGCCATACGGAGCTTGTCTATATGAAAGAGCCCGGCCACATGGAAGTGATCGGGGAAACACGGGATGATGCCGCAGGCGAAGCCTACGACAAAGTGGCGCGCACATTAGGCCTTCCCTATCCGGGCGGCCCGCATCTGGAGCGCCTTGCTGCCACAGGAGAACCGACGGTGAAGCTGCCGATTGCATGGCTGGAGCCGGACTCGTATGATTTCAGCTTCAGCGGGCTGAAGTCCTCGGTTATTAACACCAAGCATAATGCAGAGCAGCGCGGCGAGCCGTTTAAAGCCGAAGATGTTGCGGCAAGCTTTCAGCACAGCGTGGTGGAAGTGCTCGTGGAAAAAACAAAACGGGCGGCGCTTGCCTATGACGTGAAGCAGGTGATTGCAGCCGGCGGAGTAGCTGCAAATAGAGGCCTGCGTGCGGCATTGAAAGATGCTTTTACAGGTACAGGTATCGACTGGACGATTCCGCCGATTGAGCTCTGTACTGATAATGCTGCGATGATCGGAGCAGCTGCCTATATTGAATGGAACAAACAGAACCTTGCCGACTGGGATCTGAACGGAAAACCCGGCCTCGCTTTAACATAAGCGGGCCGGGCTTTTTTTGTTAGGAAGACATTTTTGATTTTCTGCGGTTTCGCATAGCCTGCCAGAGAGGCACGACAAAAGCGAGAAGCGCAACGCCTAGAAGGCTGACCGCGATCGGGCGTGTGAAAAAGATGGATAAATCGTTGTTTGCGATGGTCATAGACTGACGGAAGGAATTTTCCATCATGCCGCCGAGAATAAAGGCGAGAATCAGCGGAGCGGCCGGGAAAGAGAACAGTCTCATGAAATACCCGAGCACACCGAACGCAAGCAGCATGTAAAGATCAAATGTGTTAAAGCTGATCGAGTACACGCCGATCATGCTGAACATAATCACAAGCGAAATTAAAAGCGGTCTTGGAATGGCAAGCACCTTCGCAATATAGGGAATAAGCGGAAGGTTCAGGACGAGCAGAAAGATGTTTCCGACATACATACTAATGATAACGCCCCAGAACAATTCCGGCCGGTCGGTGATCAAAAGCGGGCCGGGCTGCACGTCGAGAACAAGCAGCGCACCAAGAAGCACAGCGGTCGTTCCGGAACCGGGAATACCGAGGCTGAGCAGCGGCACGAATGCACCGCTTGTGGCCGCGTTGTTTGCTGTTTCCGGAGCGGCGATACCTTTAACCGCACCTTTGCCCCATTCCTCCGGATTTTTAGCGATTTTCTTTTCCGTAATATAACCGATAAAAGAAGCGATTGTGGCGCCGGCGCCGGGAAGCACGCCGAGAATAAAGCCAAGAAAAGACTGCCGCGTCATCGGGCCGGCCATTTCTTTGTAATCGCTTTTGGACAATTTGAGGCTGCCGATATTTTCATTGCCTTTTATTTTATCCTTGCGGTTAATAATCAGGTTGCAGATTTCTGCCAGGGCGAACAGGCCGAGCGCAACAACGAGAAAGTCGATGCCTTCGAGCAGGTTCGGGTTGTTGAACGTAAAGCGGGCGGTTCCTGTCTGGCTGTCAATGCCGATCGTCACGGCCATAATGCCGACAACAGCAGCGATCAGTGCTTTTACTGTAGAGCCGTCCGAAAGGCTGGAAATAGCGGTAAGGCCGAGAATCATTAAGGCAAAGTACTCGGGCGGGCCAAATACGATCGCCACGCTGGAAAGAAGCGGAGCGAATAGCATTAATAAAACAACACTGACGGTTCCGCCGGTAAAAGAAGCAATGGCGGCAATGGCCAGGGCTTTACCGGCCTGGCCTTTCTGGGCCATGGGGTAGCCGTCAAAGGAAGTAGCTACCGTACCGGCAATGCCGGGTGCATTCAGCAGAATAGAAGAAGTCGATCCGCCGAAGACGGCTCCGTAATAAACGCCTGCCATCAGCACGAGCGCAATGGTTGGATCCATGCTGTACGTCAATGGAATCATGATGGCGATGGCACTGATAGGGCCGAGACCCGGCATCATGCCGATAAAGGTTCCGGCCATAACGCCGAGAAGAACAAACAAAATACCCTCTATACTAAGAGCGAGCTGGAGCCCGCTTAATATACCGTCGAAATTACCCATGCTGCATGCTCCTTTCTAAATAGGCAGAATCCCGGAAGGAAGGGAAATACCCAATAGTTGTGTAAAGATAAGATAAAGCGAAACGGGAAACAAAACGGCCACAATCGCGTTGGTGACGTGCTTTTTGTATCCGAGAAACAGACTGCATATAAATATAAACAACATAGAAACGAGAATAAATCCGAGTATTTCCAGAAAAAAGATATAAACGAGAATGAGTAAAAACGTGCCGATCAGCATAAATGCATCACTTTTTGGAATGTTGCGCTTTTCTGCTCCGGTGTTTCATGTCCGGCATGAAAAACAAAATCAGGCTGAGGACAATCAGCAGAACACCAAGTGTTTTAGGAAGCGTATCGGAATCAATAATCGAATTCATGAAGCTCGGAAGCTGAAATGCTAAGTATAAATAAAAAACGGCAATGGCAATGAGAACCAGGCTGACTTTCCGGTGCGGTGCTTTTAACATGAAGTGCTCTCCTTTCGTATAGAAAAGAAAAGGTGCCGGCTCTCTCAGCAGGACACCTTTTCTGCCTGTGCTTTATTTATTCCTGATTGTAAAGGCCTACATCATCAAGCAGTTCCTGCATGGATGCACTCTCTTCTTCGAGAAATTCACTGTATTCTTCATTGTTCATGTACGCTTCTTCCCAGCCGTATTTCTCGCGGGTATCTGCCCAGAACTCGGAGTCATTAAGTTCCTGGAATTTTTCTTCGTAATACGCTACCTGGGCTTCTGTCATATCAGGCGGTCCGAAGAATCCTCTCCAGTTGACGAACGTTTCATCGATTCCCTGCTCGACAGCGGTTGGAAAGTCTTCAATAACGTCTCCGCTCATCCGCTCTTCAGCTGTAATACCAAGCACGCGGATTTCGCCGGCGCGTACCTGTTCGATCGTTTCTGTCACGCCGGTGGAATATACGTCAGCGTTTCCGTTTAACAGGTTGGTCATGGTGCTGCCGTCCTGAGCCGATACGTACTTGACGGATTTAGGATCAACGCCTGCAGCGGCGGCAATTTTGACAAACTGCATATGGTCCATGCTGCCCGGGGAGGACTCGCCGATTACGGTAATGCCTTCCGGATCGTCTTTCATGTCTTCAAATAGTTCATTCAGGTCTTCCCACTCGGCATCATCGCGCACAGCGAACGCGCCGTAGTCGGAAATCATGTTCGCTAGCGGCGTGAAGTCTTCGTAGCCGACATCGGACTGGCCGTTAAGTGGAATTAGAAGCAGGGGAGGAGACGCAACGAACAGATGATGCGGATTCCCGCTTTTTCCTTGTATGTAGGACCAGCCGACCGAACCGCCGCCGCCTTCTTTGTTTACGACACCCATGCCCTCGTCCAGAATTCCTTCTGTTTCAAAGCCTTCTGCGGCCATCCGTGCGGTAGTGTCCCAGCCGCCTCCTGCACCTGACGGAGCGACCATTTCAATAGACTGTTCCGGCTCCCAGTCGCCGCCTTCACCGGATGATTCTTCGCTGCCGGATCCACAGGCGGATAACGTAACCGCGGAGATAAGTCCAAAAGCTGCTAATTTCATATGTTTCAAAATAATGACCCCCTTTGATTGAATAATCCAAGCATAAAGAAAACGATTACAAATGTAACCGTTTACAAAATAAGTTCTATTAAAAACAAAAGCAGGGGTTTTGTTCATTTTGTGCACAAAAAAAGAGCTACCGGCTGAAATACCGGCGCTCCGGGCGGCCGACAATGCCGTAAATCGGCTTTGCCTCGCCTTTATCAACAGAGATTAAAAATTCGAGATACCGTCTGGCGGTCGTACGGGAAGCACCGAGGTGCCGCCCCATTTCTTCAGCGGTGGTTCCTTCCGGCATATCCTGAAGTCGCTCCTGCACGGTGCGGAGCGTCAGCGCGTCAATACCTTTTGGCAGCGGCTCTTCTCCATATATGTAAGCCGGAGAAGGGGAATCTGCCTGCACCGGTACCGTGCCGCTGTACCATTCATCAATGTCTTCCTGCGACATGTCGGGAACCGTGGACACGTTTTGATGAAACGCTTCGTATTTCTGCAGCGTTTCTTTGAGGCGGTCGAGGGAACCGGGTTTAATAATATAGTCAAACACGCCGTAGCGGAACGCTTTTTTAATATGTTCAGCGTTGGTGGACGCGGAAACGATAATCACGTCTACGTCCGGATACTCCCCGCGGATCGTGTGAAGCAGATCCACTCCCATGCTGTCCGGCATATATACGTCAAGCAGCAGAAGCTTAATAGGATGCGCGCGGAGCAGTTCAAGCAGCTCAGCGGCGCTGGCAGCCTTAGCCGTGCATTTAAAGCCTTCGAGCCCGTCAATGATTTCCTGATGGATCTGGGCGATGCGGAAATCATCTTCGGCAATCGCGGTTCTGATCATGAGATATCCTCCTTTTTCTCGAGATGCGGATGTTTCGGAATATAAACGGAAAAAATGGTACCTTCTTCATCAAACGTGTACTCGAGCATACCGTGAAGTTCGTGGACCGTGTGCTGAATCACCGACAGTCCGTACCCGCGTTTGCCGGTCCCGGATTTTGTTGAGACGCCTTTTTGCAGAAGCGTTTCAAACGAATCAGCAAGTCCGGGCCCGTTATCGCTGATTTCAAATACAATATCATCGGCAATATCGGTAACGAAAAAGCGGACTTCCGGCTTGGCGCTGTGCTGTCCGGCGGCTTCGAGGGCATTGTCGATCAGATTGCCGAGCACGGACACCATCTGCACTTTGCCGATAGAAGAGGGGAGCACGTCGAGCTGGCTGTCGGCCTCGACCCGGAAGGTGACCTTCATCTCGGAGGCGCGGCTGCTTTTTCCGGATAAAATAGCCTGGATGGTTGGATCGAGAATCTGCCCGAATACGACAGAGGCCTGCTGCTTCTGCAGGTTGGTTTCCTCATCAATCATCTGCAGCGCTTCCCGGTTTCTGCCAAGATGCAGATAGCCGGAGAGGGCGTAGAGCTTGTTCATGAATTCGTGGTTCTGGGAGCGCAGGTCGTCCGAATAGCGCTGGATATCCGAGAGCGTATTGGCCATCTGCATCATTTCCGTTTTGTCGCGGAAGCTTGAGACAACGCCTGCGATCTCGCCTTTTTTGAAAATAGGCTCCCGGTTTACGATCAGGGTGGTATCTTCAAGCTGAAGCTCCTGATTATATTCCGGTTCCCGGCTTTCGAGCACCCGGTCCATACTCGAAGAGGGGAGAACCTCTTTTATATGCCGGCCTTCCACACTGCCCTGTACACCGAGCATAGCGGCCGCCGACTGGTTTATCAGCGTGATGCGCCCTTCGGTGTCAATGGCAATAACGCCTTCGCGGATAGCTTTTAGAATGCCGTTACGCTCCGAGTACATGTTGGCAATTTGATAGGGCTCGAGTCCGTACATGTCCTTTTTAATACTTCTGGAAAGCAGTATGCTGCCGATGACTCCACAGGCTACAGCGAGCAGGGCAATACCGGCTAGAACGGCCACGCGCCGGAAGACTGCCGCCTGAAGGTCTTCAATCAGGAAACCGACCGATACAATGCCGACAATATCGCCGTTTTGATCCCGTACCGGCGTTTTTCCGCGGAGGGAGGGACCGCGGGTTCCGGTCGCTTTTGATATGTACGCTTCTCCCTCGAGGAGCGCCCGGTCATTATCGCCGCCGACCATGCTTTCCCCGATCTGCCAGGGATCCGGATGGGCGTAGCGGATTCCATCGGTATTGCCGATCACTACGAATTCCGCACCGGACTGCCTGCGGATGCGTTCAGCATAGGGCTGAAGCACCTCGGAAGGCTCTTCTGCAGAAAAAGCATCCCGCACAACGGGGGATGCCGCTACATATGTGGCTGTACTGAGTGCTTTATCGCCGAGCGTGCTTTCAATATCATTCATCTCCATAAAGGCATAACTGCCGGACAAAAGAATTGTCACAAACGCAATAATGCCGGAGACGAGGAAAATGATTTTCGTCCGAATCGTTATTTTCACAGCAATTTCCCCTTATGAATCGCTTACATTTTCTTAAGAATACGGGGAAATGGGGATAACGTCAAGCGGCCCGGGAAAAAGAAGGAGCTCCTGTTGATAAGTCTTCTTTAAATATTCAGAAAAACAGAAGGAAGTACTGGTATATAACGATTTAACCTGTTGATTGCAAATCTGTTGATAACTCGGTAAAAATGTGGATAACCACATCAGTACCGGATAGAAAGCAGAGGGGGCTGTGCACAACTCTGTGGATAGTGTGTATAAGTGTGGATTTCGAAAAAAGAACCGCTTGACAGGAAAATAAATCCTGCAGGCGGTATGCTTATTATCTCTTATTTTACTGTACGTTATTCTTCCTCCTGCAGCATTTCCCATTCCTCCATCTGCTGGTCGAGGGCTGTTTTCAGCTCCTGCGAAGAAGCCTGAATCGAGGCTGCCTTTTCGTGGTCGCTGTAGACATCGGGATCAAGGAGCTGCTGCTCGTGTTCTTCAATTCTGGATTCGAGCTCTTCAATAGAAGCTTCGATCGTTTCAATCTGCCGCAGACGCCTGCGTTCGTTTTTCTTGGCATCTTTGTCCTTCTGAAAGCTTGTTTTAACAGCCGGCGCACCGGCTGAAGCAGGGGTCGTTTCGGCCGCTTCCTCCAGGCGGATGGCTTCGCGTTCCTTTTCGTCCTCTACGCGGGCAATAAAGTAATCGTAATCGCCGATATAGTCGCGGAGGCCGCCCGGGGACAGCTCCACAATCCGTGTCGCCATCCGGTTAAGAAAGTAACGGTCGTGGGAAACAAAGACGAGCGTGCCCGGATAGTCGATCAGCGCACTCTCGAGGACTTCCTTGCTGTCGAGGTCAAGGTGGTTGGTCGGCTCATCAAATAACAGAACGTTAGGTTTCTGCATCATCAGCTTGGCAAGAGCAAGACGTGCTTTTTCGCCGCCGCTCAGGTCGTACACCTTTTTCAGCACATCTTCCTGGGTAAAAAGGAAGTTTCCGAGAACCGTACGGATATCTTTTTCCATCGTCTGTGGATAATCGTCCCAAAGCTCATGCAGGACATCCTTGTTTGTGTTCAGGTCGGCCTGTTCCTGGTCATAGTAGCCGATCTTCACTTTGCTTCCGAGCCGGATCGTGCCGTCCTGCAGGGGGAGATCTCCTTTCAGGGCTTTAAGAAGGGTGGATTTGCCGACACCGTTCTGGCCGATCAGCGCTACGCTTTCACCTTTTTTTACGTTCAGGCTCAGATTGTTAATAATGGGTTCCGCTCCCGGATAGCCGATCTGTACGTTCTCAATCATGAGCACATCATTGCCGCTTTCTTTATCAATGGAAAACGAAAACGAGGCTGATTTCCGGTCGCCGTCGGGCTTTCCGGCGCGGTCCATTTTTTCCAGCTTTTTGCGGCGGCTCTGCGCCCGTTTAGTCGTGGAGGCGCGGGCAATATTGCGCTGCACGAAGTCCTCGAGCTCGGCAATTTCCTTCTGCTGCTTTTCAAAGGTTTTGAGCTCCTGTTCGTAGCGGAAAGCTTTTTCTTCTATATAGTAGCTGTAGTTGCCCTGGTACAGTGAAGCCCGGTTCCAGGCGATTTCATACACCTTCTGGACAATCTTATCGAGAAAATAGCGGTCGTGGGAAACGATCAGCACCGCACCGTCGTAGCCGGATAGATACTGCTCCAGCCAGCGGAGGGTGTCGATATCGAGGTGGTTGGTCGGCTCATCGAGAATCAGCAGCTCCGGCTTGGAAAGCAGCAGCTTGGCCAGGGCGAGGCGGGTTTTCTGCCCGCCGCTCAGCACATTTACTGAAGTCTCATAGTCAAATGCTCCGAACCGGAGTCCGGAAAGAATGCCGCGGATGTCAGCTTCAAACTGGTAGCCGCCGCGTTCTTTAAAGGTATGCTGCATCGAATCATATTCGCTCAGCACCTTTTCATAGGCCGCCGGCTGTTCCAGAAGGGTAGGATCCGACATTTTTTCTTCCAGTCCGCGGAGATCCTTTTCCATTTTGCGGAGTTCGGTGAAGACCGTCAGCATTTCCTCCCAGATGGAGCGGTCGGTGTCGAGGCCGCTGTGCTGATCGAGGTAGCCGATCGCGACGTCTTTTGGAATCACTACCTGGCCGGAGTCGCTCGCAAGCTCTCCGGTAATAATTTTCAAAAGCGTGGATTTGCCGGCGCCGTTGCGCCCGACAAGCGCGACACGCTCTTTGGCTTTTACGTCCATTTTTATATTATGCAGAATTGTGTCTGCGCCAAATGACTTTGTTATATCTATACACTGCAGTGCAATCATCAAGAACCATCCTTTTATACAAGTCTCACCTTTTAGTTTAGCTTATTTGGCGGGAAAAGGCGATTGTTCAGGATACAGAAAGACGGCTGGTTTCCTTGATATTCTTATGACAATACGTGCTTATATGGTGTACAAAAAAAAAGAAAGCGTAAACAGAAATCCTTCTGTTCGTCTTTCTCCCAGATAACAGGTATGCTGTGTATACCGGGAGATCCCGATACAAACGATGCCTGGTACCGATTGATACAGGCAGCGACCTTTGGAGGCTTTCTAATGAATACAGACCAGCAAAAAATACCACAGGCTACAGCGAAGCGTCTGCCGCTGTACTACCGATTTCTTGAAAACCTGCATGCCTCCGGAAAAACCAGGGTGTCTTCCACGGAATTAAGCGAAGCGGTGAAGGTGGATTCGGCGACGATCCGCCGGGACTTTTCCTACTTCGGTGCACTCGGCAAGAAAGGGTACGGCTATAACGTGTCCTACCTGCTGTCCTTTTTCCGGAAAACGCTGGATCAGGACGAGCGGACAAACGTCTGCCTCGTTGGAGTCGGTAACCTCGGCACCGCGCTTCTGCGCTATAATTTTTCCAGAAGCGATAACACACGCATCGTTTCCGCCTTTGACGTAAATGAGAACGTTGTTGGTAAGGAAGTAGGCGGAGTGGAGATTTTCCATCTCGACCAGCTTACCGAAAAGGCACCTGAAGATGAACAGCCAAGCGTGGCGATCCTGACGGTTCCCGCTGAATTTGCCCAGTCCACCGCCGAAAAGATTGTGGACGCCGGGATTAAGGGAATCTTGAATTTCACGCCGGCCCGCCTGTCCCTGCCGCCTTACATAAGGGTGCACCATATCGATTTATCGATTGAACTGCAGACACTCGTCTACTTTTTACGGAATTATCCGCTCGATTCGTAAGCACGTATCCGAATTATTTTAAAAAGGGAGGCTGTAACATGCCAATAGGTCCAGGAAGTCTTGCACTGATTGCCATAGTAGCACTGCTCATATTCGGCCCAAAGAAGCTGCCGGAGCTTGGAAAGGCAGCGGGCAACACCTTGAGAGAATTTAAGTACGCAACCAAGGGGCTGGCAGATGATGACGATGAAGAGAAGCCAAAGAAATCCGAACAAAAAACCGGCGAAACCAAGTAATCAGCAGAAGCCGCCGCTTATAGAAGAAGAGATGACGCTGTATGACCACCTCGGGGAGCTGAGAAGGAGAATTATCCTGGTCGGCAGCGTTTTTCTTGCGGCCATGATTATCGGCCTGATTATTGCACCGCGCGTGATTGAGTATCTGCAGAACATACCTGCAGCGGAAGATTTTCCGATGAACGTCTTCAGCCTTACCGATCCGGTGATGCTGTATATGAACTTCGCCTTTGTGATCGGCCTGATACTCGTGTTTCCGCTCCTGCTCCATCAGCTCTGGGCGTTTGTATCGCCGGGCCTGCTGGAAAATGAGCGCAAAGCAACCCTTTCCTACATCCCGATTGCCACGTTCCTGTTTTTCGGGGGACTGGCTTTCGCTTACTTTATTCTGTTTCCAAACGTGCTCCGGTTTTTGAGCTCGCTGACCGAGCGGCTCGGACTGACGGAACAGTACGGAGTGAACGACTACTTTTCCTTTCTGTTCCAGCTTACGCTGCCGTTTGGGCTGCTGTTTCAGCTCCCGGTCGTAGTGATGTTTCTGACGCGCCTTGGGATGATTACGCCCGCCTGGCTGCGCAAGGTGCGCAAGTATGCGTACTTCGTGCTGCTTGTCGTGGCAGGCTTTATTACGCCGCCGGAGATCGTGTCGCACCTGATGGTGACCGTGCCGCTCCTGCTGCTGTATGAAGTAAGCATTATTATTTCCAGGTCCACGTACAAGAAAGTACTGAAGGCCGAGCAACAGCGTATGGAAGAATGGGCACTTGAAGAACAGAAACGCCGGCAGGAAGAAATTGATAAACAGAATAATGGGTAATATAAAAGCTGTCCCCTGGGGGCGGCTTTTTTTTAAGTTTATTCATAAAAAGATTATTTATATATATTTATGATAAATAAATCCTGATATTTTATTCAAAATTTCATATTAATTACGATATATAGCGTAACTATGTTACGGAGATGAGGCAGAGTCATGCAGAAGATTAAGGTAGTCACTGTGATTGGCACGAGGCCGGAGGCAATAAAGATGGCACCTCTTTTAAAAGAGCTGGATCAGCGTACGTCGGTGGCGTCGTCTTTGATTGTAACGGGGCAGCATAAGGAAATGCTGGATCAGGTGCTGGAGACGTTTGCGCTGGAGGCAGATCATAACCTGAACATTATGCAGCCGAGCCAGACGCTGACGACGATTACGGTAAAGGTGCTGGAAGGCTTGGATCCGCTGTTTCATGAGATAAAGCCGGATCTGGTGCTCGTGCACGGCGACACGACTACCACATTTGCCGCCTCCATAGCGGCGTTTTACCAGCAGATTCCGGTCGGTCATGTGGAAGCCGGGCTTCGCACAGGTGATAAGTTCTCTCCTTATCCGGAAGAAATGAACCGGAAGCTTGCCGCCGCGGCAGCGGATTGGCATTTTGCCCCAACGGCCGCCGCCGAGAACAATCTGCTTCGGGAGAACATACCGCCGGAGTCTATTTTCGTTACCGGCAATACGGCTATCGATGCGCTCGCGCTGTCTGTACGGCCCGACTACACCCATCCGATTCTCGATGCGATAGACGGAGAGCGGTTTATTATTTTAACGACGCACCGCCGTGAAAACGCAGGAGAGGGGATGAAGGGCATTTTTACAGCTATTCAGCGACTGCTCGAGGCATTTACGAATCTGCACGTAGTCTATCCTGTTCATAAAAATCCGCAGATCCGCGCGCTTGTGGATAACATGTTTACAGAGAATCCAAGGCTTCATCTAACCGAACCGCTCGAAACCGTCGATTTTCATAATATTGCTTCAAGAGCTGCGCTGATTTTAACGGATTCCGGGGGCATTCAGGAGGAGGCTCCTTCCTTCGGTGTCCCGGTGCTCGTGCTGAGAGAAAATACCGAGCGGCCGGAAGGGGTCGAAGCTGGCGTACTTAAGCTCGTCGGCACATCCCCTGATGTTATTGTCCGTGAGGCATCGCGGCTGCTCGAGGACGAAGCGGCCTACACGGATATGGCGGATCGGCCGAATCCTTACGGAGACGGTCGGGCATCGGTTCGTATTGTGGACATTATTGAACATTTATTTGCCCTGAAGGAGGCGTAAGATGAAGCCGACGGTATCCATGACTATCCTGTTTACGATTATGACTTTGTGTCTTCTGCTCATGTTTAAGGTGGGGGGCGCGCTGCTGCAGGCTATTTCGATGATGCTTGTTCTCGCGGCGGTAGCAGGAATGGCGCTGCTCCCAACAAGGTATATTTTTCCGGCGGCGCTGTCGCTGATTCTTTTATATGGCTTTTATTTAACAGGCTGGAGCGTGTTTTTCGCGAATGCGCCTGCCCAGCTTACGCTCATCAGCCACCATATTCTGTTCAGCCTTTTTACGGTGAGCGTCTGGCTGTTCTTTGCTTCGTTCAAAACGCTGCTAGCCGAACATGCGGCCCTTGAAAAGCAGGTGGACGAGCTGAAAAAATATGAGCCTTCTTCGATGCTGCTGTCGATCTCCGAGTTTGAAAGCCGGGTGGAATTAATGCTTACCGGCATGAAAAGGCGCGGAGAATCAGGCTATCTGCTTCACATTGTGCTGAAGCCGCAGGTTTATGCGACAGCGGCCCTGCAGAAAAGCATGAGCGGGGTTATTTTGGAGTCGATCCGAGCCCAGTACGATATGGCAACGATCAACCAGGACGGAAGCTTTTCTGTTTTCCTGCAGAATACGGATGAAACCGGCGTGGGGATTGTCAAAAACCGCCTGGACGAAAACCGGCAGAAAATCATGGCAGCGGAGGAGCCGCCCTATGACGTATATTCCTCTTATATGGAAGAATATGATTTCCACACGTCCGCAGCGCAGCTGTACCGGGTGAGAAAGGAAGCCTGAACGATGGATATATTTTTTATTACGGCAATGACGTTTTTCTGGGTATTATTAATTTATTATTCATGGCTGGCAGTAGGCGGTATTATTCACCGCAGAAGAATTTACCCGTTTGAAAAGCTCGATAACTACCCGTCGGTGTCCATTCTGATTCCGGCCCATAACGAAGGAATCGTGATGCAGTATACGCTGCAGGCGATGCAGGCGCTCGAGTATCCGGGCAGGCTGCAGGTGATTCTGCTTGATGACAATTCCAGTGATGATACGGAAGCGATCGGCCGGGAGTACAGCCGGCTTTTTTCCCGTATTCACTATGTTCAGGTGCCGCCGGGCGAGCCGAAAGGGAAATCAAGAGTACTGAATCACGGTCTGTCGTTTATTGATACCGAATATTTTCTCGTGTATGACGCAGACAACCAGCCCGAGCCGGATGCGGTGCAGAAGTTGGTGGAAGCCGCCGTGCAGACGAAAAATGCGGTTGGGGCCGTTGGCTATGTGAAGACAGTCAACGCCCGGAAAAATCTGCTGACGCGGATGATTGCGCTCGAATTTGAGGTGTTTCAGCTGCTGATGCAGAGCGGACGCTGGCACTGGTGGAAAATGGGATCGCTTGCCGGGACGAATATGCTGCTGAAAGTAAGCGCCCTCGAAGAGCTCGGCGGCTATGATGAATATGCGCTTGCCGAAGATGCGGAGCTGACGATCCGGGTGGCCTCGAAAGGCTGGCGCCTTCCCGTCGTGCCCGAAGCGAGAACGTGGGAACAGGAGCCGGAGCATCTGAGGATTTTTATCCGGCAGCGCACGCGCTGGCTGATCGGAAACATTTACTTATTGGAAAAATCATTAAAGGACGCATCGTTCTGGAACCGGACGACGCTGATTCATTCGATTCAGCATATTGCAACGTATTTCTTTTTTGTGGTCGTGCTGTTTGTCTCCAATGTGCTGCTGATTCTCAGCCTGTTTGATGTGGTGTCAGTGTCGCTGGCAGTTCCGCTGTTAATGGTCTGGTTTATGAGCTATATTGTATATACGAGCCAGATTCTCAGTGCACAGGTGCTGGAAAAGGATGCCGGCAGCTTTCAGGTGGCAGTAGGGGGCATTATGTATTTTACGTACGCCCAGCTGTTTCTTGTACTGCTGGCGAAAAGCTTTTTCTCCTACTTTGCGAGCCGAATACGAAAGCGCACGATACTCTGGGACAAAACAGAACGCTTTAAAGGAGAGAATTCGTGAAAAAATGGATAATTGCCGTACTTTTGATCGTCGGCATCGGCCTGGCAGCCGCCTGGCTGCTGCTGCCGGATGGGGAGGAGGATGAAACCGTGACGGTCGTAGAAGACAGATATCGGGGAGACAATGGACTGATCGCCAATTACCCGGACGGGGAAGGAGAGACGGAATACCTGTCTGAATCGATCGGCCTGTATTTGGACTACCTGCTCGTCATCGAAGACGAAGATGCCTTTGCGGCAGAAGTGGAGCGCCTGTCCGAGTTCACCGAAGAGCTTGAAGAGGGAACGCTTCTTAAATGGAAGGTGGAGGAGGGTATTTCCGTCAACGCGCTGATTGACGATGTCCGCATTGCCTATGCGCTGCAGCGGGGTGCCGAACTGTTCGGTGAAGAGTCATATCAGGAGCTCTCGGAGTCGATTCAGCAGGCGGTCTATCATTATCAGTATGACGCGGGCGAATGGCATGATTTTTACGACTGGCCGTCCGATTCCCTCTCCCAGGAAGTGCACTTCAGCTACTTTTCCGCTGCCGCCTGGGAAAGCTTCGGGTGGGACGGAGCTTCGCTTGAAGGTGTTACACGTGCTGCCATGGATGACAGCCTCTACTACTACGAACGCTATAACGTCGCGGAACAGGAGAAGGAATTTTATACCGAAGGCGAAGTGAACCTGATTGACCAGGTGCTGATCATGCAGCAGATGGAAGCGGTCACCGGGGAGGTGCAGCCGTTGGAAAACTGGCTGTATGACATTTATGAAACGAACGGACGCCTGACGGGGCGCTATGACCGGACGACGATGGAAGAGTCGGTCGCTTATGAAGCGCCGGCCGTATACGCATTGATTATGCTGCACTTTCTCGACAAAGGAGACACGGAAAAAGCGGCGGACTGGAAAGAACCGCTCGAGAACGTTCATGAGCCCGAACAGGTATCCACAGAAGCCCATTTTTTTGATTATATCCTCGCAGAAACGGCGTTAAAGCGGCTGGAGAAAGAAACGCAGGCTGTCGAAGAGTAAAAAAAAGAAGCACCCGCGCGGGGTGCTTCTTTTTATTGATCCTTTTTATCATTATTGTCTTTCTTGTCCGGGTTGTCTGATGCTTTCATGCGTTTATGAAGCACCCAGAAGCGGTGCCCGAGCATGAGGTCGAACGTGGCGATGGCAGCAAGTGCCACGCTCATCACGCTCCACATTCCGTATTCCCCGGCAAACTGGAGGCCAAGGAAAATACAGAAGCCGGCTATTCCAAAGTAAATCATCGACATCGTCAGCGGAGACATCATAGAAACAAGCCTCCAATAATCAGCGCGGCCTGTTCCGCTTCACGGATAATTTCTTCCAGCTGGTCCGCGAAGATTACCTGCGTCATGACGACAAAAGCGTTCATGGCCACATGGGCAATAATCGGCACGATAATCCGTCCGGTTTTTACATAAAGGAAGGAAAACGTAAAGCCGACGGCGGTATAAATTAAGAGATGCGTGAAATCAAGATGGACGGCAGCGAAGATCACGGAACTGATCAGCGCGGCAAAAATGAAGTTCATGCGGCGGTAAAGCGCGCCGAACAGCACCTTGCGGAAAACGAGCTCTTCAAGAATCGGGCCGACCACAGCCACGACGAGAGCGAAAACCGGCACCATCTGAACCATCTCGACAATTTCCTGTGTGTTTTCCGAGCCCGGCTCAATGTTGAAGAGGGCCGTTTCAATAATGACCGCCACATACTGGGCGACGAAGGCGAGCAGAATACCAAGAAAGCTCCACAGCACCGCGTCCCCGACGGTGGTTCTTTTTAATTTAGGATGGGGCCTGGCTTTACGCTCCGGTATTAACAGCAGAAGCATGACTACCAGGGCGGCGATAAAGCTGAATATACTCCATACAGCAACACTCTGTGTGGTATCCATTCCGGTTGCAAGCAGCAGCGGAATGCCGATAATACCGGAGAGCTGCATAGCAATATATGTCACCAGTATCGCCCAATATCGCTTATTCAATAACGTCCACTCCTTAACATAAGTAAGATCTTTCAGCGGCTTTTACGCCGTACCAACCGTCATTGTACCACAGCAGGCGGCAGATCCCTTACGATAATGCATGTGAAACAATTGTGAAGCGGCAGAGAAAATAAGATTAAAAATCAGAGAGGACGGGAACAAGAAGAAAGGGTCCGGTGCGAAAAAGCAGAAACTTTTTTTCGGGAAGGGCTTGCAAAACAAAAGCAGAATGATTAATATAATAAGTGGATTAGCACTCAGTACATCCGAGTGCTAAAAATGAAAAACAGTAAAGGCCAGCGCCCGTTTTTTCAAGGGACGCCATGACTTTACGCTAACTCTGAAGGAGGGTTCTACCTTGTTAAAGCCACTAGGTGACCGTATTATCATTGAGCAAGTTGAATCAGAAGAAACTACTAAAGGCGGTATCGTCCTGCCGGGATCTGCCCAGGAAAAGCCGCAGGAAGGCAAAGTAGTAGCGGTTGGATCCGGTGCAGTAAAAGACAACGGAGAAAGACGCCCGCTTGAAGTAAACGAAGGCGATAAAGTGATTTATTCCAAATATTCCGGAACAGAAGTAAAGTTTGACGGTACGGAGTACTTAATCATCCGTGAAAGCGACATTCTTGCAGTCGTAAACTAATCATTCTTTTAATGAACGTATAAAAGCAGCACCCAACGAAACAAATACGCACTCAGGAGGGTACAATTAATGGCTAAAGATATTAAGTTCCGCGAAGACGCCCGCCGCTCAATGCTGCGCGGTGTTGACGAACTAGCTAACGCAGTAAAAGTAACGCTTGGACCGAAAGGACGCAACGTCGTTCTTGAGAAAAAATTCGGTTCCCCGCTTATCACCAATGATGGTGTAACGATCGCAAAAGAAATCGAATTAGAAGATAACTTCGAGAACATGGGCGCGCAGCTCGTATCCGAAGTAGCAAGCAAACAAACGACATTGCCGGTGACGGTACGACAACAGCAACCGTTCTTGCCCAGGCTATGATCCAGGAAGGTCTGAAGAACGTAACATCCGGCGCGAATCCAATGGGTATCCGCAAAGGTATCGAAAAAGCGACGAAGCTTGCTGTAGATGAACTGCAGAAAATTTCCAAGCCAATCGAAGGCCGTGAGTCCATCGCACAGGTAGCAGCTATTTCTTCTGCATCTGACGAAGTCGGCGAAATTATCGCTGAAGCAATGGAGCGCGTTGGAAACGACGGCGTTATCACAGTAGAAGAGTCCCGCGGACTTGATACCGAGCTTGAAGTCGTAGAAGGTATGCAGTTTGACCGCGGTTATGCGTCTCCTTACATGGTGACGGATTCCGATAAGATGACGGCTGAGCTTGATAACCCGTACATTCTTATTACCGATAAGAAGATCTCCAACATTCAGGAAGTTCTTCCGGTACTCGAGCAGGTGGTTCAGCAGAGCCGTCCAATCCTGATTATTGCAGAAGACGTAGAAGGCGAAGCACTTGCTACACTAGTAGTAAACAAGCTCCGCGGCACGTTCAACGCAGTAGCCGTTAAAGCACCTGGATTCGGTGATCGCCGTAAAGCCATGCTTGAAGATATCGCTACGCTTACAGGCGGTACGGTTATTACAGAAGATACAGGCCTTGACCTGAAGACAGCTACAGTCGATATGCTTGGTAATGCCAACAAGATTACCATTGATAAAGACAACACAACGATCGTGGAAGGAAATGGCCAGCCGGATCAAATTTCGAACCGTGTGAACCAGATTAAATCCCAGATCGAAGAAACAACATCTGAATTCGATAAAGAAAAACTTCAGGAGCGCCTTGCGAAGCTTTCCGGCGGTGTCGCTGTCGTGAAAGTCGGAGCCGCATCCGAAACAGAAATGAAAGAGCGCAAGCTCCGCATCGAAGACGCCTTGAACTCTACGCGTGCAGCAGTAGAAGAAGGTATCGTATCCGGTGGTGGTACCGCGCTTATGAACGTATACAAGACGGTTTGCCGCTATCGAAGCGGAAGGCGACGAAGCAACAGGCGTATCTATCGTGGTTCGTGCACTAGAAGAGCCGCTTCGCCAGATCGCGCTTAAACGCAGGCCTTGAAGGCTCCGTTATCGTAGAAAAAATGAAGCACGAAGAAATTGGCATCGGCTTTAACGCCGCAACCAACGAATGGGTAAACATGGTAGAGGCCGGCATCGTCGACCCTACAAAAGTAACCCGTTCTGCACTACAGCACGCATCTTCCGTTTCTGCGATGTTCCTCACAACGGAGGCCGTAATCGCAGAAAAGCCGGAGTCCAGCAGTGACTACGGCGGCGGCATGCCCGACATGAGCGGTGGCATGGGCGGAATGGGCGGCATGATGTAATATAAGCTTTCACTTTTTGATTAAAATGTGAAAAAGCTAATTCATCATTATCCGATTTGCATATAGAAATTTAATAGCAAAAGCTAAAAGGTGCTTCTCATCATTGAGAAGCACCTTTTTTTCAATTAAATAGTTAGTTTGTTAAATCAAATTCTAAGTTTTGTTCGTAAGACTGTTTAATTAAATCCATAACATGGTTTAAGTTAATATCAGGGGTGATTTTTATCTCCAACTCACCATTTCCTCGATGACCTATATTTGATACATCTTTAGTAGATGTTGAGGATCGTGTAGGCTATTTGCCTTTACATTCAACCACAATTTTAAATGGATTTTCTTTGGCTCTATATCTACAAAGTTATGATCTTCTATTTTATAAGCAATATAGTACTTCTTGTATTTCTCGTTAATAGAATTATCAAATTAAGGATTTTTAACTTCAATTCTTCAAAATTTCAAAGGTTTCAGGACTGAAAGCATCTTTATATGTGTTTAACGTATAGCTTTGCTCTTCGACATTTTTTTCTTTTAACTGATAATCAGCGAGTTCTTCTTCACTTAAATCAGGATATGCCATATCTCTACTGCTCGATCTGCAGAACCATTGCTCTTTGTTTTATGGCTGTTTCATTCCATTTTTCAATAGCTGCTACACTTTGGTTCAACCATAACGGACTATCTTTGAACCCACCGTGCAGACTAGATTTTTCTTTAAAAGATCGGTCACTCAACTCTGAGTTATATCCAGTTAAAGTTATGTTACCAAGCGTATGAAGATAGGTATTGTGAATCTTTTTCCATTCTTCTCCTAACTCTGATTGCCAGGCCGAAGGAACATTCTTATTCTGCGGCATAATATGTTCAATTGTATAATTTTCTACACTAATTGGTTCTTTTCTATTATAATTTTCTAATTTTCCGAGTAGTGTATTACGGTTCCTAAAGTTGTACACATCTTTTACAACTAGTTCTTGTTTAAATTCTTCGTTAGATGGAAATCTTCTATAGCTCGTTCTTAACAATAACGCTGCTTTTGTGCTCTTTATATATGCATCTAGATCTACTTCTTTAATCAAAGATGCAAAGGTTTTGTTAAGAGAGTTTGTAGGAATCGCGCAGATTGCTCTCCTAAACACATAGCTGCTAACTAGTTTAAGAATTTCCAAGAAATCTTCACGGGTAATAAGATTATTTGTGAAATCATCATACACTTTAAGAAGGAATGGATAAGAAACATCGACTTTAAGTGTGCGAATATCTTTGAATCCTACATCCAATAAGGGATCATCTACACTTAAGGTCAGATTAATGTAGTAATTTCCGTATTTAAATACCTCTGTGATAATTTCCTCTATTGTGCTCTCTTCATTTTGCCAAACATAATTTTTGAATGCTTCATATACAAAATCAATCTTTGGAATATTACCTGTCTTGAGAGTTAAATAGTCTCGAATAAAGCGGTCAAAATAGCGCGTATCTTCCAAATGTCCAAACCTCTTCTCAAGTTTAGACCAATAGTTATTATATAATCTTTTTTGCTTCTCTTCTTCTAATCCCATTAAAAAGTAATTACGGATTAAATCAGCTTGAGATAAATCAAGGCCCGTAGAGTTTAAACTTTCAAATATTAGCTGCGGGTTATCTTTGTCTCTATCCAGAGAAATATCGACCATAATTAACTTACTAATTCCTTGGTAAATTTCATCAAGGGTTAGCTTACTTTTTTTCATTATTTCTTTATAGTACGAATGATTTTCTACAATTCTATTTGAATACTCATCATTTAATTCTCGATTATCTAATAAATCCATATAGGTAGCGCGATCTTTTTGGGTGAGTAGAAGCTTGTAATGTTCTTCATCTTCTTCATCTTGATTTAATAAATAATAGTTTCTCGCTTTCTTTGCTGTAATTAAAGATGCTTCTTTTTCATCTTCCTGTATTAACTCAGAGAAGGCAGCAAGTATAAGGCTTAAGGTAGTTAATCGTTGCTGTCCATCAATAACTAAAAGCTTTGGGACTGATGTTACATGGTACAGACCCTTCTCTACGTAAACCACAGAACCTATAAAATGACCAGACATATTATCGTCCATGGCGGCTCTCTCAATATCTTCCAAAGTTGTTTACATTCTTTCTTAGTCCAACTATATGTACGTTGATAGATTGGGATAACAAATTGTTTTGGTCCTTTAAGAAATTGTAATAAGTTAGTTTCAGTTGCTTTCATTAGAACCACCTCCATATATTCATTGGTTAATTGTATCAAAATGTTTTAATAAGCACTTATCTTAACGTTAAATAATAATGAATTAGAACGGTACTTATTTAATCAAGGAGCAAAACAGCTTATTGAAAAATTCTAATGAAACAGTGTAGGCAGGATTTAGTAATGAAGATAGCAAGCAAAGGTAAAGATTTCTAATTTCTGACTATAGGAGAATGTAAAAATGTAAAACAAGGAGTTTACGATTCTGATGATAAGACTGGAATATAGCGTTATTAATTTTTATTAATAGTAAGCAAGATTACAATATACAATTTTTGTGATATTTACCTCCTTCACTCCCAGTTAAAATGATAAACTAAAGAAGGGGGTATTTAGTATGGAAATGAAGTACATATCTATGTTACTTGGTAGCTTTTTATTAGTTGCAGCTGGGTGTAATAGTGAAAAAGCAGTTGATAGCGAGGAAACTCATATTGAGGCGACAGAAGTAGAAGCCAGCTCGCCTGAAGAAGCAGTTCAACCAGTAGAAACAGCACAGGAAAAGCCAACATATGAAGATCAAATAAGCGAAGAAACAGAGCCTATAGAGGATATTAAAGTGCATTTTATAGATGCCGGTCAAGCAGATGCTACGTTATTTGAATACAGTGAAGGTGACGAAGACTATGCTGTCCTTTTTGATGCGGGGGATTGGAACCAAGACGATGTAGTCCATTATTTGAACACGGAAGGAATTGAAAACATAGATGTCATGATGCTTAGTCATCCACACGCTGATCATATTGGCCAAGCTGACAGGATTATCGAAGACTTCTCAGTAGAGGAAGTATTTATGTCCGGCGAAATTCAAACGTCTCAAACCTTTGAACGTGTCATCGATGCTATTGATTATTATGATGTAGGGTACGAGGAATCGAGAGCGGGAGACATATATGATGTAGGACCGCTGCAGATAGAAATGATTAATCCGGAAAACCTGGATAGCGACGAGAATAATAACTCCCTAGCCGCTCGTTTTCAATACGGAGATGATTTTTCTGTCATGCTTACAGGGGATGTAGAAGAAGCGACAGAAGCACAAATTGTAAGGCCGCGAATATACATTGGAAACGGATATTTTACAACTGGGTCATCATGGATCAGACACGTCCAGTTCCTCCATTTTTATCGATGAAGTCGATCCTGCAGTAGCCATTTATTCAGCCGGAGAAAATAACCAGTACGGCCATCCCCATGATTCGGTGCTTGAAGCATTAGAAGGGCGGGGTACGGAGGTATACGGTACTAGTGTAGACGGGACGATTGTCGTGACGAGTGATGGAGAGTCGTATGATATTGAGACCATGAAAGAGGAAGAACGTACTTCTGAAGATATTATGTCATCTGATAATGAGTCTGAACATTCAAGCAATAATCCTGATGAAAATGTAGAAGAGGAAGCCCAGGGAGAGTGTATCGATATTAACGCTGCCTCGAGTGAGCAGCTGCAGAGTATTAATCAAATAGGAGTAGAACGTGCAGAACAAATAGAAGAACTACGACCTTTTAGTTCTATAGATGATATGGAACGTATTAATGGAATAGGTCCCGCTCGGGTGGATGAGATAAAAGCAGAAGGACTCGCGTGTATAGGAGGATAAGTGATGGAAGTAAAAGGGGTGCTAGATCGTATTGAAGACGATAAGTACGCTGTAATACTGGCTGAAGAGATTGGAAGGGAATATATAGTGGATAAAAATAAGATCTCTCATGATACCCGGCCAGGTGATTGGGTAGTAATGACTGAAAAGAATGGAAAAATTGTTAAATGTGTTAAAGATAAAAATGAATCTATAAATAATTCAACTCGAGTAGAAAATAAAATGAAAAGAATAAGATTTAAAAGTAGTGACAATAAATTTAAAAAGAACTAACAAAAGGATTAAAGATTAGCTTATTAAATATTAAAAAAGCTAATTGAAATATAAAAGCAGTTAAAAGGAATTAAAAGAGCAATTAGAACGAGCTAAAATCAGATAGAGCTGGGATTAAATTTCATAGGTGATCGAAGAGATATTATTATTTACTTGATTAGCTAAAGTTAGTTTTAGAAGAGGTTCTTATTAAAAGGTTGAGTTAATGGTAGAAAGTCTAAGGCTACAAATGAGAGAAATTTTTATATATTTGGTAGTACAAATAACTTCACTATTTATTTCTATACGAGGGGTTGAACTATTTGGCAAATACTAGTGAAAATAAGACTTATTTTTTGAAAGATACTGCACTGATAAGTAAAGAAAATGATGAATTTCACCATGAAGATTACGCGAAGAATTTGAAAAAAATCATTATAGAGCACGATCCACCTTATAATATCGCTTTAATTGGAAAATGGGGAGTCGGTAAATCTTCAATTATTAATTTTTTAAAAGAAGAATTAAAAGGAAGATCTGAAGTCAGGATTCACGAAATTAATGCATGGAAGTATGAAAATGATTCTTTAAAAAAGGCTTTTCTTAAAAACTTATACAAAGAGTTTAATCCTAATGTCGACTCGTCGGTCTCAACAACCTGGGGCGAAAATTTGAGGAAGGTATCTGGAAGTATTAATCATGAGACAGCTACCTTGTCTCCTAGAAATGCTCTTAAGAATATTTTTCCTTTATTACTAACACTTTTAGTGCTTTGGGTTATTACATCTATTGTGGTGCTTTTTGTTTTGTATGCGATTGATGGTATTAATGCTATATTTACTGCTAATACATTTCTAGATAATGTGCAAAATACATTTTCTAACTTTCAAAATAATATTTGGGTGCCAATTATTATAAGTCCTTTGCTATTATTGCTTCGATTTTTTGTTAAGGATGCACTTCAAAGAAAATATGCGGATGTTCATTTAATTAAACCAATTGAAACAGCAGACGAATATGAGGAATTATTCAAGAAGGAAATTGCAACATATAAGAAAAAGAATCCGAAGTTTAAGAAATTAATAGTGGTTGTGGACGATTTGGATAGACTTACTACAAAGAAAGTGGTTGCAGCTTTAGATGCTATTAAAGCCTTTGTTGAGATAAATGAATGTGTATTTATAGTTACGTGTGATAATAACATTTTAATAAATGCTTTAGAGAAAGAAAAATTAAATAAATCATTGGATGTGGATGGAGAACTATTTCTTGATAAGTTATTTCATTTTAGAATATCGTTACCTCCCATTATAGAAAGAGATATGAGCGATTTTGCTATTAAAATTACTAACCAGAAAGCACCGGACCTTGTTGAGATATGTAATGGTTTATTTCGAGAACTTACAGACATCTTAATCCATACTGATGTTAGTACGCCTAGACAAGTGAAAAAAATCATGAACACTTTTGCTAATAATTTACTTATAGCTCGTGCTAGGGAGGCGGATGGTCGGAAACTAGAAGATAAGTTGCTTACTAATGATCAAGGATTACAATATCTAGCGAAAATTTCTGTTATTCAATCAGACTATAATGAAGTTTACGTAGAACTAGTTAAAGACTACAATTATTTAGAGGATTTTCTTTATTTTTATCAATATGGTGAAAGAGAAAAAGAAAAAACTAAGTCTTCTGTGAAAAAATTTTTCAATAATAAGAACGGCGATTATCAAATTAAGCAAGATTTTGAAGGACTAGTGAACTTTCTTACAAGAAACGAACATATTAATGTAGATAATATTGCCCCTTTTATCTATTTGGGGCAAGATGTAATTGGTCTTAAAGCTGGAGATGAAAAACAACGTATGATTCTTCAGAGCTTAACCAACGGAAATGAAAAACCAGTCTTAGATATTTTAAAAGAAACAAGTGAGAATATATATCTAACCCAAGCAATAATTGAAGTTATTAAACAAGCAGCATCTAAAGATATATCGTTAGTAATTAAAGCAGCAGTTCCTATTGTTAGTATTATTGATGAAGAAAAGAATAATTTTGCAAATATTATTTCCTCTAGGTTAAATACTATTGATTTATCTCAAATTAGATTTTGGCAATTGTCGTTGTCAGATATGTTAAATATCTACTTTTTAGCAGATAATAAAATGGGCATTGAAAAAGCCATTGTAAAAATGTTGGAAGAGTTATTCACAAAAAATACAAAATGGAAAAATGAACTAGGAAAAGAGCTTACGAATAAAGAGTTTACAATGAGAATAACAGAGTCTCTGAAAATACTTTTTGATTTAGAAGAAAAATTGCCGAAATCAGTAAGGCAAGAAATGAAAAACTTTTTAAACGATTCCGATGAAGAATATAACTACTATAGTTTTGAAAATATTCATGAACTATACCTTAAGTATCCACAGCATTTTGAAAATTATTTTGGTTTTCCATTTTATAGTCAATTAATAAGTGATATGGAGATTGCAGATGATGCAGTACTTTCATTAGAAATGAAAACTTTTTACGAGATAGCTCCAAAAATTAGAATCTTAGATTCTGAATCATTTATTAACTCGATTTCTACTGTTATTAAAGCAGGGGGATCGGAATACTTGATAAGTACTTTAAAATTAGTGGAGGCGGTCGTAGAAGAAATTGAAGAAGACATAGGATCTTCTATAATCGAATCAGTAACTGTCTTGAAGGTGAATGAAAAGCAGGTAAATGAAATTTCCTCTATACTGCAAAAAATTCCATTTAATTTAAATTCGATTAAAGGATTAGCAAATCAATTTGACGATTTTATTATTAATCTGTTTTCAAATGAAGAAATATATATAGAAGAAGAATTATTAAATTTAATAGATTACGGCATGAAACAAAGTGAAAGTAACTTTGGTATTTATGAAACACCTATGAACATATATTCAATAATATTTTAGAAACTTCTTCTTTTGATGTACTTATTTCTAGGTTCAATGAAAAGTTTACTAATGAACAAAGAAAACGTCTTTTTGAGAAACTCAAAACTTTCGTGAAGTTAAATTCTTATGATGCGGTTATTTTAGAGCGAGTGTATATTCTGTATTCGATTCTTATAAAAGAAAAAGAAAACGCAGCCTATATCCAAGAAACAATGAAAATAGGAATTCAAGAGTTCAGAAATAACAAATGGAATCAAAACACAAATTGGGCAAATGATTTCATTAATCTTTTCTCTATTACTTCTTTTGTATTAGATGAAACTGATATTAAAAACTTTTTAACTGTGATAGAAGGAGGGGTAACTCAAGCGGGCCAAACAGATTTGGCTATAAAGGCTTTAAAAAACATAGGAACTCATTTGCCCAAAGATAAGATAGTAGCTTTAAGATCTTATAGTGTGAAGAATGCTACAACAGACTCTTCAAAAATGGATGCGTTCGAGTTCTTGAAATCTACTAGAGAACATGCGACACAGAAAAATAAGAATTTAAATGAGTATGTAACTTTCTTAGTGGAAAATTTCTCGATAAAAATAGAAAACTTTCTAGAAGAATTGTTCTCTTTTTTCTCTTTTATATCAGAGAACTCAATGGTTCAGTTATTGATTAATACTAGTAGATTAGAATTAGATGTTTTGAATTCCAAGTTATCTACAATACAAAATGTTGTAAATAAATTCTTTATGAAACTCGATAAAAAGCAAAAAGTACAGGTTTTGTTTGAGGGTATAAGAGAAGAAATAGATATAGAAGTGATTATTAGTGTCTTACTTGAGTCATTAGATAATCCTAGTAGAACCAATTTATTAAACAATGCATTAAGTTCTGAAGATTTTAGAGAAAAAAGTTTTAGAATGATTTTGTTGAAGTTGTGTGCTCCCTCTCAAAACAATATAAGTAATATGAAATTCACAAATTTATTAATAGATATGTTTAAAGAAAACGATGATGATTACATTATTGAGACTTCCGAAATACTACTTCATAAATTTAAAAATTACCGTTTTAACAAAGAGAAAAAGCGTATAGCAGAGCAAATATTCACTACATTTCGTAACACAAATCTATTAGCAAAAACAAAGTTATTAGAGGTTAGTAAAGAATTTTTATTACGAGATACTTTTATAGAAAAACTCAAGGAAGGTTTCTTCACGGAAGAAGAAGAAAAATTAATCAGAGATACTTTCAATTTACGAACAAAAAAGAGAGCGGTATTGGGAAGGGATTAAAGTCGTACATTTCGTTTAAAAAAGAGAAAACTGTTATATTAACTAAAGTAAAAAACAATTGATTTATAGGTGATTTGCAGATGACTTGTTAAAAAAATTACTAAAGATGAGTTGGTATTATAAAAATAAATTAATTAGTAAATAACTCAAGTTTCAAATCAGCATGCTTCTAAAAGAAGTAAATGCTCACATTTTACTCACACAATTAAATGAAAAAGTATAAAAAAGAGTTCACTAGGGTAAACTAGTGAACTGCTCTAAGCACTGATATATCAGTTAAAATGAACTACAATACAAAAACCATGCATTTCTTTCTTTTATCAAGAAGTATGGGCGGCATGATGTAGTAAAAGCCAGAGCTCTATTACAAGGTTCAGCTTTTAGAACAACATGATGAACAGCCCATTCCAACTAAATAGCATGATAAGAGTGTCCCATCTGTTCAGTGAACAGGTGGGATGCTTTTTTGCGTTTTTAGCACCTTATGCTATTTCTGCGTATAGAAAAGCTGGCAAAAAACATTGACAGAGGTATAGGTATGCGGTTACTATAAAGTTGATTGATCGATCAAAATAAAAAATGACCAATCAATAATTTTAAGGTGGATGAAGAAATGACAGATAAACAATATTTAATAGCAGAAGCCCGAAGGAACAAATTATTAAAGCATCTATAGAGGTTTTACAAGATATTGGATATTCCAGCACCAGTCTTTCCAAAATAGCGAAGAAAGCAAGTATAAGTACAGGGCTTATCTCTTACCATTTCTCCGGTAAAGAAGATCTGATGAGAAATACGTTAATGTATTTGGTGCAGCAGGAGCGGTCTTTTATTAAGGAAAAAGTAGAACAGACACAAACGTACATGGGAAAATTAATGGTTTTTATAGAAGCAGGCTTAGCCTATCAGGGCACGAACCGTGCCAATAATATCGCTTTACTTGAAATTGTGTTTAACGGCCGCACCCCGGACAATATTCCCTATTATCTGGTAGAGGTGGATGAGGAAGACGAATTAAATGTGCTGTTAAAAGATATCCTCTCCAAAGGGCAGGAATCCAAAGAATTTAGCGATTTTGACCCTAACGTGATTGCGGTAGTTATCCGGGGGGCTATATCAGGATCCATGTCATTACCACAATACGAAAATAAGCTGGATCTTGAAGAGTACAGTGAAAAGCTCGTGAAGAGCATCATAAAAATGGTTCAATAATTCTTTTTGAATCGTTAAAGACACGGGGAGACAGGAAACTTTAGAAAGAAGGAAACGTTGATGCTGAAAAAAGAAACGTACTCTGTACCGGAACACCTTCCGTACCACCGTGTACTAGTAACCAGTAAAAGGCATATATGGCGTGGCTTATTAGCTTTTCTTCTTCTTATTGGCGGCATGTTTTTTCTTTGTTATCACCTTCTCCTTTATCGGAGGTGAAATCGACACCCGTATCTTCGGACGCGTGAGTCCGGCAAAAGGGGGCACAGACTACACCCCTGTATACATGGCAGCTAACTTTCTTGCGATTGCCATGCTTATTCCATGGAGTATGTGTATACAGCGCTGGCTGTATGGAATGAAGGGGGCCGACCTGCATTCTGTTCTTTCCACCTTCCGGCCGGAAGTATTTGGTCGTGCGGTGCTGTTTACTCTTCCTCCTATGACGGTATGTATCGTTATCTTAAACTTGTATGCTCCTTACACGACTACCGAATGGAACGTCAGTGATCTGCTTATTATTTTTATTTTAAGTATATTAATCGTGCCTCTTCAGAGTGCTGGAGAGGAATACGGATTCCGGGGACTTGTTTTCCGGATAGCCGCCGGCTGGTTTCAAAATCCCCGAATGTCTCTTATTAGCGGTATTGCTGTTTCCAGCCTGTTATTCGCTGCCATTCATCTGTCGCCTGACCCATGGTTCAACCTGCATTACATCCTGCTTGGTGTTACGTTTGCATTGATTACGTGGAGGACAGGAGGCCTGGAATATGCAATTGTGATTCACGCACTGAATAACTCGCTCACCTATGTCTTAGCCACTGTACTGCGTACCGATCTGCTGGCGGATGTTGATCGGTCAGCCGGTATGGAGGAAGCGGTATCGTACTTCTCCCATCCATTGTGATTATTTTTATTACGATAATTATATGCTTCAAAACCCGTCATACCAGACCTGCGCTGACTCCGTGCAGCGTTCATGAAAACCCTGGGGAGCAAGCTTTTTTAACGGATTAAAAATTCTCACTATAGAAAGGTAGGTGTACCTGCCCATGTTTCGGTTTAAACGACGTAATAGACGTCTGAAAAAGGTCAAAAAAGGGATGGTCATCCGCTAAAAAAATATAAACTGTGGCATATGTTTACTCGTTCCTTATTTCATATAGAAATAAAAACCAATGAAAAGGAAGGCTGAACTACGCTGTCAATTGCAGTTATTTCGTAGAAGAACCTAGAGCTGATTTATACCGGGAAGGCAGACATATCGCCTACTCAAAACTTCCAGCTGTTTTTCCGGTAGAAAACGGATTTATTGAAGCAGCATCCGGTTCTTATGGAATTAAACGAATGCATTATGTTACAGAGGAAGAATCGAGTATCCCTTGTATCCTGATAAACGGTCGCTCAGAGGGTTACGTCTGAGTTTGGACAATCAATTTCCCCTGACAAGCAGACTCATTGGGCTATATCGATACTAATGTTATTAACTACATTTGTTTTAGGATTACCACAATTAATAGAACCTATTTCTCAAGTTCCGTGGATAGCTGAAAATATAGGCGTTTTTGTATCACCATTTGAGTATTCCGCTATGGAGAATTTCTGGATTGTAGTCTTAGGAGTAATAGCTGGAGTGGAAAGATCCCTGCTGCTGCGTAATAAATGGCTGCTAGCTGTAATGTAACAAGCTGTTGCAATCACACTGAAATGTTTTGTTTGGCGGAAGTGGGGTAACCCAATTATATACTAAAATTTAGGAGGTTTTTTCCAAATGAGAAAGAAATGGTTCATGACAATTCCTGCTGTAGCCCTTCTGATGTCACCTGTAGCCGGCCAATCAACAGAGGCTGCGGACAGTCCGGCTCCTGTAAATGAAACGTCCACTTCTCATCCCGTAGCTGACGTAGCGCCGGAGCATCAACCTACTCTATCGCAGGGAAGCAGCGGTATTGAAGTAGAATTTGTGCAGGAGAAACTTATTTATTATGGTTTTGATACAGACGTAGATGGAGTGTTCGGTCCGGAAACAGCAGAGCAGGTTCGTCAATTTCAATCTGAAAAAGGTCTCAGCATAGATGGTGTGGTGGGAATAAACACATGGGTGCAGTTACTTGCAAATGAACGGTTTCAGGTAGGAGACGCGAAAGCTGCTTTGACAGCAGAACTCGACAATGATGACCTGGTTTTCAGCAGCAATGGCGAGATTCATCAGAATGATCAAGGAGAATTCTTCTATACCTTTAAAGCCTCCAGCAAATCCCTTATAGAAGACGGGGGAAGCGGTACCGTTGGTTTCTATAACGTATATGGAGACGGTACGATCGAAGAGGACGTTCCTCAGTGACAGCATTGCTTTCCAGTACAGGGAAGATGTGTTCAATTAATAAGAACGCCTCTTGTGTTCATTGAACATAAGGGGCGTTTTTTGACTGGCTCCTGCTCAGTCAGCTGCTGTTATAATAAAACTATATTTTCAGTATAGATTGGGGATAGATGAACCATGGAATTAACCATAAGCAGATTTGCACAAATCGCGGATACGACGGTACGGACGTTAAGGCACTATCGGCTAGCTATCAGTGCCGACCGAAAAAAATGAGAAAGGGCAAAATGTCTATACGACTACAGAGTTTAAAATATTTCATAATATCAGGTTACTGCAAAGTCTGGGGCTCTCCTTAAAGGAAATTAAAGATCGGTTTGAGGAACCGGGGTATTCTTTTGAAAAAATGATTGATGTACAGGAAAAAGTATTAATAAGAAAGAGAGACAATATTGAGGCATCACTGGAAATGATTGAACGGATTAAATCTGTAAAAGACAGCGAACGAAAGGAAGAGCTGGATGCGGAGATCCTGATGCTGCTTATGAATTCCATGCTTTTTGAAGACGTGCAGCGGGATATATTCAAGGAGTATTATCCGAAGGAGGTTGTCGATAATATCTTCCCGACGGATAAAGCCAAACAAAAAGAGCTAGACAGGCTTTCGTTACAGTTACTGACGATTATTAATCAGGCAGTTATCCATGATTATTCCCCGGACAGCGATTTCGTGCAGAAGCAGTTAGAGGAGTTAATGGGGAACAGCTATTTAAAAGAGTGGATGACGGAGGATGAAAAAGCGAACGAAGAGTTATACGAGCGAATGCAGCCGTATACGTCCTTGCTGCCGGAGCGCATGGTCCGGTTTCTTACCGAAGCATTTGAGGTGTTGTTAAATAAATAGCTCTGTTAAAGTTGAATATTAAAAGATTTTAATAAACTATCTACGATTTCTGCACTGCCATCCTGGAACATAAATAAAGAGAAAGCAATCATACAGTTCCTGCTAATACCAGAGGCAGTTTTTTTCCCTTATTCATGGAACGTTTGAGAAAAACCATGCCAATTAAAAAGATACCTGCAAACAATATAAGGAAATACCAGAATCCCATAGTGTCGCCCTCTTTTCTAATAACGTATTAAGCGTTTAATAAAATATACCATAAATGTAAATAATATTTCCGAAGAAAAAAGTTTAAAGACCTTTTCTTATAAACATTTTTTTTATGCCGTTTTTTTACATATAGCAAGTACTAAATAAATTTTCCATAAACCCTTGCGGAGGACGTTACGTCACAGTCTACTATTGAATTCACTAAGAGAAATTGGGTGAATGATAGTGGCACAGCCATCTGTATTTCGAAACAGAACATTTATTTTTATATTGATTGCCGGATTTCTGGCGGTGATGGGCTATACGATGTTTTTATGACACCACCTGGTATGTTATATCGGAACTGGGATCTGTGGAGTCATTGGCATTGTTCTTATAGCCATCACTGTACCACGATTGTGATGATGGTTTTTGGCGGCGTCTTGCGGATAGATTCAAAAAACGACCATTATGTTTAGTACGAGCCTGGCGCAGGGGATCTTTTTGTTCATCATTTTTCTGCTGAACAGCAGATACTATGTCGATGTGGTACCTGGTCCTGTTTGGGATGCTTTTTGGAACATTGACGCGTTCTCAGGGACCGGCCAGTGCGTCTCTGATACCGAAGATTGTACAGAGTCTCAGATTCAGCAGGCGAACGCGTTTTACCAGGGAGCAGCCAGATTGGGATTATCGCAGGTCCCATTTTAGCAGGGGCTGTCATGGAAGCTTCCAGTGTAACAACAGGTTATTTTGCTGCTGTTATTGTGGTCCTTTTATCTGCTTTCTTTATGTTTCCTCCGTTTTTAAAAGAGGGGATGTAGAAAATACGGTGAAACAGACCCCATTAAAGATGCAGGAAGGGTTTTCCTATATTAAATCCAGCAGCTTTTTAATGACAGGCATTCTAGTCCTGATTACGCTGAACTTCTTTGCTTTCGGTGCCATACAGATCGGCATTCCCATTCTTGTTGACTTACATGGAGGCTCCCCGATCAATTTAAGTTATATAGAAGTGTCATTGGGTGTGGAATGCTGCTGAGTTCAGTCATCATTGGAGCAGTGAAAATAACCCGAAGAGGCATTGTCTCTATTATCGGACTTCTTGCCATACTGATGGTGGCTGTTACCTTCAGCCAGGTATCAAACCTTTATGTATTAGCGGGACTTGCCTTCTTTATAGGGTTTTTCATGACTTTCGTTTACATCCGTTCTTTTCCTCCGTTCATGAAAAAATTGATGGGAGAATTATGGGGCGTGTGATGAGCGTCATCTTTCTGGCGATGAATGGATTTGATCCTATTGCGTATGCAGGCGTTACGCTGTTTGTTTCGAATGGATTTGCTATTCAAAATATCATATTGGCCTTTGCGGTTACAGGCCTGGTGATTGCGCTGATTATTTTGTGGAAAGGAAAATCTTACCGCCAGGATTATTCAGACGTCCAGAAAGCGGAAATGAAACCGGAATACTAGGACGTCGGTAAGACAAGATGATAAAGCCGCCCGTTCCGGAAAAAAGGCTGACGTGTTTTTTTTAGAGCTTATACGGGAATAGATAATGAGGGTTCTATTTAAGAAGGCAGATAGATCCTGGAACTAAATAAATGGTTAGTCAGCATCAAGGAGGTTTACACATGGAGATTAAAGAAGGACACGATTATGTACTGCCTTTTGAATCTAAAGGAGTAGTAGAACTGTTTCGGGTGATTGAGACAAAGGTACGAAAAGATGATGACGGATTGTGGTACAGCAACGTAGAAGGATTCACCATGCAGAACGGTGAACCAAAAGACAATAAGCCGGCTATGTATCAAATTAACGAAAAAGAGCTCTTGGAGAATGGAAGAGAAGCTACCGAACAGGAAAGAAGCTTGTTGATGGACAGCGCTCCTTAAATAAAGTGAATATAAAAGAAAGCTTCCTTCGGGTTTACTGAGCCCAGGAAGCTTTTTTGTTTGAGAGACTCTCTTTTATTGGCAGGCTTCTTAACGAGCTAATATGCTGTTTATGCATTAGTATGATAGAAAGCGTTACATGAGGAGGAGCAGCAATGGATCAAATTTTACGAGTGAGAGAAGAGGACAGTTAACAGAAGAAGCCAAAGTGAATATATTTAAACAAAAGAGTAACAAACAAAAAGATGGGTCGATAATTTATTCGATGTGATTGATGAGGTGATCAAAGAGGCGGAAGAAGCCAGTGGATGGGAAATTAGTAAACATACAGAAAATCACCAGATCACCTATACCTGCAAGAATCATAAAATAGTGATTGCCCAAAAAGTTCCCTACTCTAAAATTACGAGCTGGAGTATAATATAAGATTTACAGATCTTCTGATAGAACACCTCCCTGCCCAATCCATCTTTTTGCCGCACAATCCTAAGCCTGTCTGGAAAACGGGAAGCTTGTATATTGTTGATTTCAAAAAAGAACACGCAGAAACTTTTGTTAAACGACTTTTACAATCCGCAGCTGCTAAATAGGAAGCAATAAAGGCTATCTCCAGGTTTAATGAAACCGGAGAAGCTTTTTTTATTTGCTGCACACATTAATTTTTGTACAGAAAATCGTTATAAATTATTTAAATAATTGACAATTGTTTGAAAACTATCTATGATGCATATATAAACATTATAACGTTATGATGTTTACAAAAATAAATCTGTAATCAGTGTGAGTTGTTATTAATCTTGAAGGAGGGGAATTATGGAATCACTAGCAAAGAAATTAGTGATGCTGCTAGGCGGGGAAGACAATATTCAAACGATTACTCACTGTGCCACAAGATTACGAACGGAATTGAAGGATAAAGATGTAGTAGACAGCAGTAAGATTAAAGAGACAAAAGGAGTCATGGGGGTAGTCGATACCGATTCCACTTTTCAAATCATTATCGGAACCAATGTAGGCGAAGTGTACGATGAAATTATTAATCTGACAGAACTAAAGGATAGAGAAAAAGTAAACATAACCAATGAGGAAGATATCAAAGAAGAGAAAAAAGAGAAGCATTCCTTTAAGAGGTGGTTCAATCAGTTTCTGGAGATAGTAGTAAGTATCTTTACGCCGCTGCTTCCTTTATTTGCCGGAGCGGGATTATTAAGAGGATTCACCATTTTAGCCGTAGAAATGGGCATTTTAAATGAAGACAGTACAACCAATTTAATGCTGACCCTGGCGGCTACCTCGGTCTTTCACTTTCTGCCGCTGCTGGTTGCCATAACCGCTGCCAGAAGGTTTCAAACCAGCCCCTATATAGCTTTGGCTGTCATGGGAGCATTGATTATGCCTGATTTTCTGGCATTGGTGGAAGGCTCTTCGGAGTCGATTGGTTTTATGGGACTGCCTGTGCCAATCTTTGATTACAGCGGACAGATTATCCCGGCTATTCTAACCGTCTGGGTGCAGTCGAAGCTGGAACACTTTATGAAAAATAAACTGCCGCACAGCTTACATATGGTAGTCATTCCTACCATCTTACTGCTGCTGCTTGTGCCGATCGTAGCGGTCGTTTTCGGACCGATTGGCAACTATTTAAGTATCCTGTCGGCGAACAGTATTGATTTTGTCATATCGTCGAACAGCGTTATTTCAGGAGCTGTCATCGGAGGCATTTGGAACATCCTTATTATGTTCGGTGTTCACTGGGCTCCAAATACAACAGTGGTTATACCGAACATCGCTTCAACCGGGCAGTCGAGTATTATAGCGTACGCTGCCAACGCGAACTTTGCTATGGCGGGAGCGGCTTTCGCCGTATTCCTGCGAAGCAAAAACAAAGCGTTGAAATCTTTTTCCATCACGTCTATCGTGGCGGTATTTTTATCAGGGATCGTAGAACCGGCGATTTACGGGATTGGTGTAAAGTTGAAAACACCGTTAATTGCCGGGTGCGTTGGTGCGGCGATAGGCGGGGCGTTTATGGGTGTATTTAACGTCGTGGGCTATGCTTTCGTTTTTGGCGGACTGACCACGATTCCGGCCTTCGCAGGACCAACTTTATGGGCTTATGTAGTGGGGCTCATCATATCCTTTGTGTCGGCATTGATTCTTACGCTGATACTCGGCTTTAAAGACCCGAAAAATACAGAAGAATAATCGAAAAAAGGGAGAGATTATGATGGAACAGAAAATACTAGGGAGTTTAGCATACGCAGCAATGGGAGATGCCATGGGGGCAGTGACAGAGAACCTGTCGTTTCATCAAATCAGGGAAATGTTCAACGGAGGAGTCAGAGACTTCCAAAAGCCGGGCGAAACGGCGTTTGCATTAGGAAACGAAGCGGGACAGGTAACCGATGACTTTTCCCAAATTTATCTTATTATAAAAGAAGTGTTAGGGACGAACGACCAGCAGATCACCACGGAAGCTGTGAAAGAAGCGATGATCAAGTGGTCTAATATGCCGATCTATTTTAACCGATTTGCAGGCCCAACGACGAGAAGTGCTATTGCCATGTATAAAGGCGAAAGTAAGAAAATGCAGCCGCTGGCAGGGCGGTAACGGTCGATTATGCGTCCAAAGCGACAAACGGGGCAGCCATGAAAATATCGCCGGCCGGATTGTTCAACCCCGGAAACAAAGATAAGGCCCTTAAGGATGCGATAACATTACAAGAGTCACTCATGATAATCATTTGGCCATATCAGGCGCCGGTGCAGTGGCGGCTGCGGTGAGTGAATCCTTAAAAGACGGAGTCACGTTTGAAGACATCATTGATGCCGGGATGTACGGAGCGATGGAAGGAGAGCGGCTGGGGCAGGAGATCAGCAGAACAGTGGCAGGCGCAAGCGTGGTCGAAAGAATGAAGCTGGCGTTTGATATCGTAGACCGGCCGGGCTCGAAAGAGGATAACCTGTTAAAGCTGTATCAGACGGTGGGCAGCGGGCTGCATGTATCCGAAGCGGTCCCATGTGCGTTTGGTATTATTAAAGCGAATGAAGGCAATGCTTTTCAAGCGTTGTAGACGCCGTAAATATTGGGTATGACACGGATACTATTGCGACGATTGTTGGAGCGGTAGTAGGGCCGTTAGTGAGAAAAACTCCCAATTTTATGATATGATTAATTTTATAGAGAAGGCGAATGACTTTAAGATAGTCGATATGGCAGGTGCTGTAGCTTCTCGAATAAATTAAGACTGGAAGCGGATATAATGGTTTACTCTACTGAAACGCAGGAGCCCCTGTACAAGAAAGTGTACAATGAATTACTTCATAAAATCGTGAATAAAGAATATGAAGTAGGGGACATTCTGCCTTCTGAGCCGGAATTACAAAAAAACTATGGCGTAAGCAGAATTACGATTCGACGTGCCATGGAGATGCTGCAGACGAACGGGTATGTCAAAAAACACTCCGGCATCGGCACCATCGTAGTGAATACCAAACATAGTTTACAGCTGAAGAAGATATCAAGTTTCAGTGAAGACAACCTTAACGGGAATCCTTTTCCGAACTGGTATTGTTTCGAGATAGTAGATGCTCCTTTTCAGTGTTGACCAAGCTGTATTTGAAAGAAAACGTCAAAGTATACAAAATCGAGCGTCTGCGTATTATTAACGGGGAAAAGGTCGGGTTCACCGCTCATTTATCCCGGTCCATTTGCTCGATATGGAGGAAAAGGATATTTCAGATCCCCAGGCCTCCCTTTATAAATTATTTGATCAAAACAATATTCACTTAACGACAGCGAATGAAACGATTGAAGCCATGGGAGCCACTTCCTTTCTGCAGAAGCAGCTGGAGGTGGATCCATACTCGTCCTTGTTGTATATTGAACGCTGTTCGTTTGATAACGGACAGGGTGTGGAGTTCGCGGAAATTTATTATCGAGCCGATCGGTATAAATATCATATTCAGTTGGAGAGCTGACAGAATCCTTTTCTACAATAGCTTTCTAAAAAGAGACATTTCATTAGTTCTTTGAACTAGTGGAATGTCTTTGTTTGTTTTATTATAGATAAACTTTTTAAGAAAGATCATATTTATTTTGATTTTTAATATATAACTAAAATTATCTGAAAGTGTTCTCATTGTTGATTGTCAGCGAAACTTATTCTTGGTAAGCTATAACCAATAAATGTAAAAAGGGGGTAGTTCTATGAGGTATAAAGAGAAGAAAAAATGGTATCAGCGGATTCCGGGGTATCGTTCTGGTACGAAGTGGAAGATGATTACTGCTTCTGTTATTTATTTTTTCATTATAATGGCTATAGTAAATCCGTCTGATCCTTCCACAGAAGTAGCCGGTGAAAATACCGCAGAAGAGATGACGGAATTAGAGGCAGAAGAAGCAACAGCCGCCGAGGAAGAAGAACAAGAAACGGATGATCAAGCGAGCAGCGAGGAGGAAGAACGTAAGGCAGAAGAAGCCGAGCAGGAAGCTAAAGAAGAGGAAGAACGCCAGGCAGAAGAAGAAGCCGAGCAGGAAGCCAGAGAAGAGGAAGAACGCCAGGCAGAAGAAGAGGCCGAGCGGGAAGCCAAAGAAGAGGAAGAACGCCAGGCTGAGGAAGAGGCCGAGCAGGAAACTAAAGAAGAGGAAGAACGCCAGGCAGAAGAAGAGGCCGAGCGGGAAGCCAAAGAAGAGGAAGAACGCCAGGCTGAGGAAGAGGCCGAGCAGGAAACTAAAGAAGAGGAAGAACGCCAGGCTGAGGAAGAAGCTGAGCAGGAAGCCGAAAAGAGGAAGAATCCAGCGGCTCTGTTTCTCAGGAGCAGGCGGTGAGCAGTGCGCAAAGCTATTTGGATTACACAGCCTTCTCTAAGTCAGGATTAATTGAGCAGCTCGAGTATGAGGATTTCAGTACAGAAGACGCGACATATGCTGTAGAAAACATCAGCGTCGATTGGAAGAAACAGGCGGTTAAAAGCGCTGAAGATTATCTTGATTATTCGGCATTTTCGAAGTCAGGATTGATCGAACAGTTGGAATACGAAGGCTTCACCTCATCAGAGGCCTCACATGGCGTTGAAAACATCAGCGTTGATTGGCGGGAGCAGGCGGTCAAAAGTGCCGAGGATTATATGGACTACAGCTCTTTTTCCAGACAGGGGTTAATTGATCAATTAACTTATGAAGGATTCAGCACAGAGCATGCAACCTATGCTGCTGATCAGGTTGGTTTGTAATAGACGAATTTAGTAGAAAGCAGCCAAAAGCTGCTTTCTTTATTTTCAAAATATAATAAAAAGGAATATGAAGGATTACTTCATGTTAGTATTTACAATAGAAGTAATACAGAACCAATATCTATAATAATAGATGTAAGAAGCTGTTTTGTTAGTAGATATTATCTTGGAGGTTTACGAATGAATAATAACGACATTGTCATTAGAATACGGTACGCTTTGGATATAAGAGATCAGGACGTGATGGAAATATTCAAGCTTGGCGGGGTAGATCTCTCTAAGGAAGAAGTACGGAAGGTTCTCACGAAGCTAGAAGAAAGCGATGAAGAAGATGATGATGAAATCTATGAAGACGACCATCATCTTAAATGCACGAACAGCATGCTGGAGTCCTTTTTAAATGGGCTGATCACGTTCAACGTGGGCCGCAGACCACAAAAGACGGCGAACCGATGAAGCCGGACCGGTCGATCAAGAACTATTCCAGTGTGAATAACGTCATGCTGAAAAAAGTAAAAATCGCCCTGCAGTTAACGAGCGATGACATTGTGGATATTCTGGACAATGCCAATGTTACGATCACCAAGGGGGAGTAAGCGGCCTGCTGCGGAAGGAAGGCCATAAGAACTATCGGCAGTTTGGCGATCAGTATGCAAGAAACTTCCTGAAAGGATTAGCGATTAAATACAGAGGATAACAAAAGCGCGCACTCCATTACGATTGGAGATGACGCTTTTTTTGCCTCTCATATCGTTAAAGCAGAATTGTAATTTTTTGTTTATCATTCATATAACCGGGCATAATATAAGCAACTGGAGGTGATTAAAATGAATCAGGCTTTCAAACCGGATGGCTACAATTCATTATCCCCCTATTTAATAGTAGACGATGCTCAAAAGCTGATGGATCTTTTAAAAGAAGTGTTTGGTGCAAAGGAGCTGCGCGGCGCTACGATAACGAAGACGGAACGATCATGCATGCCGAGATTCAGATTGATGACTCGGTGATGATGATCGCAGATGCTTCCGAGCAGTATCCGGCTGTAAGCCATTTGCTGCATGTGTATGTACCGGACGTAGATGAGGTATTTGATAGGGCCGTTCAGTCAGGGTGTACGTCAATGGAAAAGCCTGCTCAAAGAGGAGACCTGGACAAAAGAGGCACATTCAAAGACTTTGGAGGTAATATATGGAGTGTTGCCACCCAGCAGTAAGAAAATCGGTAAGCCCTTTAAAAGGTCAGTGGCCTTCTATAGGGCTTTTTTAAGTTGTTACTGAAATCAATAATAAATAAAAAGATATCGACAAGTCTAAGATGCCCAACTGTTAATCAAAAATTATTCCGATGTTAATAACACGATGTTGAAAGGAGAAAATTGTCCCGTAGTTCATGAGAAATGATATTGTAGCTATTTTAGATAATGCCACTACTAGTTTGAGATCAATAGATGAAAATTTTCTGTGAGGGTGAGTAATCAAATACAAATGAAAATAATAAACGACAGACAGTACAAAATTGTTTTATTTTTGGAATACTCGATTGTTCATCTCTAAAATAGCAAAAGACTATTTAAAGGAAAAATTTCACTTGATAAATATAGATCCATTATTATTATTTATTGTTGTAGCAGGTAACAATATACTTTTTCCTATAGAACTATTTCATTAAGGTATCGAATTCGGTGGTCACTTCTGTATTTTTGAATAACCCACTGAGCATTAGTATGTGTTAAGATATATCACATTACTAAAGAAAGGAAGTGTATAGGATGGATAAAGTAAATAATGTCAAAATATTCGCTGAGCTTTATGATTTAGTATTGTTTTACAAAGAGAACCGTGATCTTCCTACTGATGAGAATTTCAATTTCTTTGAAGAAGTAGAGAAGTATTGTGAGAAACTTAATCTTGACTATGAAACATTCACAAAAGAATTTCATTTAACTAAAGGACTATAAGTATAAAATGTAATGAAAGTTAGAGAAGAAATACCTAGAGGATTACTACGCCATTCTTTATTGAATGCCTATTATTTGATAGATGCTTGTAGATACGCATAGAGAAACCAGTAAGAAGTCTTCCTTCCGGGATGCTTCTTACTGGTTTTTTTATAGTGAAAATATAATCGTAAAGCATTATCATGTGTGTCTTCTCTAAAGAAATATATGTGATAATGCTTTTTAAATGTGTTTCTAATAGCGTAGGAATGATGTTTTTTACTTTGGCTAATTAGACAGTAGAAATCAAAAATCTTATTTTTCAGACATGAAAAGAGATACAACTCTATTTTATATGAATATTTTTGTTAGATTATTTCTCATGCACTTATCATTTTTCATTGCGATCTTATGTGGTTTACTGACTGTCTTTTTTTTGAAACACTTATGTACCAATGTATTCAAGGTCCCTTTTTATTGTAAAAGCTAATTTTAATTTTATTTTACAGAAATCAGTTTAGCTAAATAGATAAAAATAATATGTTTAATTTAGCGAAAACGACAAAGAAAAACAAAATAATTAGTTGTAATTTGAAAATATTAAATAGTTACAATATTTCAAGGAGGAATTAAGAATGAATAAGAAGCATTGGTACATAGGAAGTAGTTTTTCGGTAATGATGTTACTTGCAGCCTGTGGAGGCGGCAGCGGAGACAGCTCAGCGGACGCAGACAATAGTGGGAGCTCCGACTTTGAAGAAATGACTATTACATTCAGCCATAACCAGCCGGAAGACAGTCCAGAGCACACTGGAGCAGTAGCTTTTAAAGAAGCAGTAGAAGAAAATACGGATGGCCAAGTTACTGTAGACCTTTACCCTGCCTCGCAAATGGGAAGTCTGCGTGAGCAGTAGAAGGAACGCAAATTGGCGAAATTGATATTACGATGCAGCCGTCAGCTGTAGTGTCCCCTTTTGTGATGATGTTAAAGTGGTAGATCTTCCTTACCTCTGGCCGGAAAATAGTGAAGAGAAATATGAAGTACTTGATAGTGAAGTTGGGGACGAGCTATTAACCAGTTTGGAAGAAGGCGGATTTAAAGGGATGGGCTACTGGCCTGGTGGATTTAAGCTGTTTACGACGAGCGGCACAGAAATTCACGAGCCTAGTGACTTCAGCGGTATTACGATGAGAACGATGGATCACCTGCTTTGTTAGAGCAATATAGCTCATGGGGTGGTAATGCAGAACCAGTCCCTTATGCAGAAGTTTATAACGTTTCTTACAACAAGGCGTAGTAGATGGACAGGAAACCCACTTCAAACTATTTATTTGAATGATTATCACAAGGTTCAGGACTATATTATTGAAGGAGATCATGGCACTATGACCTACCTCCTAATGGCAAATCAAGGCTGGTATGAAGGTCTCGATGAAAATACAAAGAAGTATTGGTAGATGCAGAGGAAGCAGGAGTAGAAGCAGCTCGTGAAGATTAGCTGCTAAAGAAGGCGAATACAGAGAAGAGCTGCAAACACAGAAGGTGTAGAGTACTATGAACTAACTGAAGAAGAAAGAGAAGTTTTCCGGGAAGAGTCTCAGCCAATTCATGATGAAATTTACAGTGAAGATGATCAGCAGGAATTGCTGCAAAAACTTTACGACAAGATTGAAGAAGTCTCTGGCGAATAATCAGCGGGACAAGGGATAGTCCTATTTGATGGACTATCCCTTTTCTTTTTTGAGAAAGGATGTGTTTTTATGAAGATTATTAATAAGGTGGAAGAAATTTTGATTGGCAGTCTTTTGTTTGCAGCAACTGCCATTTTATTTATGAATGTCGTACTTCGGTATGGATTTCAGGCTAATACAGATTGGGCAGCTGAATTTATTAGGTATGCAATGATTTGGATCACATTTATAGGAATGGGTTTATGTTTTCAACGAGGTATGCATGTTGGTATTGATGTTTTCATGCAGCTATTACCTAAAAAAATAACTGTTTTTGTTCAATTAATAATTAATATTTGTATTGTTCTTTTTCTTGTTTTTTTCGGGTGGTTCGGAGTTAAGTTGGTTCAATTTTCTATAATGACAAATCAGATCACTCCTTCTTTAGAAATTAGTATTTATTGGATTTATTTAATTATACCTATTGGATGTCTTCTTTCGTTATTACACGTAGGGATTTTAACATATCAACTTCTTACAAAAAAAAGAGCTCCCTTTAAATAATGTACAGGAATAAGGAGGCAGTAACATGACTACATTACTCATCATTCTAGTTATCGTTCTATTGTTTTTGGGGACCCCAATCTTTATTGCGTTAGGATTATCGGCTTTTTTAAGTGTGCTGCTTGTCAGTGATATTGAACCAATGATTTTAGTTCAGCGCATGTTTGCCGGTCTTGATCAGTTTGCACTGATGGCTCTTCCCTTTTTTATACTTGCCGCTAATATAATGGAAAGCGGTGGACTTTCTAATCGTATATTACGGTGGGCTCGTGCATTAGTTGGTCATATGGCAGGTGGGGTTGCCATGACTACCCAGGTATCAAGCATGTTTTTTGGAGCCTTATCAGGTTCCAGCCCTGCAACAGTAATTGCTATTGGAAAAATGATGTATCCCGAGCTGCTTCGTCAAAAATATGATAAGGCATTTATTTCTGGATTATTTGCCTCTGCGGGCTCTGTTTCATTAATTATTCCTCCAAGTATTACTTTAATTGTGCTGGGATCTGTAATCACACAAGTGTCTGTTGGAGATCTCTTTATTGCTGGTATTGGAGCCGGATTAATATATGGTTTAGCTGCAGTTATATATATTTATTTCACGCTAAGAAACATAATATGCCGCGGGATAAACGTGCTTCTTTGAAGGAAGTAACAACTGCTACTATCAAAGCTTTTTGGGCGCTTATGATTCCCGTCATTATTTTAGGTGGAATCTATGCGGGAATTTTTTACACCCACAGAAGCAGCTGGCATATCAGCAGTCTACGCATTGCTTGTCAGTGCCTTTATTTACCGGGAGATGACCTGGAAAAAATTATATCGTGTATTTGTTGATTCGGCTATTACGTCTGCCCAGGTTCTTATTCTAGTTGGATCCGCTCAAATTTTGGGATGGCTTTTAACCCGTGGTGGCATTCCTCAGCAGGTGGCTTCATTAATATCTGATAATATTACGTCTGTTATATTATTTCTGCTTATATTAAATGTTTCTTTATTAATTATGGGAATGTTTATGGAAGGCGTGGCTGCAATCATTATTTTAGCTCCGCTTGTTTTTCCAGCGGCTATTCAACTGGGAATTGACCCTGTTCACCTTGGTATTATTTTCATTTCCAACCTTGCTATTGGAATGTATACGCCCCGTTTGGAATAAATATATTTGTTACGCAGTCGATAACAAAGCTGAATATGATTGAGATGCTGCCGGGTTTAAAGCAATTTTTCTTTGTGCAGACAGCAGCTTTGCTCGTAATAACGTATATTCCGCAAACATCACTCTTTTTACTAAACCTGCTTAACTAGGAGAGAACATTATGGCAATCACATTAAAGGAAGCAATGAAGATAGGAGGATTGCGCGAATGTCGGATCATTGCAGGTTACCAGGGTATTGAGAAGAAATTGAATTACGTCACTAATCATGGAAGTACCTGACATTGTGAATTGGTTAAAAGGAAATGAACTTCTTCTGACAAGTTTGTATCCAATAAAAGACGATGAAGAAGCACAGAAAAATTTAATTCGAGAACTGCACACGAACGGGAAACGAGTGCCTTGGCAATTAAACCAAACCGATTCGTGGAACATATTCCTTACAGTATTTTGGAAGCAGCAGAAAAATACGGTTTTCCTATAATTGAGATTCCAGAACGTATATCCTATCTCGATATTCTTTCTCCTGTAATGAATAGTATTTTGACCGTAAGGTTGTGCTGCAGGAAGATATTGAAGAAGCCTATCGTCTGCTGAATGAAGTATCGATTAATAAATCAGGTATAAACCATTTAATTCGCACACTAACTCATTTAACAAAGCATCATATTGAAGTCGAAAATCTTGTATCGTTTATTGATGTTTCTATGTCTCCTAGTGTATTTGAGCCTCTTCACCCTCACCAAATTGAAGAACTTGAGCTTGTACAACGACCGATCCGTCTACAGCGGTTAAACGAGGAAAACAGGGAAATTAGCTGTATTACTTCTCCGATTATGGTTGATGGAAAGGTGTATGGAATTATTTCCAGCTGGGACGAAGAGAATGATCATATTGAAGCTGATCTTGCTATCTTAGAGAGAGCTTCCTCCTCTCTTGCCATTGAGTACATGAGAAAAAAGGTGAAATATGAGATCGAAATAAAATATAAAAGTGATTTTTTCCGATCATTGTTGAAAGAAATAACTTAAATATAAATGAACTGCAGGAGAGCGCAGAAATTTATGATATATACCCTGAACGACACTATGTTTGTTGCGTCGTATATACAAAAAAAGAACTGTCGTTAACAGATGAGTTAACAAAAATAGAATTAATTATTCGTGATACCGAGCCGCAGGTCGTTGTTGGTATCATGAATCAAATGCTTTATATACTGTTTCCAACCTTTGACAAGGAGGAAGCAGCCGTACTGCAGTCTATAAAAAGAGTCGTGAAAAAAATGCAGTCCTCTTTAAAAATAGCACCAGCTGCAGGTATAGGTCGAAAAGCAGAAGCAAGTATAAAAGGTATTCAAGAAAGCTTTCGTCAGGCGGAGCTTGCCCTTTCTATTACACGTTCCTTTGCTTCAGAAGAAGATATGATTATTCACTATGATGAATTAGGTATATTTCGATTGTTTTTGCATATGGACAATAAAGAAGAATTGGTGAAATTTCAACAGGAAACAGTAGGAATTCTCGTTGAGTACGATAAGAATCACAATTTAGAATTAATGCGGACGGTGGAAGCATACTTTCATCATAATGAATCTCTTTCTATTACTTCTGATAATCTTTATATTCATGTGAATACTTTGAAATACAGGATTCAGAAAGTGAAAGCGCTGACTGGTTTGAGTCTTCAAAATTCAGAAGAGAAAATGATGATTCATCTTGGCATGAAAATTCATTACTTTATAACAAATACTTATCCATCTCTCTAAAAATAAAGAAATTAATTCGTCTATTTCGATATCGTATCGGGATCGACCTGAATTATAAAATGAAGAGAGAATGGAGATGAAATAACAGATGAGAGAAAAACGTGTGCAATCATGGCTGGAACAGATAAATGCTATTGGGAATTCGGAAAATGGGATAAATCGGCTTGCCTATACACCAGAAGAAAGTGAAGCAATTGAATTATTCTCAGTCTTTTGCGAAAAAGAGGGAATGAGCGTTTACGAAGATGCCACCGGAAATATTATTGCCCGGAGACAAGGGAACGCTGATCTTCCCTCGGTGGCTGTAGGTTCTCATCTCGACACTGTTTATTCGGGCGGCTGTTTTGATGGAGCGCTTGGTGTGATTGCAGGGTTGGAAGTAGTAAGTCGTCTTAACGAAAAAAACATTCAAACGACCCATCCTATTGATATTATTGTTTTTCGTTCCGAAGAATCTTCAAGATTTGGAGTATCTACGATCGGCAGCAAATGGATAGCGGGGGAAGGATCATCTTCGATAGCCTATTTAGAAGATAAAGATGGTATTAGATTTGATCAAGCGGTAGAAAAAGCAGGTTTTACTTTTTCTGACTTTTCCGATGCAGAGAAAGGAGAAGGAGCGTTCAAAGCGTTTTTGGAAATGCACATTGAACAAGGACCTGCACTCGAAAATGCTAATCAGTCCATTGGTATCGTAACAGGTATTGCAGCTCCTTTAAGAGTTAAAGTGACTGTTACCGGACAGGCTTCTCACTCCGGCACTACTTCGATGGATGCACGAAAAGATGCTCTAACAGGTGCTTCTGAGCTCATATTGGCTCTTGAAAAGGCCGCTCAGAAAGAGAAGGATAAAAATACAGTGGCAACAGTGGGATGCATAAAACATACCCTGGAGCTATAAATGTAGTGCCGGGAGAATGCATCATGGATATCGATATTCGAAGCACCGATGTTACCTCACGAAAACAAGTACTACGTGCTATTCAACAAAAAGGAAAAGAAATAGAGAGCTCCCGCAGGCTCCATGTTCAATTTGACTATTTATCAGAAGAAGAACCAGTTCCTTTAAGTAAAGATATACAGTCCGAACTAGAGGCCGCCTGCCAAAGACTTGAAATTTCTCCTTTAAGCCTTGTAAGCGGCGCTGGTCATGATGTCATGAATATGGCAAAAAAATGGCCTTCCGGGCTGCTATTTGTCCCTTCTGTAAATGGTTTAAGTCATCACCCTGATGAATTCACAAAAGGAACAGACATTATGAAAGGTATTGATGTACTCGAACAAACGATAGTGTGTCTAGCTGGAAAAGTGGAGGGGGGAGTACACGATGAAACAGTATTTTCTTAATGTTCTGTCTAATGTGCAGGTAAGTTCTCGATATTGGCATATGCGTCTGGATACTACACCTATAGAGGAAACAATTGAGCCGGGTCAATTTTTTCATGTGCGCTGTGCAGAAACCTATACACCTTTTTTAAGGCGTCCTTTTAGTATTTATATGATTAATAACCAGAACAATATTATCGAATTTCTATATTTGGTAAAAGGTGAAGGCACGGCAGAACTCACAAAAAAAGTAAGCGGCGATCAAGTTGATGTATTCGGCCCTGTCGGTAACGGCTTTACTATTCCGGCCGAATCGAAAGAGATTTTACTTATAGCACGGGGCGTTGGAATCGCTACTTTGGCGGCTCTTGCTCAAGAAGCCTATGTAAAAGGAATAAATTGTACCGCCATTTTAAGCGCACGCTCGAAAGATGATTTACTGGCAGCAGATATGCTGAAAGAATTTGGAACAAATGTGTATCCGGTAACGGAAGAAGACCAAACAAGCGATATCGAGTCGGTTGAAGAAATGATGCATTATATGATGGGAAAAAAGAATTTTAACGCCATCTATACGTGTGGATCGAAGCGGTTATCCCGATTAAGCCAGCGGTTCGCTGCGTATTATGATCTATCGGGTGAGATTGCACTCGAAGAACATATGGGCTGTGCTATGGGAGCCTGCTTTGCCTGTGTGTGTGACATTAAAGAAAAAGATGGAAGTCAAAAATCAGTCCGCGTTTGTTTGGAAGGGCCTGTGTTTCCAATTGAAAAGGTGGTGCTTTAATGATTGCAAAACGCAGCAAAAGTGTTCAAATAGGCTCTCTTACACTGGCTAATCCAGTGATGCCCGCTTCGGGAGCTTTTGGACCGGAAATGCATGAAGTGATGGACTTTAATGAACTTGGAGCACTTGTACCTAAAAGCATTACAAAGGATCCTCGTCCGGGAAACAAAACACCTAGAGTTTGTGAAACATCAGGTGGGATGATCAATTCGATTGGTATCCAATCCAAAGGATTGCCTTATTATATAGAACACGTTCTTCCTGAATACGGGACGTACCGTGCACCCCTTATTTCAAGTATTTCGGCAGATTCTATTGAGGAGTTTTGTGAGATGTCGGAAATACTTGGCAGTCACAAAGATGTGGATGCTATCGAGCTGAATATTTCCTGTCCTAATTTAAAGGGAGACGGATTGGCTTTTGGAATGGACGCTGATGTGACATACGATTTAATGAAGAGAGTGCGTAAAGTAACAGATGTGCCATTGATCGCAAAATTAACGCCGAATGTCACCAGTATTCAGGATATTGCAATAGCTGCAGAAAAGGGGGGAGCAGATGCTTTAACCGTTGCTAATACGCTTCTTGCCATGTCCATTGATATAAACACGTAAACCTCGAATTGGTAATGTAATGGGAGGTCTTTCCGGCCCGGCGGTAAAGCCTATTATTGTAAGAATGATTTATCAAACAGCCCAGGTTACCAGCATTCCTATTATTGGATGCGGTGGAATTATGAATGGTAAAGACGCTCTGGAAATGATCATTGCTGGAGCTTCCGCTGTTCAAATTGGTACAGGAAGCTTTATTCAGCCAACTATGATGATCGATGTACTTTCCGACATTAATGATTATATGGAAAGGCATGATATTGAAAACATAAACGATTTAGTTGGAAGCATCCAATTGTAACAAAGGAGAGAAAAATGATGGTTAAATGCGATCTTTGTATAAAGAATGGAACGATTGTTACAGGTTCAGACACTTTTCAATCGAGTATTTATGTAAAAGATGAAAAAATTCTAGCGATTACTGCAGCAGAAGATGAGACATACGAAGCTGAAGAAACAATTGATGCTAAAGGATTACATGTTCTGCCTGGTTTAATAGATACGCATGTTCATTCAAGAGATCCCGGCCCTACTCATAAGGAAGATTTTTATCATTCTACACGGGCAGCCGCAGCTGGAGGAATAACGACTTTGTTTGAAATGCCTAATACAACCCCGCCTGTGGATAATGAGACTCATTTCGCTTTGCAGAAAGACAATCTTTCTTCTAAGGCGGCTGTTGATTTTGGATTATGGGGAATATGTCTGGGCCACTTGAATAATGAAAAACTACCGGCTCTTCATAAGCAAGGGGTTATTGGATTTAAATTTTTCTGGGGTTACGCGGTACATGAAGAAACTTTTCAGCTCATGTATAACTACAAGCCTGGAATGGAAAAGGTTATTCCGCCTTTTCACGATGGAGAAGTATACGAAATGATGGAACATGTTGCGAAAACCGGACAAATTTTCGCCGTTCATGCTGAGAATAACGATTTAATTCAAACGTTAACCGATCGAGTAGAAAAACGCGGCGGCCGCAGCTATGAGGACTTATTGGAAGGGCGCCCCTCGCTTACCGAATTTTTAACAGTGCAGACAGGGATAGCTATGGCAAGAGCTACAGGCGTTCGTTTTCATGTGCTGCATGTCAGCAGCGGAGATTCCGTGGAGATTATAAGGCAGGCACAGCGTGAAGGACTGCCTGTAACTGTTGAAACTTGCCCGCATTACCTCTTTTTATCTGCCGAACAGTATGATGAGATTGGTTCAACGATGAAAGTGTATCCCCCTGTGAAATATAAAAAGGATCAGGAAGCCATTTGGGAAGGAATTCTGGATGGAACCATTTCATCTGTCTGCTCTGATCATGCCCCACATACTTCTTCAGAAAAAGATGGAGAACTTTGGTCGATACCGGCAGGCATGTGCGGTGTGGAAACACTAGCTCCCTTAATGTTAAACGCGGTGAGCGAAAAGCGGATCACCTTAAATCGTTTTGTTCAGCTGCTTTCTGAGGAACCGGCTCGTATGTACGGCATTGCTCCGCAAAAAGGAACGATTCATCCCGGCTCAGACGCAGATTTTACATTTGTAGATATGGAAATGGAAGACAAAATTGATATTAATAAACTGCATAGTAAAAGCAAAGTTTCTGCTTATCACAATTTCCCTGTGAAAGGATGGCCGGTTCGAACCATTGTAAGGGGGAAAACGGTGATGGATAAAGGATCTGTAACAGCAGAATCTGCCGGATGTCTTGTTACTCCTGCTGCTAAAGGCGACATGTTGTATGAATAAACCTCCCATAACCGAGCTGATCCAGAGTCATCGCTCTACAAGAACATTCAAGAATATAGAAATACCCAGAGATATTGTTAAGGAAATCATCGTCTCCGCCCAATGGGCACCGACTTCTCATAATGTTCAGGCTTACAGTATTATCTCAATCACTAATCAAGAGCTTCGTGGAGATTTAGCGAATTTGTGCGGCAATCAGAAATATGTAAAAGAAGCTCCGATTTTTTTCGTTTTCGTCGCTGATTTTTACCCTCATTCTCTTGTATCTCAGTGGGAGGAAACTCCTTTTGAGATGGAGGAAACAGAAAATCTTATCGTAGGAGCAGTGGATACTGCACTAGCTGCTCAAAACGCTTTATTGACAGCACGTGCTTACGAACTTGGCGGTGTCATGATTGGCGGTATTCGAAATCGTGCGCAGGAGGTTGCTGCATTATTAAACCTTCCAAAATGGACTTTCCCGGTGATGGGGCTTTGCCTGGGTTATCCTCAGGACGTGACAGAGCAAAAGCCGCGTTTTCCATTCTATGGCGTTCATCATGAAGATTGTTATAACCGGGAGAACATCATTTCAGCGCTAAATGAGTATGATAAAGATATGCTCCATTATTACAGTACACGGCAAGTGAATCCTAAATATACGGGATGGATAACGCAAATGACAAATTATCTTTCCTCTCCCCGTCGACAGGAACTTACTATGTTTCTAAAAAATCAAGGATTTCAAATGAAATAAGGAGGTGTTTTTATGTCTGATGCTATAACATTTTCTGCCGTCGGGGATTGTTTCCTTACAAGACGTCTGCCCAAAGGAGACAAAGAGGCAGAAAAAGTAAAAGAAATTGTTAAAAAAGGAGATGCTCGTTTTGCCAACCTGGAAGTCACCGTACACCGTGGAGAAGGAACACCTTCTGCATTTAGTGGTGGTACGTGGGCGATGGCAGAGCCAGAAGTGTTACATGACTTATCTTCTTACTCCTTCAATTTGCTGAACGGCGCTACTAATCACGCTCTCGATTATTTATATACTGGCCTTAGTGCCACAGAAAAATATGTTAAAGAACATGAATTTGTTTATGCCGGGTTCGGAAAGAATCTAGCTGATGCTGCAGAGCCTCGTTATCTGGAAACAACAAAAGGACGAGTTGCTTTAATTGCCTGTACTTCTACCTTTCATGAATCTTGGGCTGCCGGAGACCAAGGTCCTGATATGAAAGGACGGCCTGGTATTAATCCTCTCCGCTATAAGACAACGTATTCTGTTTCTAATGAAAAATTATCTCAGCTTCGGAATATAGCTGAAGCTACATATATTAACGCAGATGAAAATCTCGCTATAAAAGAAGGGTTTCAAGCACCATCTTCCGAAAATAATTTATATTTCGGAGGTCATTTTTTCAAGGCTGGAAATGCGGAAGGAATGAAAAGAAGCATTATTAAAAAAGACTTGATACGCTTGAGAAAAACGGTGGAGCAGGCTAAGCGCCAGGCAGATTATGTGATAGTCAGTATTCATTCACATGAAATGGATAAAGAAGATAAAAATACACCGGCCGATTTTCAGAAAGAATTTGCCAGAGATATGATAGATACAGGTGCTGATGCTATTATCGGTCATGGACCTCATGTATTACGAGGAATTGAAATATATAAAGATAAACCAATTTTCCATAGTCTTGGAAATTTTATTTTTCAAAATGATACGGTGGATCATCTTCCAAGAGATTTCTATGAAAAGTATGATCTTTCTTATGATGCAAATGTGGCAGACGCATTTGACGTACGAAGCGAAAATGGAAAAAAAGGACTTGGCGTTAACCCGAACGTATGGCGTTCTGTTATTCCTGTTTGGAAAATGGATCATGGAGTATTAAAAGAAATTATTCTTCATCCTATCGATTTGGGGTATGGAAAACCTCGTTATACAAGAGGGTGGCCGCAAGTGACGAATGATAATTCTATTATTGAGCACCTACAGACGCTGTCTCATTCTTTTGGTACAAAAATAGAAATTCAAGATGATGGCACTGGAATTGTAAAATTGTAAGAGGATCACAATAAATGGCCCAAGCAAGACACTACTAAATCATCTCACTTAGTAGTGTCTTTTTTATGCCGTAAGAGTAAGGTCATACAAAAACATCTTTCAGTTTGGTATAGTAATTCTAACGAGAGAACATACATTCTTTACATAGATAACTTTTATCTTAATCATCAGAAAAGAGGAGTGGCAGGGATGAAATTTTTCCATACGGCAGACTGGCATTTAGGCAAGCTGGTTCAGGGCGTTTATATGACCGAAGACCAGGAATACATTTTGGAACAGTTTATCGAAGCGGTGAAAGCAGAAAAGCCGGATGCAGTTATTATTGCAGGAGATCTTTACGATCGGGCGGTGCCGCCAACCGAGGCCGTCCAGCTGTTAAACCGGGTGCTCGAAATCATTGCGATCGAGCTGAACATACCGCTGCTTGCGATCGCAGGCAACCACGACAGCCCGAGCCGCCTGCATTTTGGCCGGGAAGTGATGAAACAGTCCGGCTTTCATATTACCGGGGAGCTGAGCGAGCCTTTTCAGCCGGTCGTGCTGCACGATGATGCCGGTGAGGTGCACTTTCACTTAGTGCCCTACACCGATCCGAGCCAGGTGCGGCTTGCGCTTGAGGACGAAACGGTAAAAACGCATGATGACGCCCTGCGTGCGATTACGGCAAAAATAGAAGCCTCCAAAGATCCAAATGCCCGCCACGTATTTGTAGGGCACGCGTTTCTGACGTCGCACGGGGAAGAAAAGGAAAACACGAGCACGTCCGAACGCCAGCTTTCCATCGGGGGTGCGGATCAGGCAAGTGCCGGGTATTTGGACGGGTTTGACTACGTAGCGCTCGGCCACCTGCATCAGGGGCATTTCGTCGGCCGGCAGACGGTACAGTATTCGGGCTCGCCGCTGAAATATTCTCTTTCCGAACAGACGCACAAGAAAGGCTATCTGGTGGTGGACATTGCTGCCGACGGCACGGTGGAAGTAGAGAAGCGGCTGCTGGAGCCAAAGCGTGACATGTATGCTGTGGAAGGCTATATCGCTGATATTCTGGAGCATGAGATATGTGAAGACTACGTATTTGTGAAACTGCTCGACGAAACCGTGGTACTGTCTGCCATGGAGAAGATCCGCTCGGTCTATCCAAACGCCATGCACGTAGAACGGGAGTTTCCTACGTTGTCTGTAACAGATTCGGAAAGTACGCTGAAAGACCGCACGAAGATGAGTGACTTCGCGCTGTTTCAATCGTTTTACGAAGAAGTGAGAGGTTCGGAAGCAACGGAAGCGACCGAGCAGTTATTCCAGGATGCGCTGCAGGCGCTGAATGTGAAAGAGGGGGAGCGGAAATGAAGCCATTAAAAATAAAAATGACCGCTTTCGGTCCGTATAAAAACCAGGAAGTGATTGATTTTGACGATCTGCAGGATCACAAGCTGTTCGTAATTTCCGGAAAAACTGGCGCGGGTAAGACGTCGATTTTCGACGCGATCTGCTTTGCCCTTTACGGGGACGCCAGCGGGGAAGACCGCAGCGACATCCGCTCGATGCGCAGCCACTTTGCCGAGGATGACCTGCATACTTCCGTTACGTTTGAATTTGAACTCAAAGGCCGCGCGTACCGGGTGTTCCGTCAGCTAGGTCATGTGAAGCAGGGAAATAAAAGCGGCACCGGGGACAAATATGAGCTTTATGAAATTACGAACGGTCAGGAAACCCCGTTAACCGACCGCTTTATCGCCACCCAGGTGAATGAAAAAATCCAGTCGATTATCGGCTTAACAAAAGACCAGTTCAGCCAGATTGTGATGCTGCCGCAGGGAGAGTTCCGGAAACTGCTCACTTCAGAAACGGAAAACAAGGAAGAAATTCTCCGAAAAATTTTCAAAACGAGCTTTTATAAACGGGTCGTCGATCACCTGGACGGCAAGCGCAAAGACATCCAAAAGCAGTTCGATAACCAGAAGCATACGAGAGAGATACATATTGAAAATGCAAAGGCCTCTCTGCCGCAGCGAGAGGAGTCGGCGTTTTTTAACGTTCTCGCGCAGGAGCACTACAATACGAATCAGGTGCTGGACGGGCTGGAGCAGGAAATCTCGTTTTACGAACAGCAGCAGTCGGATACCTACCAAACGTTCCAGACCAAAGCAGAAAGCGTCAAAAAAGTCGAAGCCCAGTTTCACCAGGCGCAGGATCTGAACAAGCGCATCGATACTTTGGTAGAAAAGCAGCAGGAACAACAGCAGCTCGAAGACAAGCAGGAGCAGTTTGCCGCAAAGGAACAGCAGCTGCAACTTGCCGAGAAAGCCGCGCAGCTGGAAGTATATGAAAAGCAGGCAGTGGAGATACGGGAAGAAGCAGCACGTAAACAAAACCAGCAGGAGCAGGCAAGAGCCGCTTATAACAGTGCTTCCGAAAAGCAGAAGACCGCCCAGGCGGTGTTTACCGAAGAAGAAAACAAAGCGCAGCTCCGGGAAGATACGAGAAAAGAACGGGACCGCCTTGAGTCGCATCTTCCCACCGTACAGGAGCTGGAGAGTAAAAAGCAGAACATCCGGCAGTTAAAAACCGAAGAAGAAAAGCTTTCCCAACAGGCAAAATCGAGCGAACAGGAGGTTCAGCAGGCAAGAGCGGAACTGACCAAAAAGCGGGAAGAACTGCAGCCGCTTGAAGAAAACGTCCGCTCCCTACAGGAGAAAACAGAACAATTAAATGACCTCCGTGCAGCGGCTACTATTATGAAAGAATACTTAAAAAAACAGGCGGCGAAGAACGAGGCAGTAAATGAAGTATCAGGATTAAAAGCCATTTATGAAAAAGAAGAACAATCGTTTGAACAGCTGGAGGAGCGCTGGCTTAACGGACAGGCCAGTATTTTGGCAGCGGATCATCTGCATGATGGGAAGCCCTGCCCGGTCTGCGGCAGCGAAGAACATCCGAAATCTGCAGTTCTGACAGACGATATTCCTAGTAAAGATGAGCTGGAAGCTAAGCGCCGCGAGAAAAAGCAGAAGGAAGCCGATTTCACGAACGCCCAGGCGAAAGTACATGCAATACAGGAGCAGGAGAACGAAAAAAAGCAGGAACTGATCGATAACGGCTATAGCCCGGAAAGCGCGGAACAAGATTTTCAAACCATTTCCAGGCAGGGTATTGAGCTGAACCAGAGTATTCAGCAGCTGAAGAAAGATCAGGAAACGATAGATGCATTAAAGGAAACGATTAGAAAAAACGATAAAACGCTTGAAACAAAGGTAGAAGAACAGACAAAAATGACGGAGCGCCTCTCCAATCTGCGTGCCGATTATAAGACGGAAACATCGCTGTATGAGCAGAGCATTGCTTCGATTCCGGAAGAGCTGCGCTCCCTGACACACCTGAAACAAAAAATCGAGGAAACAACCGCGAAGTACGAGAAGCTCGAAGGCGAGTGGAAGCGGGCTCAGGAGGCTAGAGATAAGGCAAAGGAAGCGTTGCTTACCGCAGAAGCAAACGTCAAGCATGCCGAAGAACAGCTTCAGGAGGCACAAAACAAACAGGAAAAAATACAGAACACCTATGAAGAAGCGCTGGAGAAGGCCGGATTTTCTACGGAAGCCATCTATCAGGAAGCAAAGCTTCCGGTGGAAATGCGGGAAGCACTGCAGCAGGAAGTAAAGGACTATCACACCGCCGTGCAGACCATTGCGGTTCAGGTGAAAGATCTGCAGGAGGCATTACAAGACCAGGAACGAATCGATGTAGATGAACTACAGGAAAAACTGCATGCACTCCAGCAGGAGATGGAAGAGGCGAGAACGGCGCATCAGCAGGCAAAAAGCTATCTGAACAACGCTGAACTAGGCAGGGAGAGAATCGCCGCTGCCGAAAAGGAACTGGCGGACGTAGAGCAGGAGTTTCAGCTGATTAAAGACTTGTATGACGTGGTGCGCGGGGAGAATACGAAAAAGATCAGCTTTGAGCGCTACCTGCAGATTGAATTTCTCGAGCAGATTATTCATGCAGCCAATGAACGGCTGAAGCGCCTCGCAAACGGCCAGTACTACCTGATGCGCAGTGACCGTCTGGAGAAGCGTGGCAGGCAGAGTGGGCTTGGTCTCGATGTGCTCGATAACTATACCGGACAGGTGCGGGACGTAAAGACCCTGTCCGGAGGCGAGAAGTTCAATGCCTCCTTGTGCCTTGCGCTCGGCATGGCAGACGTGATCCAGGCGTATGAAGGCGGTATTTCGATTGAAACGATGTTCATTGACGAAGGCTTCGGCTCCCTTGATGAAGAATCCCTGCAGAAGGCCATCGATACGCTCGTCGATCTGCAGCAGTCGGGACGCATGATCGGCGTGATTTCCCACGTGCAGGAAATGAAGCAGGTGATTCCTGCCACACTGGAAGTGAAAAAGACGAAAGAAGGATACAGTGAGACCCGGTTTGTGCTCCATTAACACAAACCTGTCTCTTTGCATGAACGCGTGAGTCGTGTAAAATATATAGGGCTAAGAAAAATAAAAGACCAGTATAAATAGATCTGTTTTTAAATAGAGAATATGTAGATGAAAGGATTGGAATGGGAGTATGAAAGAAAATTTCTGGCGTGACCTGCCGCGGCCGTTTTTTGTATTGGCGCCGATGGAAGACGTGACGAACGTCGTGTTCCGCCATGTGGTGGCGGAAGCGGCACGGCCTGATGTATTTTTTACCGAATTTACCAACACGGAAAGCTACTGCCATCCGGAAGGGATCTTCAGCGTGCGGGGACGCCTGACGTTCACGGAAGACGAGCAGCCGATGGTAGCCCACATATGGGGGAACAAGCCCGAGCATTTCCGGGAGATGAGCATCGGTATGGCAGCGCAGGGCTTCAAGGGAGTCGATATTAATATGGGCTGCCCGGTGCCGAACGTGGCGGCCAAAGGAAAAGGCAGCGGCCTGATCCGCTATCCGGATAATGCAGCTGACGTCATCCAGGCGGCCAAAGCGGGCGGCCTGCCGGTGAGTGTAAAAACAAGACTTGGCTATACGAACGTGGACGAGTGGAGAGGCTGGCTGACGCACGTATTAGAGCAGGACGTCGCCAACCTGTCGATTCATCTGCGTACAAAAAAGGAAATGAGTGCCGTTGAGGCGCACTGGGAGCTGATTCCGGACATCATGGCTCTCCGGGACGAAATAGCACCGGACACTCTGATCACGATCAACGGCGATATTCCGGATCACCAGACCGGGATGGAGCTTGCGACGAAATACGGTGTGGACGGCGTCATGATCGGACGCGGGATCTTCACGAATCCATTTGCGTTTGAAACGGAGCCGAGAGAGCACAGCAGCAAGGAGCTGTTTGATCTGTTGCGCCTGCATCTGGATCTGCATGACAAGTATTCCACTGAAATTGAGCCGATTTCCTTCAAGCCGCTCCGCCGCTTCTTTAAAATCTATATCCGCGGCATCCGTGGGGGCGGAGAGCTTCGCAATCAGTTGATGACTACAGAGACGACGGATGAAGTCCGTGCTCTGCTGAATGAATTCGAAGCCGGCACGTTGAAAAAAGAGAAACAGTTGAATTTGTAAGTAGTATAAGAAAGGCCCATCCGCTGCAGCGGATGGGCCTTTCTTATGTCTCCAGCGCGTTTTTATCAATCACCACATCGCCGTGCTTATCCAATAACGGAGTGAGGGTCACACCCTGCGGCGCCCACGTATGCAGGTAGTGTACTCCTGTCACTTTGTCGATGAGTACCATCACCAGGCCGTAATGATATGTCTGCACGGCGGTTTCTTTAAATCGTTTGTCCTTTGATTCTTGTTTCTTTTTAAACATGGGTTGTTCCTCCTTTGTTAGTCACTGTCCAGCCCGTTTTTCTTGTACATATAAATGAACAATCCCAGCGAAGCGGCGAGCCAGACGATAAGCACGCTCGTGTCCATCAAATTCCACTGATACTCCGCATAGGGGGTGAGGGTGTCGGCCAAATTGGCAAGGACCCCTCCATACGTGAAGTTTAGAATGTTTCCTAAGTCCTCATTGAACATCTTAAGAACAGGAGTGGAGGTTAACAGAATTAAAATAGGCGTACTCACAATAGATGCCTGCGCCTGGTTTTTCGCATAGACGCCGATAATATAGCCGATGATAATACTGATTAAGCTGGCTGCGGTGGTGATAACGAGATACGTCGGAATCGGAATATCACGGAAAGACACGCCGCTTGCCGGTATTAAAAGAATATTGGTCACGACAAGAATAACTAATATCGGAATCATGCTGCCGATAAAATACTCGCCGCCTTTTACAGAAGACGTCATCAGCACCCGGAGCGTATGCTTTTCTTTTTCTTCGGCAATCGGGGAGCTGCTCATGGAAATACCGGCAATCGCAATATTAAAAATCAATCCAAAGCTGAGCAGAAATCCACTTGTGGAAAAAGGCGCGCCGGCTTCCGTTCCGTCGAGTTCCGGCATGAGGTATCCCATAACAATGACGAAAAGGAGGGCGAAGATCGGCGTGAAGAGAATGCTTAAGCCCCCTGCGATCAGCTTCAGCCGCAGCTGCAGCACGGCATTTATTTTTCTAAGTGATAGGTTCAAACCAATTCCCTCCCCGTCGCTTCCAAGAATACTTTTTCTAAATTTGGTTCACAGGAATGAATCGTCACGAGCTGGTCGTTTATGAGCCACTGGTTAATCTGATCGATCGACGCGGTCGTATGAGGAAGCGTCAGCTCCTGTTCATCTTCGAGCAGCACCTGGTAGCGCTTGTCCTGATTGTACTTCAGCGTTAATGCCTTTGGGGAGTCATGCTCCACAATCAGACCGTCATTTAACAGTGCGACGCTGTCACAGAGCTTTGTGGCTTCTTCCATATTGTGCGTGGTTAAAAAGATGGCGGCGCCGTTTTCCTTTAACTCCAGCAGCAGCTCATGAATAGCCTCGGTCGTAACCGGATCAAGTCCGCTCGTCGGCTCATCTAAAAACAGCACCTTCGGCTGATGCAGCATCGCCCTGGACAATATCAGCCGCTGCTTCATGCCTTTGGATAAATCTTTTGCAAGTTTATTCTTATCATCTATCAGGCCGACTCTCGTAAGCAATAGGTCAATCCTCTTTTTGTCCACGTTCAGCAGTTTGGCAAACGCCGTTAAATTATGATATACGCTTAACCGTTCATACAGTCCGCTGTTGTCGGTTACGATGCCTATCTGTTCATAAATGCTTTCATTTATCCGCTCCACGGGATTGCCGAGAACAAATGCCTGGCCGGAAGACTGGGCGAGCTGCCCGGTGAGAATTTTAATGGTGGTGGTTTTCCCGGACCCCGACGGACCGAGAAACCCAAAGATTTCTCCGGCCTGAACCGAGAAGGTAATGTCTTTTAAAGCTGTTTCGTTCTTAAACGTCTTGGATACGTGTTCCACATGAATTAAAGGGTGTTCCATCTGCGCTCTCTCCTCTAGTCAGCATTTAATGGATATCAAACTCCATCTGATGTTAACTGTAAAGAAAAACGCTGGATATGTCGTAAATCCCCGCCGAACAGTAACCATACATGCTGAACGGTACGAAAAAGAGGCTGAAATAACGCTATTTCACCCCCAGCTGTACGCTAAAATTCGATTAATGCCTTCATTTCTTCCAGACGGGACCGGGAAAGCGGCAGCTTGATGTTTGCATTTCCTTTCAAGATTAACATGTAGCTGTTCTTGGAATAGCTCACTAATTCGGACACCCACTGCAGGTTCACAAGGTACGAGCGGTGGCAGCGGAAGAAACCGAAGTTTGTTAGTTTCTCCTCGAGGTCATTCATCGTTAAATCAGTCGGGAAATATTCTTCGCCAATCCGTATCGTGCTCACGCTGTTGATGCTTTCGATAAAATCAATTTCCTCCGGGCTGAAGAAAATCGTTTTGTCTGCCCGCCGGCTCGAGACTTTGTACACTTTATTAGGCTTTATGGTCATTTCCTGTTTATCATCAGGTGCTGATTTTGGTTCAATCGCCAGGTCTGTTTTCTCCAGGCCATCATTGCGGGTGTAGCGATAGATGTCATTACTCAGAAGCAGTAATTCCTCCAGGTAATGGGAGGTGAAGACGACCGCGGTATGCTGGGATTGCAGATGCTCAAGTGCTTTTATATACAGCTCAACGCCTTCGGAGGTGGAGTGGCTCAGCGGGCTTTGAAGAAGCAGCAGCTTCGGGGTAAACAGAGACATGCGAAACAGGCTGATCCGTTTTTTCTGGTCGAGGGAAAGGCGGCTGATTTTTGTGCGCCACACGTCCGACAGCGAAAAGATGCCGATAAATTCCTCCAGCGGCTTTGGGAAATCCGCGATTTTCTTAAAAGTAGTTAAGTAACTCTGTACCGTTAAGCTTTCATATAAAGCGTCCTCCGCGAATTCCGTCAGAATGCCGGTTGTTTCTTTATCAATACGGCCGCTGGTAGGAGAGAGCTCTCCGGAAAGCAGCTTGAAAAAAACGGTGCTCTCCTTGTTCGTCATCTGAATCCCGATCTGGGATGTTTCCTCTATATTCAAATGAATGCCCTTCAGCACGACCTGATTGTCTTCCTGCTTCATGACATCTTCCAGCGTTAGTAACGTCGTCACTCCAAACACTCACTTTCCTGGTGATTTACGTAAGGGATTTATAATAATTATGGGTAGGGTCAATTTAAGTCTCTCATATATTTCTTAAACTTGTGAGACGTTTTTTATATTTCTGACCACTTAGTGGGTTTTTATTATAATTATTTTTAAAAACAAAAACCATACAGATATTGAATATATAGTAAAATATAGAAACACTATAATGAACAATATCCTTACATACAGAAATGAGGCACTTAAGCCATGGAGCACCGTTTAGTCGTCAATTCAGAGTCGGATAATTTATTAAAGGAACTTACCAGTTCACTTCAAACGTGTGATAGCTTCTATTTTGGCGTTGCTTTTGTTAATTTTAGCGGTGTGCAGTTGCTTTTGGATACGTTAAAGGAAGCAGAGAAACGGGGGATTCGAGGGAGAATCATGACCTCTACCTATTTGAATTTCACCGATCCTCAGGCGTTGGAGCGGCTAAAAGAATTTGAGCACATTGACTTAAAAGTGTTTGTCACGGATAAGCAGGTAGGGTTTCACACAAAAGCGTACATTTTCGAATATCCGGATTCATATAAGATTATTATTGGATCTTCGAACGTGACGCAATCTGCTTTAAAAAGTAACGTAGAGTGGAACGTTGAGATTGTTTCGAAGAAACATGCTGCTTTTGTCGAACGAGTGCTGGCAGAATATGAACAGCTGTGGGACCGCAGCATTATCGCGACAGAGACATTTCTGCATGACTACAGGGAAATGTACCGCAACACGGAAAGAGTGGCTTTTACAGCTAATGCTGTTTATGAAAAAGCAAAATATGTGGTTCCAAATTCGATGCAGAGTCGGGCAATTGATAACTTAGATCGACTGCGTGACCTGAAAGAAACAAAAGCACTAGTCATTGCAGCAACGGGAACCGGAAAAACGTATATGTCGGCATTTGATGTAAAGCGTGTTCGGCCTAAACGACTTTTATTTATCGTACATAGAGAAGAAATTCTTCAAAAAGCGAAAGAAACCTTTGAACACTTAATGCCTTCTATTCAGCGCAGCTTCGGGGTTTTAACAGGGACCCAAAAAGACTGGAACGCCGATTATTTATTTGCGAATATCCGAACGCTAGCAAATCATCATACGTCGTTTGAGCCAGAAGCTTTTGATTATATTGTGGTAGATGAAGCTCATCACGCGACAGCCTCTCAGTATGAACACGTGCTTGCTTGGTTTACCCCTCAATTTACATTAGGCATGACGGCTACACCAGAAAGAAGCGACCAGCTGTCTGTGTTTGAACTGTTTGATCGTAATGTCGCTCTAGAAGTTAGGTTGCATGAAGCATTAGCGGATGACATTGTGGCTCCGTTTCATTATTTTGGTATTACCGATCTGTCGGATATTGATTTAACGGACGTTCGGCTAGAAGATACAGCGGAAATTGCGAAAAGGCTGCAGGTCCACAAGCGGGTAGATTTTATTGCAGAACAAATGTCGTTTTATGGTTTTGACGGAGAGCAGCGAAGAGGGCTAGGCTTCTGTGTGAACCGGGAGCACGCCGCCTTTATGGCAGCAGCTTTTAATCAACAAGGCATTACTAGCCAATATTTATCCGGAGAAGACAATGGAGCAGTTAGAGAAGCGGCTATTCGAGATTTAGAAGATGACTCTCATCCTCTGGAGTTTCTATTTACGGTGGATATTTTTAACGAAGGTATTGATATTCCGACTGTGAATCTTGTACTGATGTTAAGGCCGACTCAATCTCCAATTGTATTTATTCAACAGCTAGGACGAGGACTGCGTAAGCACCCTGGAAAACAATTTTTAACCGTTCTAGACTTTATTGGCAATCATACGAAGAGCTTCTTGATTGCGATCGCGTTAAACGGCCAGCGCTACTATGATAAAGAGAGCTTAAAGGTAGCAGTAGCCACTGAGTTTGCTCATGTACCGGGCGCTACTCATATTCAAATGGATAAGATTTCGCAAGAGCGAATTCTAGCCCAGATTGATCAAGAGTCCTTTTACAGCATGGCCTATTTGAAAGAACAGTACATGGAATTTAAGAAAGTTCGTCATGGAAAAATACCATATGAACTGATGGATTATTACACGTATGATGGCGCTCCTGATCCAGTGAAATTTATTCAAAAAGAAGGCAGCTATCTTCATTTTCTTATGAAAATGGAAAAAGAGGATTCTATAATAACGTTGCTTCAAGATGAAGTTTGGGCTAGCGTATACAAAACAATTTCTAAGATGCTACCAATCAAACGGCCGCATGAGTTTAGCTTGTACCTCGCCCTTCTTGAGCAAGACGCTCTATCTATAGAAGAGGCAGCATATGAAATTCGTCATTGGGTAGAGAAAGTAAATAAGGATAGCGTGCAGCACGCGATGCAAAATGTGGTACACGCCTTTTTAGACCAACGTGAAAAAGAACGATCGCCAGCATTGGTGGAATGGCATGAAGAATCCATTATGCGTAGCTCAATTTTAAAAGAGTTACTTCAAAGCGATACGTATAAGCAGTACTTCATCGATTTATTGGAATATGGTCTGCATCGCTACGCTCGAGAATTTGGTAAAAAGACTACGGTACGCCTTTCTTTAAGTTACATGAACAATATCAAATGAGAGACACAGCGGTATTATCGAATGCGACAGTCACTCATTCTTCTTTCCGAGGTTCAGGTCTGCTTCGGAGTGGAAATGATTTATTCTTATTTGTGGATCTTCATAAAGACGCCGGTACGGAAGAACGGTTGATGTACAAAGATGAAATAAAAAGTCCCACTGATTTTCAGTGGGAGAGTCCGAACAATATGACGCAAAACTCTGGACGTGGGACGAGCATTATAGAGCATAAAGAAAAAGGAAACAGGCTTCATTTATTCGTGCGGAAATATAAAACGATAGAAAACAGTGTCGTCGAACCATTTATTTATTTGGGAGAGCTCAACGTAGAGTCTTTTCAAAATGAAAAGCCTGTGATGTTTCAAATGAAGCTGCAGCATCCTATTCCGGCTCAGCTGTATAGAGAGCTTACGGAAAAAGTTTAAGACAGAGAAGCTTTAGCCATTAGCTCTTCTACTGCAGGTACATCAGCTGGCGCCCAGTTCAAAGAAGAGAATAGCTCAGGCGTTAACCAAAGGAGCTTAGCGTGCTCGGTAGCTACTGGTTCTCCGGAAATAAGCTCGGCTTGTAAGCAAATAAGCTCAATGATAAAAGTATCGTATTCGTGAACATGTCGATGAAAAACGTCGCCTGCTTTAATGCTGCAGTGCAGTTCTTCGCTAATCTCACGTTCAATTGCTGTTTGTAGGTCTTCTCCGGCTTCTACTTTACCACCGGGAAATTCCCACAGGTTTGGTAAGGACATATCAGGACTCCTGAGCGCACATAGTAATTCATTTTGATCATTTTCTATAACAGCAGCAACAACGCTGATTTGTTTTTTCGGCATAAGTAGGTCATTCCTTCCAGTGTATGAAGATACAATGAGTATAGCAGTTTGCGGAAATTTCTTCACCACAGATGGTTATTTTCAAATTTATTTGGAAGGGGATAGAACAGCATATAAATAAAGGGGGATTCGATGAAGAGGTTTAAATTAGCTGTTGGGTATATGGCAGTGTTCTTTGTCATAAGCACCGTCATGAGTTACATAATAGAGAATGAATTTAATCAAACTCTAGTGCTTGGACAGGTCATAGGCGGTCTGTTCATTGGTTTGTTTTTAGCGCCTCATTTTAGTGATGCGAATAAAGATAAGCCACAGCGAAAAAAGGCTATGCGTAAAGTTATCACTAATGCAATATATCTTTTTCTCGGGCTTTTCGTCGTTATCTTCAGCATGAACTTTATATTTGATTCCATGAATTGGACAGTAACAGCTATTTCAGGCATTCCTTTGCTTCTTTTTTTGTTGATTAGATTAATGTATCGTAAGAGACAATAAGAGCTGATCGAACAAAATTTTTTATTACGATTCTTTAAACAAAATCGACTTTTTAGGAGGGTGATCTTATATGACAACCTACAAATTTCCTGCCATCTTTGAAACAGATGAGGAAACCCTGACTATTACGATTACGTTTCCCGATCTACCCGGAGCAATCTCCCAAGGAGATGATCTGGAAGATGCGATGTATATGGCCGGCGATGTACTGGTAGGGTTTCTCCTTATAATGATAGAGGATGGGGAAACTATTCCTGAGCCTTCCACTACCGAAACGATTGATCTCTCGGAGAAAGCATACATACAAATGATTGAAGTGGAGCTAACGGAATAAGAGGGATACAGCCATTTCGAATGCAAAAGTACCTTTTTCTTCATATGCTTTTCAAAGAAAGGAAGAAAATTCTATGGGGAAATCAATTCGAGACACAGCTATACAGTAGCTGTCTTTTTTCATAGGGGAATGGGAGTTGGAAGTCATCTACCCGCATCTGGGTACTATTTCCGGGAGGACTGTGTTTGAGTGCATGGAAAAAGAGCAGTACATCTTCCAGCGCATCCGTATTGATCAACCGGATTTCCCGGGCAGTACGATCGTTTATGACTATGATGTGGAGGCTAAGACGTACCTGCAGCATTACTTTGATTCGCGGGGTGTGACGCGTTTCTATCAGATGAGCCTGGAGCATCATACGTGGAAGCTGTGGAGAGAAGCCTCGGATTTTTCGCCGTTGGATTTCTCTCAGCGCTTTACAGGAGAGATCAATGCATCACAGGATGTTATCCAAAGCGCCTGGAAAAAAGCGTATGATGGGATGAACTGGGAGCATGATTTCAGAGTGGTTTATAGTAAAGTCGTTATATAAAAGCAGGGGATGTGTTAACTACACGTCATCTGCTTTTTTGTATTGCTAATTTTTCCATTTATTCTTTTAACTGGTGATGACAAACAAAAAAGAGTGAGGTACTATCATAAGTATACGTTAAAAGGAGGTGAGGAGATTGACTTGGAATCGTCATCGCATTGGGATTATTCTGGGCCCGCTGCTGTTTGCCATGATTTATTTTTTCCCGTCCCTGACCGGTTTAGAGGATGCGCCGCGAGCTGTTCTTGCTGTTACTGTATGGGTAGCGACATGGTGGATTACCGAAGCCATGCCTATTCCTGCGACCTCCTTAATGCCCATATTTTTGTTACCGCTCACAGGAGGGGCAGAAGAGAGTACAGCGACTATGGCCTACGCGGATCCGATTGTTTTTATGTACATGGGTGGTTTTACAATCGCGCTGGCTATTGAAAAATGGGACTTACATAAGCGTATTGCCATGTTTATTCTACTGCTTCTCGGAACCACGAGCAGCAGAATCGTGTTAGGTGTCGGTATTGCTACTGCTTTTCTTTCCATGTGGATCTCCAATGCCGCGACCGCCCTTATGATGCTGCCCATCGCGCTGGCATTGATTACGGAGGCGAAAGACAAAGAATTTTTTAATGAAAAAGACCTGAAGTCCTTTGCAAAGGGACTGCTGTTGACGGTGGCGTATGCGGCCTCCATCGGCGGGCTGGCCACACTTATCGGTTCTGTTCCAAACGCTGTGTTTGTGGGAATTGCCAGCCAGCAGCTCGATCAAACGATTACCTTTTTTGACTGGTTTATCTTCGGGTTTCCTATCACCGTTATTATGATGATTACGTTATATTTTTACATGACCAAGATTAAGTTTTCTGTGCCAAATACGGGAAGTATTTCGGAGAACTTCGCCCAGGATCAGCTCAAGGAACTTGGGCCGATGAGCTACCAGGAAAAAGTAATTCTCATCATTTTCTCCGCTACCGCATTTTTATGGATTTTCGGAGGCTTTATTCCTGGTCTCGACTTGTCTGATACGACGATATCGATGATGGCTGCTGTATCTCTCTTTCTCATTCCAAGCCGCTACAAGGGAAAACGCGGCGGTATTATGGTGTGGGAGGATATGAAACGGCTGCCGTGGGGCCTTCTTCTGTTGTTCGGCGGCGGGCTCTCGCTTGCGGCGGCCTTTGATGAGTCGAACTTAACCGAATGGTTCGGGGATATTCTCGGCGGACTGCAGGTGCTTCCGTATCTGCTGATTATCGTTGTTCTGGCAGCAATGGTGTTGTTTATGACGGAGATTATGTCCAACACCGCGGTGTCGAATATGCTGATCCCTGTAAGCATCGGTCTCGCTCTGGGTATTGGCGTGGAGCCATACGGCATCATGGCCGTTGTAGCTTTGTCTTCATCGTGTGCATTTATGCTGCCTATCTCCACCCCTCCGAACGCTGCCGTATTTAGTTCGGATTTTATTACCATTGACGACATGATTAAAGCCGGTTTCTGGCTGAACATTATTTCGATCATCGTTATTGTTGTCTTCGTTTATTTCTGGCAGCCTGTCGTTTTAAGCTTTTAAGATCCATGCTTACTAGGTATCGCAGTAGGTTAGGGGGTTAGATTCGTTCCATCTTCCTTGGTATATAACGAATAGTAAAATTTTAATTAGTACTCACCGTTAAACGTTCACAAAATGTTCACTTATGAAGGCATACCCAATCCCGCTATACTGACGAAGCAGTTATAGAAAGGGAGTTGGAATGATGTCCGTAAGTATACACAAAGAAGCCAGACTGCCGCAGAATGCGAAGGAAGGTATTCTCTTCTTATTAATTGTTTCATTTCTATCCGTCAATACGATAGCTCCGGTGATTGTCGGGCTGGAGCGGGGATTCTCACTGCAGGTTTATAAAGAAACGCTGGTGATCCTGCCATTTATGTGGCTTATTGTGATGCTGGTCGTCCTGTTTATAGCCAGGCCTATTGTCGGCAAATTAATGCCTGTATTTACCGCCGCAGAGGATGGATTCAATGCCAGGGTGCTGCTGACGATTGTGCTGAACGTGACGATCATTTCTTTGTTAATGACGTGCATCGGCATGTGGGTCGGCACCGGCCGGATCAGCCTCGATCCGCTGCAGCAGTTCATGCACATCTGGCCCCGCAACTTCGGTATCGCCTTCTGGATCGAGATTCTTTTCGCGCAGCCGATCGCACGGTTTGTGATGAAACAGATACATGCGATGCAGGATAGAAAAACGGTTTCTGCTTAAAAAAAGCTTCCTCCGGAAATGATCTGGAGGAAGCTTTTTTGTATGAAATTACCTAAAGGGTGGCAGGTTAAAAGAGATGCCTACAAAATATTTTTTAACTGATTGGCCTGCATTTCCAGTTGATTCGCCGCTTTTTCGATATGTTCAAATTCTTTTACCGCTTCCTGAATGTGCACCTGGTTTTCTTTTGTTCCCTGCTGGGAGCGGACGGTGCCTTCACTGATTTTACTTACTTCTTCGGTAATACCCTTTACGTGCTGGTTCACTTCCTGAATCGAAGACTGCGCCCGGGTGGCAAGCTTGCGTACTTCTTCGGCCACAACGCTGAACCCCAGTCCATGTTCGCCGGCTCTGGCCGCTTCAATGGCGGCATTGAGCGCCAGTAGATTGGTTTGTTCGGCAATTTCACGGATCGTCTGCACGATGCCGCGGATGGACTCCGCCTGGTTTTTCAGTGATTTTAAGATCGTAAGGTTGCTGTTGGCTTCATGCACAATGGCATCGGAGCTTTGCGTAATTTTATCGCTCTTTACCCGTCCCATCTGTGCCCGTTCCAGCAGGTGGTCGGACGTCTGCTTTACTTCGCTTGATAACGAAAGCATGTCATTTTCTCTTGTCGTAATATCGGTAGCGACTTTTACGATGGCCTGAACTTCACGGTTCTCATTAAATACCGGCATGTACGTGGCTTCGAGCGTGATCAGACGGGCATCTCTTGTTAGACGCTGAATTTTATCCTGAAATGAGCGTCCGGACCGCAGTTCTCTCCAAAATGTCTGGTATTCCTGGCTCTGCGCAAATTCAACGGTGCAGAACTGGCGGTGCTGCATCCCGATCATATCAGAGGGGTGGTAGCCCATCGCAAAAGCAAAATTTTCGTTGACCCAGATCACTTCTCCGAGCGGGTTGAACTCCACCATAGCGAGGGAATGTTCCAGCGTACGAAGCACATCCCGGTCTTCTAATACCTGTACTTGAGGGGTGTATTGCATGGTACTTATCTCCTGTCAATTGGTTATTTTTAGTTCTTTATGCTTATTATATACCCCGCTATTTCAAAGTCAAACATAGTTCTTTAGACTTTTTTTCATTTGATAGGGGCACTATATATTAGGAATATTTACCTGTAAAAAACTCCATTCTGGCGTTGGGAAAATATAATGTTGAAAACGGTTTGACAATAATGGAATACTATTCTATATTATTGATAATGATTATCAATTTCAACGTAAGTTTGCATTACATAAAATTAATGGGGGAAGTACATATGAAGATAGGGAAAAATTCAAAAAAAATGTTAAGTCTTACGATTGCATCAGCCGGGATGGCGGCTGTATTAACTGGATGCGGAGGAGGAGAGGAATCCGGTTCCGAAGCGGCAGGTTCTGAAGAGTCCGGTTCTGATGAGTCGATCGTGATTGAGCATGCGTTTGGAGAAACGGTTCTTGAAGAAGCACCGGAGCGGGTAGCGACGATTCAGTGGGGAAACCAGGATACCGTTCTTGCCCTCGATGAAGTTCCGGTCGGTTTTTCTGCAGCTAACTTTGGTCCGGTAAATGAGAACGGCGTGCTGCCGTGGACGCAGGAAAAGATGGATGAACTTGAAGTAGAAGATCCGAACGTATTCCAGGATACAGACGGCCTTGATTTCGAAGCGATCTCCGACAGCAATCCGGACGTTATTTTAGCTGCCTATTCCGGAATCACCCAGGAGGATTACGACCTGTTGAGTGAGATTGCCCCGGTGGTCGCTTATCCGGAAACGCCGTGGACGACATCCTGGCTGACCAGATTACGCTTAATACAAAAGGGATGGAATGGAAGAAGAGGGCGAGCAGCTGATTGCCGACACCGAAGCGCTTATTGAAGAGAAAACAGCCGAGTACGAGGATATCGAAGGCAAAACGGTAGCCTGGGTTAACTTCTCCGCAAATGACCTGTCGGAGATGCATTTCTACACGCCGGCCGATCCGCGCGTTTCCTTTTTAAATGAGCTTGGTCTGGAGAATCCAGAAGGGCTGGACGACGTGATTGAAGACGAGTCGCGTTTTCCATGACGCTGAGCGCAGAGAATGCCGACGTTCTTGATGATGTGGATATCATTATGGGATACGGCGATGAAGCATTGTATGAAGCTGTAAAAGAGGATCCGCAGCTCGGCCAGATCGATGCTATTGAAAATGGAAATGTAGCATTTGTCGATGCGGAGAGCGTTGTAGGTGCTTCCGGCACCCCAACAGCATTGTCTATTTCCTACACAATTGATGATTACTTACAGCTGATTGACGATACGTTAAATGAATCCAATGAATAGCACCTGGAAAAAAGAGAGGCGCTGTCTGTATACATGCCGAAGCACTTAACCACAGTGCTCTTTTTTTTTTTATTCTGTTAATCGCCTGTATTGCCTGTTCGCTTATTTTCGGAGCCAGAACGATCACATGGGATGAATTAATCGCCGGCGTGACTTTTTCAGGTGCGGAATCCTACGGTGCGGGCGTTGTTCAGGAACGTATTCCGCGGACCGTCTTCAGCTTATGCTGCGGCGCGGCCCTTGGCGTATCCGGCGCACTCATGCAGGCCGTCACCCGTAATCCGATTGCGGATCCTAGTATCCTCGGAGTAAATACTGGTGCGGCTTTGTTTGTAGTGATAGGGCTCGCGTTCTGGAATATAAGCACAGCCGGCGAATACATCACAGTCGCGATTATCGGCGCCCTGATCACGGCCGCGTTCGTGTACGGTATTGGTTCCATGGGACCTGCAGGGGCCACGCCGTTAAAGCTGGTGCTGGCAGGAGCCGCGACCAGTGCTGCCCTGTCTTCGCTGATCAGCATGATTATTCTTCCGCGCGGCCATATTATGGATCAATTCCGTTTTTGGCAGGTGGGAAGTGTGGGGTCCGGGAGCTGGGACAGCATTCTGACGTTTCTGCCGATCTTAGTCATTGGGGTTATTCTGGCGATTGGCTCGGCGTCGGCGTTAAATGCGCTGGCGCTGGGAGACGAGGTCGCCACCGGCCAGGGCGTGCGCACGGGTATTCTGCGCATCATCGCCGCTTTTGCCGGCGTGATTTTATGTGGAGCCGCTACGGCTTTAGCGGGACCGATTGGCTTTATCGGGCTGATGTCCACCCATTTTATCCGGCTGCTGCTGGGACCTGATTTACGATTTATTATTCCGCTTTCCGCGATGACAGGAGCGATACTGCTCACGGTCGCAGATATCAGCGGAAGACTTCTCGGAAGCCCGGGGGAACTCGAAGCAGGGGTGGTGACCGCGTTTATCGGTGCGCCGCTGTTGATCTTACTGGCGGTTCGAATGAAGGTGCGGTCGCTATGATAAATACACAAACCATTCATATTATAAAAGCAGAGCGTCGGCAGCGGCAGAGGCGCTGGTTTCTCGTAAATGGGCTGCTGGTGGTGCTCGGACTGGTATTGTGCAGTACGATGCTGCTGCTCGGTAATACGATCTATTCGATCGATGTGGTGATCCGCACGCTTATGGGCGAATCGATTGACGGCGCCTCGTTTGCGATCAACACGATCCGCCTGCCGCGGATGCTGGCCGGACTGCTGGCCGGATTTGCGTTTGGCATCGCGGGTAATGTGTTTCAGACGATGCTGCGCAACCCGCTCGCTAACCCGGAAATTCTGGGCATTACCGCGGGATCCAGTGCGGCAGCGCTGTTCTGTATTCTTGTTCTGCAGACGAGCAACGCCGTCGTGTCGATGTCGTCATTAGTGGCCGGGCTCGTTACCGTGATGCTTATTTACGGCTTTGCGAGAACCGGCACCTTTTCCACAGGTCGTTTAATTCTAATCGGCATTAGTTTTCAGGCGATGCTGGGCGCTTTTATATCATATCTGCAGCTGATCGGCAGGCAGGAGGATTTGTCTGCGGCTCTGCGCTGGCTCAGCGGAAGCCTGAACGGCTCCCAGCTGGATGCGGTGATTCCGCTGCTGATTGGTATTGCCATCTGCGCGCCGATTGTTATAGGGCTTAGCCGCCATTTGAGTATATTGGAACTCGGAGATCAGGCAGCCGTAGCTCTGGGGTTGAATACGAACATTACGAGAATCCTGCTTATTGTAAGCTCTGTCTGTATGATCGCACTGGCTACTTCCGTCACAGGACCGATTGCGTTTGTAGCATTTCTGGCAGGACCGATCGCCAAACGGCTGATCGGCAGCAGCTCGTCAAGCGTGATTCCAGCCGGACTGCTCGGCATGAACCTGGTGCTCGGGGCGGACCTGCTCGGCCAGTTTGCGTTTGGCACGAGATTTCCCGTCGGTATTATTACCGGGGTTCTCGGAGCTCCCTTTTTATTGTTCCTGCTTATCCAAATGAACCGGAGGGGTAATTTATAATGAAATCAGCGCATCAGTTTCAGACCGAACAGATTGTGGCAGGGTATGACCAGAAAATGATATTGGATCACATTGATGTAGAGATCTGCAGCAACCAGATTAATACGATCATTGGGGCAAACGCCTGTGGCAAGTCTACTTTATTAAAAACGATGGCAAGGCTTCTTAAGCCGAAAAAGGGAGACATTACGCTGGATGGCAAAGCGATTCATAAAATACCGTCCAAGCAGCTGGCCCGGATTGTAGGACTCCTCCCGCAGTCTCCGATCGTGCCGGAAGGAATCACCGTAGCCGACCTGGTCGGGCGGGGAAGGTTTCCCCACCAGTCGTTTTTAAAAGGGTGGACGAAAGAGGATTATGAAGCGATCGCCGAAGCGATGGAAACGATGAATATTACCGAGCTTGCCGACCGCAACATCGATGAACTGTCCGGCGGGCAGCGGCAGCGGGTGTGGATTGCGATGGCGTTAACCCAGCAGACGGACATTCTGTTTTTGGATGAGCCGACGACATTTCTGGATATTACCTACCAGGTGGAAATACTCGATCTGCTGACGGACCTGAACCGGAAGTACGGCACCACGATTGTGATGGTGCTGCATGACGTGAACCTGGCGGCACGCTATGCCGATCATATTTTTGCGCTGCGACAGGGACAGCTGATAGCAGAAGGAAGCCCCTCAGAAGTGATTACAGAAGAGCTGATTAAGGATATCTACAATCTGGACTGCCTCGTGATCGAAGACCCGGTGTCACGTTCGCCGCTGGTCGTGCCAAAGGGAAGGTACCATACAGAACAGAAGGAAAAGAACAGGAGATTTTTATAAAAGTAATAGATGAAAAGCCATAGAAAAGGTCTATGGCTTTTTTGTATTTTTGTATAGGAAGAAATGGACAATATGGAAGTCGAGTGTAAAATAGTATCATTCGGCTAGTCGCCGGAGTATTTGTTTTCTGTAATAGAGTAATGGTAGATTTCAATATCATCAGAAATAAAACCGCGGCGCTGGGCTCCCTTAAGCGTTTGATACATATTCTCGCGACCGACGCCGTTGTCGGTATGCATGTAAATTTTATTTGCGTGGTATCCTTTTTCACAGAAGATTTTAACCAGGTCATAGCCGGTTGGAAGAAGCTGGCCCTCCTTGTCCTCACCTAAATCATGGTCCAGCGATAGAATATTGATGGGGTGAGTTTCCAGATAATGAATAGCTTCGTCTGCCGTGCGGGCAACAACAAATCCTTTTGGACAGTCTCTTAAATCATCTACGTACAAGTTTAGGCTTTCGCTCATAGAAAGCACCTCATTTCTTGTTTTACATATAATAGCATATAAGGCCCTGATAGACTAAGAGTGGAACAGAATACGTCAATCAGAAGGGCATCTCTTTACCTAAACGGATAAAGAGATGTCTTTTTTATAAGAAAGAGTTATATGCTTTGTCTTAGTTCAGAAACCGCTCCCGCACAAATTGAATCCACGCCTGTGCGGCCTGTGTCTGGTAGCTTTCTTTGCGCCAGATTAAAGCAAGGCGCCAATAAAGAAGCGGGTCATCAATATTCAGAATGGCGATGTCTTCAGTTTTCGCTTTATGAACGACGGTTTCTGGAAGAAACGCTATTCCCAGTCCTGCCATGGCACATTCGTACAGAAAGTCCCATTGGGTGCTCTCGTGCAGCACGTCTGGTTCATATCCGGATTGAATACAGGCTTCTCTCACGCGGTCATACAGCGAAAAGCCCTGCTGAAACATTAAGAATCTCTCCTGTTTTATATCGTTCATCGTTAGTTTTTCCCGTGATGCCAGCGGATGATGTTTGGACGCTACTGCAAGAATCCGCCGGTTGATAATAGGCACCGCTTCAAACTGTAGCTGGTTTACCGGCAGAATCGCAATCCCGACATCGATCTTTCTTTCCAGCAAGGACTGTTCCATAATTTTAGAACCTTCTTCGATAATATTCATTTCCGCTTCCGGATAGTTCGTATGAAAATCCGCGATAATATTCGGGAAAAAGCTGGAGCCGATGACAGGGGGGAGGCCAAAGGTAAAACTTCCTTTTTTGTGAAGCTTGATATCCTCTACTTCTTCTCTTAAATCCTCGGCCCCGCGCAGGATTTTCTGGGCGTGCCGGCGGATAACCGCTCCTTCTTTCGTTACAAAAAGATGGCGTGTCGAACGATCCAGCAGCTGAAGGCCAATATCTTCTTCGAGCAAATGAATCGCTTTACTAAGAGCAGGCTGGGAGATATGAAGCTTTTTGCTGGCGCGGGAAAAGCTTTTTTCCCGGCATAATTCTTCGAAAAAGCGAAGCTGCTTAATATCCAACGTAACACCGCCTATTTCTTATAGTTATAAATATATAGTATTTATCTATTTTACTTATGAAAGCGCTATTAGTAAAGTGGAGGTAATTAAAGCAGCACAAGATAGGAGATGGGAAAGATGAGTAAAGTACGGACATCATTTTACGACAGCTTGTCACAGGTGAAAGAAGGGGACACGATTATTGTCGGCGGTTTTGGACTGTGCGGGATTCCCGAGAAAGCGATACATGCCCTGGCTGACCAGGGAACAAAGCACCTGACTGTCGTCAGCAATAACTGCGGCGTGAATGATTGGGGACTCGGCCTGCTGCTTCAGAATAAACAAATAGATAAAATGGTTGCCTCCTATGTGGGAGAAAATAAAATTTTCGAAGAGCAGTACTTAAGCGGAGAACTTGATGTGGAACTGGTGCCGCAGGGAACGTTAGCGGAAAGAATCCGGGCCGGCGGAGCAGGGATTCCTGGCTTTTATACAACTACAGGAGTAGGTACAAAAATAGCTGAAGGCAAGGATCATAAATGGATAGGCGGAAAAGAATGCATTTTGGAGGAAGCTATCAAAGGAGATATTTCTCTGGTGAAAGCCTGGAAAGGGGATACCCACGGGAACCTGCTGTATAGAAAGACAGCTAGAAACTTTAACCCGCTTGCTGCCGCAGCCGGAAAAATAACTATTGCGGAAGTGGAAGAAATTGTAGAAGCATCTGAACTGGATCCGGATTTTATCCATACGCCGGGATTGTATATCCAGGAGCTGCTGCATGGAGAAAATTATGTGAAGCGTATTGAACGCAGAACCATTCAACTACAGGGATAACTAAGGGAGGAACTTATAATGAGCAGTGCGAGAGAGAAGATTATTAAAAGAGCCGTGCAGGAAATAGAGGACGGTATGATTGTAAACCTTGGTATTGGGATGCCGACAATGATTGCTAATTATATTCCTAAAGAAAAAGATATCTTTCTTCATTCGGAAAACGGTCTGCTTGGTATCGGCCCCTATCCGGAGGAAAGTGAAGTAGACGCCGACTTAATCAACGCAGGCAAAGAAACGGTAACCGTAAAAGAAGGAGGCTCGTTTTTTGATAACGCAGAGTCTTTTGCCATGATCCGGGGAGGACATGTGGATTTAGCCATACTGGGAGGAATGGAAGTTTCTGAGCAGGGTGACCTGGCGAACTGGATGATTCCCGGAAAAATGGTGAAAGGCATGGGAGGCGCCATGGATATTGTGCAGGGCGCTCAAAAAGTAGTCATTATTATGAGCCATACGAATAAGGATGGAGAGTCCAAAGTCCGTTCAAACTGTGAACTGCCTCTTACAGGAAAAGGAGTGGTCAGCCGGTTGATTACAGACATGGCGGTATTTGATTTTGATAAAGAAAAAGGTATGATCCTGATTGAAATATTAGATGGTGTTGATCTAGAAACTGTCAAACAATATACGGAAGCATCTTTTACCATAGATGACGCACTGCTGAAAGCGGAAGGAGCCGGAAGATGAGCGGGAGCGCAGTCATACACGGGGCGGTAAGAACGCCTATTGGAAGCTTTATGGGAGCACTAAAAGACGTGTCCGCGGTGGATATGGGGGCTCTCGTTATAAAAGAAGCGATTCAGCGTGCCGGTCTGGCAGAAAAAGATATTGATGAAGTGATTATGGGAAATGTACTGCAGGCGGGAGCCGGTCAGAATCCTGCCCGAATAGCCGCGTTGAAAGCAGGTCTTCCGGAAACGGTGCCGGCAACTACTATCAATAAGCTCTGCGGTTCCGGACTGAAAGCCGTGCACATGGCGGTTCAGGCTATTGCAGCAGGAGACGCGGATATTATTGTAGCCGGCGGCATGGAAAATATGAGCCAGGCTCCTTATCTTCAGATGAATGCACGGGGCGGCTTTGCTATGGGCGATCAAAGACTGATGGACAGTATGCTGCATGATGGATTAACCTGCGCCATCGTCGGACATCATATGGGAGTAACGGCAGAAAATATTAACAAAAAGTATCAATTTACCCGGGAGCAGCAGGATCGTTTTGCCTGCAGCAGTCAGGAAAAAGCAGGACAGGCTAACGAACAGGGTATCTTCAAAGAAGAAATAATAAAAGTAGAAGTACCGAAACGCAAAGGCCCTCCTGTTCTAGTAGAAGAAGACGAATACATTCGAAACGGAACTACAATGGAAACTCTGGGCAGACTGAAGCCTGCTTTTGAAAAAGAAGGAAGTGTGACCGCGGGTAATACCTCGGGCATCAATGACGGTGCCGGTGCCGTTGTGGTGATGAGCGAACAAAAGGCAGCAGAACTGGGGCTTACTCCTATGGTACGTGTCGTCAGCAATGCAAGTGCCGCTGTAGATCCCGCTATCATGGGAACGGGACCTATTCCTGCAGTGAAAAAAGCATTGGAAAAAGGGAAGCTTACAATAGAAGATATGGATATTATTGAGGCCAATGAAGCTTTTGCTGCCCAGGCACTGGCCGTGCAGAAAGATTTATCTATAGATGAAAAGAAATTAAATGTCAATGGGGGAGCCATCGCATTGGGACACCCTATTGGAGCAAGCGGTGCAAGAATATTAGTCACTCTTCTTTATCAAATGAAGCGTGACGAGCTTGATAAAGGTCTTGCGGCATTATGCATCGGCGGCGGCCAGGGAGTGGCTACGATAGTAGAGAAATTTTAAAAAACAGTGCTTTCGGTGAACAGGTGAATTTCTTCATCGAAGGCGCTGTCCTTAAATGTAAATAGATGCGGGTTATATACAACTAAAGTATTACTTTGTGTAATAAAAGTATAACTTTTATCTATTTTACTTATGTAAGCGCTTTTAATAAGATAGGATAAATATATAAAAGGAAATGAGGTGGGAAATATTTTAGCAATAGCTGGTTTTTTAATTATCGGAATATTGTTATTTTTAGTGCTGACAAAGAAAGCCTCCATACATTTTTCCCTGGTGGTCGTTCCAATTCTCATCGCTTTATTCGCCGGATTTAGTGTAGCGGAGCTTAGTGGTTTTATGGAAACCGGGTTAAGCAATATCGCGCAGACCGGTATTATGATTACCTTTGCTATTTTATTTTTTGGCATCATGTTTGATGCCGGATTATTTGATCCCATTATAAAAGGGGTTATTAAAATAGCCGGCGGGGATCCGGTGAAAATCACGATGGGAACAGCAGTGATAGCTATGGTAGCCCACTTAGATGGATCCGGATCCAGTACTTTTTTAATCACCGTATCTTCGATGCTGCCAGTTTATAAAGCATTGGGAATGAGCCCGCTGACGCTCGCCGTAACGGCAGCACTAAGTGCCGGAACAATGAACATGGTGCCATGGGGAGGTTCAACGCTTCGAGCAGCTTCCGTTTTAAACGTTAACGTAATGGAATTGTTTGCTCCTATGCTGCCTGTATTGGCCGTGGGGCTTGCCTGGGTTATGTTGTGCAGCTATTGGCTCGGCAGACAGGAAAGAAAGAAAATAGGAGTTATTAAAGACCTGCCTGAAGAATTGAAAAGCAGGGAAGTGGAACAAGGGGAAGAAGATTTAAAAAGACCAAAATTGTTTTTCGTCAATGTCGCATTTACTGTACTGGTTTTAATATGTCTGATTACAGAGTTTTTCCCACTGGCTATCACGTTTATTATCGCGGTGCCGATTGCTCTATTGATAAATTATAGAGATTTAAGCATCCAGCAGAAACTGATAGAAAATCATGCAAAAGGCGCTATTTACACAGCTTCCATTATTTTTTCAGCTGGGATTTTCACAGGTATACTCCAGGAGACAGGAATGATTGAAGCAATGGCGGGCTCCATGGTCGGTTTTGTGCCAAACGCATGGGGCGGATCGCTGCCTGTTATTCTCGCTTTTATTGCCATGCCGCTGAGTCTGCTGTTTGACCCGGATTCGTTTTATTTCGGCGTGCTGCCTGTACTAGCTGGAGTTGCCGAGAACTTCGGTATTGAGCCTATTACTATGGGCAGAGCGGCAATTATCGGACAAATGACTACAGGCTTTCCAATCAGCCCACTAACAGGATCGACCTGGCTTTTAGTGGGATTAGCCGGGGTGCATATAGGAGACCTTCAGAAAAAAGCTATCCCTCTGGCTTTTGGAACAAGCGTAGTGATGGCAATCATGGCCATTATGATAGGCGTAATTTAGACATACAATAAAACGAGGTGGGACTATTGAAGACAATACGAATAGGGTGTGGGGCAGGCTATGCCGGCGATCGGATTGATCCTGCAAAAGAACTGGTGGAAAAAGGAAACCTGGACTATCTTATTTTAGAAGGTTTGGCAGAGCGCACAACAGCCATTGCCCAAATTCAAAAAAGGGAAAACGCAGATAAAGGATATGGCGCTTTTCTGGAAGAAAGAATGGAAGAGCTGCTGCCTATATGCAAAGAAAAAGGAACCAAACTTATTACGAATCTGGGAGCTGCCAATCCGAAAGCTGCGCTGAAACATGTGGAGCGGATAAAGAAAGAATTAAATCTTGATACATTGAAAGTGGCAGCAGTCACCGGGTCTGATGTACTTAAACAAATTCTGCCTACAGATAATACGATTTGGGAAACGGATGAAGCACTGGCAGAGACAGAACTGGAAGTCATTTCAGCCGATGCGTATTTAGGAGTAGAACAGATTCTGCCAGCCCTAAAAGAAGATGCGGATATTATCATCACTGGAAGAGTAGCGGACCCTTCGCTTTTTCTGGCGGCTATGGTACATGAATTTGGATGGGAGCTGGATGATTGGCATAAGCTGGGGAAAGGGACCGTATTTTCCCACCTGCTGGAATGTGCTGCGCAGGTGACAGGAGGTTATTTTGCAGATACGCATTACAAACAGATTGATGAGCTGTGGAATATTGGCCTGCCTATTGCAGAAGTAGATGCAGATGGAGAAGGTTTTATTACAAAAACCCCGGCATCCGGAGGGAATGTGACGATTCAAACTTGTAAAGAACAGCTTCTTTATGAGGTAATGAATCCAGCTGAGTACTTAACCCCTGACGTGACGGCTGATTTTTCAAATGTATATTTTATAGAAGAGGAGCCTGATGTAATACGTGTGAAAAATGGTTCGGGACGAGAAAGAACGAACACGTTGAAAGTAACGCTGGGAGTAGACAAAGGCTACTTTGGAGAAGGCATGATCAGCTATGCCGGCCACCATGCGCTGGAGAGAAGCAGACTTGCTGAAAAAGTTATAAAAGAAAGGTTAAAAAAGCGATCTTTGCATTACACGGATATCAAGTATGAAATACTCGGCCTTAATGCTCTTCACGGTGACACAAGTTCCACTGAAAAAACAGTTCCTTATGAGGTTTTGCTGAGAGTTGCCGGACTGTCAGAGAATAAGTATCAGGCAGAACAGATTGGTAATGAAGTTGAATCCTTATGGCTGAATGGTCCGGGCGGACCCGGTGGAGTGAGGAAGAATACCACCAGAGTCATTTCAGCCTATTCCACATTAATTGCAAGAGACAGCATTACAAGTCATGTGCTTACAAAGGGGAGGGAGTAGGATGGACCGTATTCAATTAAAAGATATCGCCCACGCCCGATCCGGGGATAAAGGTCAAAAAACAAATATCAGCCTGATTTTATATGAAGAAGATCTGTATGAAAAAATAAAAGAAAAAGTTACGGCATATAAAATAAAAAGCCATTTTTCTCATATTACGAAGGGAAGCGTGGAGAGATATGAGCTTCCGCAGCTCGGAGCCTTTAACTTTGTCATTAATCAGACAAGACCACTGGGCGTAGCTGCTTCGCTGGACTTTGATGCACATGGCAAGTCTCTGTCCTGGCATCTGCTGGAGATGGAGATAGAATTAGAAATCTGACAGAAAAAGAGAGTTCGTCTATGTAGACGAGCTCTCTTCTTTTAAATTCTTCCGTTCCAGAAATAGTACAATCGCAATCGTAAGCACGACGCAGATAACAATTTTAATTAAGCTGAAAATCGGTGAGAACACAACGGCTGCGCCAATGGCCAGGGCAATTGCACCATACAGCGGATTCTTGTAGGCAAACTGGCCGAGAACTCCGCCGAATATGGCAGGCAGCACGAAAGCAAATGCGCTTTCTACCGGTGCCGGCAGCATGGTAATGATGTAGGAACCTCCGAGAATGATACTGATAATGACGGCAATGTTGACGAGAGAGGCAATCGCAATCCCAAGAGCGCCGGCAATTTCGGCTTTCTTCGTGCCGGGCTCGGCCCCAATGGCGTTTTGAGCCGCAGCCGAGCAGGGGAGGCACATGTTCGCAATATTACCGGTCAGAAAGGCCATATAGGTTCCGGCAATACCGAGCGTTGGGTAGTAGGTAATCGGCTCGAGCACCCACATAATACCGATGAAGGCGGCGTAGCCGATAACACCGGCTAAAATAACACCCCAACCTGGATGATAGCCTAACCCAAAGGATAAGTAGAGCGGCGGCAGCAGGCAGGCGACGATTAACAGCCAGAGCGTTGTGCGTCCCCAAAAGTGGGCTTTTTCGTGAAAAAGATCCATGCCGGCCGCTTTTACCGGTGCCGGCACTGAGCGGGCATTCACATGTTCCTGGTTCATTCCCATCGATCATATACCCCTTTCGTTTTTAAAGAATACTCGTCATGTAACCACCGGTCATGCCGATAACAAGAGCAATTCCAAGCGCCCATTCTTTCAGCCAGTTTACATCAAGCCGCTGCGAGGCAAACATGAGAAGCATCATCACGGCCGCTGAAATAATTCCACTTACAATGTAGCTTATGCCGCCGGTCATAGCGTCGCTTGCCAGATAACCGAAAGCACCGAGCATCGCGGCGGTGGAGACAAGCCCCATTGCTTTTGCGTTTTTATTCACGACTTTCTTTTGAAAAGAGCCGAGGGATTTGGTGAACAGGGCGGTAAAGATCAACCAGCCGGTTCCGCCGATACACATGGTCCATACGACGGTCGTAAAGGCCTGCTCGTTAAAACCGGCTCCTCCGAGTTCAACGCCAAATACGTCTGCACCGATACCGGCCGCCGCTGATTCTGTGGCAGCTGATCCGATAATCCCGATCCGCATCAGTGTAATCGGAGAGCCAAGAAGGGCCAGAAGCGACACAACAACGATTGCAATACCGAAGGAGGGACCGAGCGAGCTGATGAATCCGGTTTTGATGGAGCTTTTTACTTCGTCCGAGCTCATGCCAATTTCGGGTGCCGTTTTGATCGACAGCCTTAAAAACACGATGCCCTGAAAAATGACGATGCTTACTACAATAAAAGCCATAATCCACAGCGGAGCGCTGTTGGCGAGCGCCATTACATCACTATTCATAGGGTTCTCCTCCTTTATTTGTCAGCAGTGCAAGTATTATTCCGCGCGGGCAGTTTCCGGCTGCGCCGGTTCTTCCACCCCGGACAGGTACTGATAGACCGTACCGATAAACAGCCTGCCAATGTCGACCATCGAGCGCTCATCAATATCAAACCTCGGATGGTGATGAGGATAAACAGGTTCGCCGGCAGGAGCGCCGCCTACCCAGAAGAAGGTGCCGGGACGCTCAAGCAGGTAGTAGGCAAAGTCTTCCATCCCCATCTGTTCCTGAATGTATTCAATCTGTTCCACACCAGGGGTATTCTGCGCGACCTTCTCTACGCGCTTCGTTTCTTCCGGGTGGTTCCATACAGCGGGATAGCCTCTCGTGTACGTGAAGTCCACGTGTGCTCCAAGGCCTTCGCCGGTAGTGGTGACGATAGACTCCATTGATTTCTCAATCGCATCGCGGACGTCATTATCAAAGGTGCGGACCGTGCCCTGAATTCTTGCACTATCGGGGATAACGTTATAGCTGTCGCCTCCGTTAAAAGCGGTAACCGAAACGACCGCCGGCTTAACGGGATCGACCTGCCGGCTGACAATCTGCTGAAGGTTGATCATCATCTGGCTTCCCACCATTAACGGGTCAACGGTTAAGTGGGGGGTTGCCGCATGACCGCCGCGGCCGGAAATTTCGATTTCGAACGTGTCTCCGCAGGCCATGGCATTCTTTTCCTTGAGGCCGAGGGTGCCGAGCTGGTGAAGAGAAGAGACGTGAGCTCCGTAGACCACATCAACCCCATCCAAACAGCCATCATCAATCATCGACTTGGCGCCTCCCGGAATGACTTCTTCTGCGAACTGATGCAAAAATACAACAGTGCCTTCCAGCGTGTCTTTATTTTTGGACAGTACGGCGGCAGTTCCGAGAAGGGCCCCGGTATGAATATCGTGGCCGCAGGCGTGCATCACGCCGTCAATCCGTGATTTGTACGGAACATCGTTTTCCTCCTGAATCGGCAGGGCATCAAAATCAGCCCGAAGCGCTACGGTTTTTCCGGGTTTATCGCCGCGCAGAATGCCGACCACACCGCGGCCGCCGACGCCGGTTTTTACTTCGAGTCCCAGCTCGCTTAAATAGGCCGCTACTTTTTTAGGCGTTTCTGTTTCGTGGTGCGAAAGCTCGGGAAACATGTGCAGATCCCGGCGGAATGCACTCATTTCCGGCAGCAGGTCTTCGAGTTGATCAAATAATGGATCCAGCATCATAACAGCTCCTCTTTTTTATTCATTTGTTACAGCAGGAAAGACCGGACGTTTTTCTCCGTAGGCCGCTGCTTTTTCAAAAGCCTGGCCGATCCGGAGCACCTCGTAATCCGCATGGTGAGGACCTACTATCTGCAGTCCGGTAGGCAGATGATCTGCCGTAAATCCTCCCGGAATCGACAGGGCGGGATTGCCGGCCGCGGAAATGTAATAGCATGACTTCATCCAGTCCAGATAGGAATGCATTGGCAGGCCGTTAATGGAAGACGGATATTCAATATCAGCGGAAAAGGGAACCACCTGGCTGACCGGCAGCAAAAGCGCGTCGTAGGTTTCAAAAAACAGCCGGAGCCTGTGATACAGGTTATGGTGGAGCTGTTCCGCCCGTCCTATATCCGGTCCGCTGAGACGCTGTCCTTTTTGAAAATTAGTCATGAAGCTGTCTTTTAACAGTTCTCCGTGCTTGTTGGCAATGTCTTTATAAGTGAGCTCAAACTCCCAGGCCCTTAGAATCTGAAAGGCTTCTTCTGCCTCCTGAAAAGAAGGGCAGGCTTCTTCCAGTTCGCAGCCCAGGTCTTTTTCAAAAATAGAAAGCTGCTCTTTAAACACTCGCTGAATTTCCGGTTCGATTGGCAGCTGCCCGCCAAAATCCGCCGACCAGGCAATCTTCATGCCGGAGATGTCATTGTGAAGCGGTTTTGTGAACACACTGCCCGGTTCCTCAATCGAAATAGGTGCACGCGGATCAGGGCCTGCCAGCGTGGAGAGCATAAAGAACGCATCTTCTGTGCTGCGTGTAATCGGTCCCTGAACAGCAAGCGGGGAAAAAGGGGCAGCCTTTGGATACATTGGGAGCCGGCCGGGAGAGGGACGAAGCCCGACAACGTTATTGAAAGCAGCCGGGAAGCGGAGCGAGCCTCCCATGTCACTTCCGTCAGCAAACGGAATCAGTCCGGAAGCCACCGCAGCGGCAGCGCCGCCGCTGCTTCCGCCTGCGGTTTTCGTAAGATCATAAGGATTTCGCGTCGTGCTGAATACCTGGTTAAAGGTATGGGAGCCGGCCGCAAACTCAGGCACGTTGGTTTTACCGATCACGATGGCACCGGCCTGTTTTAAACGCTCCGTGATCAGGTCGTCGCTAGTGGAAATATGATCTTTAAAAGCGAGCGACCCGAAAGTAGTCGGAAAACCTTCGGCATGGTGGGTATCTTTTACCGCGATCGGAAGTCCGTGAAAAGGGCCTGTCACAGCGCCAGAAGCGAGCGCTCGGTCGGCTTCATCCGCACCCTTAAGGGCCCGCTCTTCATCGAGTGATACAATCGCATTAATATGAGGATTAATCGAGCGGATGCGTGCAAGCGACGCTTCCATTAACTCCCGGGACGAAAGCTCCTGCTGTTGAATCATGAGGGCCAGCTGTGAAGCAGAACGATAAAGCAGCGTATCCTCCATGCGGTTCCTCCTCCATTTAGTCGGTATGGTATGTAGTAGTTTATGTTAAGGGAAGCAAAATAAGAAAACAACGATCGTTGCAAATTTTCTGACAACAAATCTGACGCATGCGGATGTTTTTAAAAAGGGAGATATAAAAAGATTATCTCAACATTTTTCACAGAATAATAAAAAAATAGTTGCACATTTGTGCCTAGTATTATATGATCTTTGTAAGCGAATACATTACGGATTGTAACTGTTAAATCAGGCAAAACCGACTCCTTTTTATTAAGGGTGGTTTTGTCTTTTTTGTTTATCGGGGGTGGAAGAAGTGAAGATCAGCAAGATACTTAATAATAATGTAGTGGTCTCTGTAAAAGACAAGCAGGAAGTGATTGTCATGGGACGGGGAATTGCTTTTAACAAAAAAGTAAAGGAAGACATTGATGAAGCTAAAGTAGAAAAAATCTTCACTTCGGAAGACAAGGATATTACAAAAAAGTTTAAAGACCTGATTGCTGAACTCCCTTTGGACTACATGGAGCTCTCCGAGGAAATTATTCAGTATGCCAAAGCCGAGCTTGGAAAAAAGCTCAATGAGAGTATCTATATTTCGCTGACGGACCATATTCATTTTGCGATAGAGCGCCATTCGAAAGGACTTTCGATTAATAATGGTCTTCTCTGGGAAACGAAAAACCTCTATAAAGAGGAATTCAAAATAGGGATGGAAGCGTTGAATATGATTTTTGACCGTTTCAACGTGATCCTGCCGGAAGATGAAGCCGGATTTATTGCTCTTCACCTCGTGAACGCGCAGCTGAACGAGGATATGATGAATACGCTTGATATAACGAAGATCATTCAGGACATATTAACTATCGTAAAGTACAGCTTTAAAATGGAATTTGATGAGAGTTCCTTGAATTACCACCGTTTTATTACGCACCTGAAGTTTTTTGCCCATCGGCTGGTCCGGGGGGAACACCACAAAGATAAAGAAAATGATCTTCTTCATCTTATTATTGAGAAATACCCGGAAGCCTATCAATGCTCCTTAAAAGTCAAAAAGTTTATGGAAAAGCAGTATCAGTACGAGTTTACGGAAGAAGAAATTCTTTACTTAACGATTCACATCGAACGAGTCGTGCACAATTGAATAGGTTTACCCTTTAGGGTTGTAACTCATGTTGGAGGCAAAACCTAAACTACGGAAAACACAGGCGTGATATCTCCTGTCTTTCCCGTAGTTTAGGTTTTTTTCTTTGAAAAAATGAATTTCAAATTATCGGGAGGTGCAGGAAATGAGTCATAAAGAATTAGCGGGGAAAATATTGGATCTGGTAGGGGGTAAAAATAACGTAAACAGTGTGTTTCATTGTATTACGAGACTTCGTTTTAAGCTGAAAGATGAATCAAAAGCAAATACGGAGGAATTGAAAAATCTGGACGGCGTAGTAACCGTAATGAAAAGCGGCGGACAGTATCAGGTAGTCATCGGCAATCACGTACCGGACGTCTATAAAGAAGTAACGGCGCTCGGTAATTTTACGGAAAAACAAGACTCTACTAATGAAGAAAAAGAAGACAAAGGAAATTTTTTTTCACGGTTTATTGATTTAATTGCCGGCATATTTACACCGATCCTCGGTGTGCTCGTAGCGGCAGGTATGATTAAAGGATTCACTGCACTATTTGTCGCGCTCGGCTGGCTCAACAATACCGGCGGTACTTACCAGATACTAAACGCGACGGGTGACGCGCTGTTCTACTTCCTGCCTGTGCTGCTCGGCTATACGGCCATGAAGAAGTTCGGCGGAAGCCCACTGCTCGGCGTAGTCATTGGTTCTGCTCTGCTTTATCCGGACCTGACAGCTCTTCAGGCGGGAGATCCGCTGTATACCTTATTTGCAGGAACGTTGTTTGAATCCCCGGTGTTTATTGAATTTTTAGGGATTCCTGTTATTTTAATGACGTATTCTTCCAGCGTTATCCCGATTATTCTGGCATCATTTTTCGCTGCAAAAGTGGAGATTAAATTAAACACAATTATTCCAAGCGTAGTAAAAGCATTTCTCGTTCCAACGTTTACGCTTCTCGCAGCTATTCCGTTAACGTTCATTGTTATTGGACCCGTTGCAACATGGGCTGCTGGTTTGATCGGAGCGGGCAGCGTCTGGGTGTATGGACTGAGTCCTGTACTGGCAGGTATTTTGATCGGTACGTTCTGGCAGGTATTTGTTATTTTCGGCCTTCATTGGGGACTGGTTCCGGTTGCGATTAACAATATAGCAACACTGGGCGCAGATCCGATATTAGTGGCCATGTTTACTGCATCCTTTGCACAGGCAGCAGCTGTACTGGGCATCTGGTTAAGAACAAAAAATCAAAAACTGAAAACTCTTTCCCCTCCGGCCTTTATCTCGGCGATATTTGGAGTAACCGAGCCGGCTATTTACGGAATCACTCTGCCAAAGAAAAAGCCATTTATTTTCAGCTGCATCGCAGCCGGCGTCGGCGGTGGTATTACAGGATTCTTCGGCACACAGGCTTATCTTATCGGCGGCCTTGGGGTGTTCGGCTTCCCAAGCTATATTAATCCGGAAGAAGGCATGAATGCTGCTTTCTGGGCGATCATCGGCGCGGTGATTGTAGCCTTTATTTTAGCTTTTGTTCTCACTTATTTCTTCGGCGGTGTTAACAAAGTGGAAACGCCATTGGAGAAAAACGATAAAGCGGTTAACTCAGTAAATCCAGTTAACAAAGTAGTAACTGTAGACAGCCCTTTAACAGGAAAGGTCGTTTCATTAAGTGAGGTATCCGATAAGGTGTTTGCGTCAGAAGCGATGGGGAAAGGAATTGCTGTGCTGCCGGCAGACGGATATGTGAAGGCGCCTGCGTCCGGTATTGTTACCACCTTGTTTAAAACAAAACACGCTATCGGTGTTACTACGGATGACGGCGTTGATATTTTAATTCATGTAGGCATGGACACGGTGCAGCTGGAAGGGGCAAACTTTACGGCGCACGTCGCCCAGGGAGATAAAGTAAATGCCGGAGATCTGCTGGTGGAATTTGACATCGAGGCAATTGAAAAGGCCGGCTATGACATCATCACTCCTGTGATCGTTACCAATCACAGCAGCTTTGCAGCATTGGAAGTAACCACAGCTGGATCTGTGCAGGCAGGGGAGCTTCTGCTGAATATTCAGGCATCAAATGAAGAATCTGTAGTAACGGACGATCATGCATTAAGAGATGTAAGTGTATAATAAACAAAAAAAATTAAATGTGACTATTACTAGGAGGCAGTATGATGGGTAAACAATTTCCGGATAACTTTTTATGGGGCGGCGCGACCGCTGCCAATCAATTGGAAGGTGCATCGCTCGAAGGAGGTAAAGGCCTGAATCTCGCAGACGTGCTGCCAGGAGGGAAGGCCCGCCTGAAGCTGTTAAACAAGCCGGGATTTGATTTTGAAATGGATACAGAAAAATATACGTATCCGAATCATGAAGCGGTGGACTTTTACCACCGCTATAAAGAAGACATTGCTTTATTTGCTGAAATGGGATTTAAAGTGTTCCGTCTGAGTATTGCGTGGAGCCGGATTTTCCCGAAGGGGGATGAACAGGAACCAAACGAAGAAGGTCTGGCTTTTTATGATCGTGTCTTTGATGAGCTTCATAAGCACGGAATTGAACCACTGGTGACCATTGCCCACTACGAAACGCCGCTGCATTTGATTAAAGAATACGGCGGCTGGAAAAACCGAAAGCTGATCGCTTTCTTTGAGCGATATGTAACTGTTCTGTTTAACCGCTATAAAGATAAAGTGAAATACTGGCTGACGTTTAATGAAATCAATGGCGCCACCCACTTTCCGTTGTTCGGTCTGGGATTCTCAGCAACAAGCGAGGAAACGCGCCTGCAGGAAAGCTTTCAGGGGCTGCATCATCAATTTGTCGCCAGTGCCATCACAGTAAAGCTGGCGCATGAAATTATCCCTGAATCCCAGATCGGCTGCATGCTGATTTATGCACCGACCTATTCCTACGATTCAAATCCTGAAAATGTTATGTATGCGCTGGAAGAGGGCAGACGTTTTAATTTCTTCTGCGGTGATGTGCATGTGCGCGGAGAATATCCGGCTTTTATTAACCGGTATTTCAAAGAAAATGATATTCAGATTGAGATGGAAGAAGGCGATCTGGAAACGATAAAGGAAGGAACCGTCGACTTTATTTCCTTCAGTTACTATATGTCGCGGACAGAGAAAAAAGAAAAATCAGCAGAGGAAATCGGTGAAGGAAACCTGATCGGCGGCGTAAAAAATCCATTCCTGAAAGCAAGTGACTGGGGATGGGAAATTGATCCAATCGGTCTGCGGGTGGCATTGAATGAGCTGTATGACCGTTATCAAATGCCGCTCATGATCGTGGAAAATGGACTGGGCGCCTATGATAAGGTGGAGAAAGACGGAAGCATTAACGATGACTACCGGATTGATTACCTGCGCGGCCACATCCAGGCGATGGCAGAAGCGATTGAAGACGGTGTGGATCTGATCGGCTATACGTCATGGGGATGCATTGATCTGGTTAGTGCATCTTCCGGACAATATTCAAAAAGATATGGTTTTATCTACGTCGACAAGCACGACGACGGCAGCGGAACGATGGAACGAAGCAGAAAGAAATCATTTTTCTGGTACAAAGATGTCATTAACAGCAACGGGAAAAATTTATAAAAACGAAGGGACAAGCCGTGTCAGGCTTGTCCCTTCGTTTTTATACAAATGGCTCTCTAGTTATTTACAGCGTTAGATACAATACAGCCCTTCTGTACATCAATCAGTCCCTGGTCCGTTAGCTTCAGCGCCGGGCTGACCGGCAGGGAGAGAGTGCTGAGAGACATAAAAGGATTGTAGTGGCGGTACCCCAACTGTTTCAATGCGTCACGGACCTTCTGCACCTTTGGGGCAAACGACTGTAATGGTTCTTCGGTCAGGATGCCCCCAACAGGGAGATAGATCATGGCAAGCACTTCGCCATTTTCAACCACACAGATTCCGCCTTGATGAGCAATGACCTCGTTGGCGGCCAGCGCCATATCGGAGGCGCTGTGTCCGGCAACGAGCAGATTATGGTTATCGTGGGAATAAGACGTAGCCACGGCTCCGCGGGCAAGAACATCGCCGCCTATGAGAACGTGGGAATGGTTTCCGTTTCTGCCGTAGCGTTCAAACGTGGAAAGCAGGCCAAAGGAGCTGTTTTCCCACAGCAGCTCCTGCCCGGAGACAGTAATGTCGTGCTGCTCTTCTGTTGTAAATGTAGAGCCGTCCTTTACCATAATGACCCGCTGCAGCGATGAAACATCAGTTGTCGACACAGGAATACGAAAATCATCTCCTGATAAATCGGAAAGGCGGATGCTTTTATAGAAAGAATCAGGAAAAGCTTTACGGTCTGAATCCACTGCCTGATATGGGACTGAAGGCTTTCCATTTTTATAAACACGGTCCACGGTAAAGGTCTCCAGGTCGTTCAGGAGTACAAAGTCAGCCGTGCTTCCTGCCTTAATGGCACCGCGGTCGCTGAATCCCATGCGGCGAGCGGGTGTGAAGGTGCATGCATATACGGCATCCTCCGGGCTCATCCCCATCTGTACCGCTTTGCGGAGAATCATATCCAGATGGCCGGTCCGGTGCAGGTCGTCCGGCATAATATCATCGGTCACAAAGCAGAAGTGCTCGTTAACGTCTTTCTGTATTAAATAGTCCATCACCGGTGCCGACATTGATTTTTCCTGAATCTCTACAAACATACCCGCTTTAATACGCTCTTCCAGCCCTTCCGCTGTCTGGTGGGTATGGTCGGAGTTCACGCCGGCATACAGCATCCGCTGCAGATCCAGATCCATCAGCCGGGGGACGTGCCCTTCGATAATCATCGCAGGGTGATGGCGGCGCAGGTAATCGAGCAGCTCCAGCGTCCGTCCGTTTTTCTGCTGGACGATATCGTTGTAATTCATAATTTCTCCCATGCAGGCCACAGACTCCGACTGAATTAAGGTTTCCACGTCCTCGATCGTGATAGAGCCTCCTGTCGTTTCCCAGTCGGTTGCCGGAACGGAGCTTGGGATGGCATAAAACATATCCACTGCGCAGTCCCGGCTGACGTTGATCATCTGCTGCACCCCTTCCAGGCCGAACACATTGGCCATTTCATGCGGCTCGGGAACAATGGTAGTTATTCCGCGCTCCAATAAAGCTTCGGAAAAAACAGCAGGGGAGACCATTGAGCTTTCAATATGCAGATGAATATCGATCAGGCCTGGGATCATCCATTTGCCTTCTGCATGAACCACTGAGTCTGCCTGGAATTCGGCTGGGCCCCGATCGCCGATGTAGAAAAAACGGCCATCGAGCAGCGCCGCGTTCTTCACCTCAAAGCGCTTGATATAGCTGTTGAAAACGCGGGCCCCGAGAATAAGCGTATCAACCTGCATAAGACGGAACCTCCGATTCTTCCACGAGCACCCATTTATGGGGCGGCATATCCAGTATCACTGAATCTCCGCTCTGAAAGGGAACGGTCATTTCCTGGTTGGCTGTGAAGCTTCCATGCGCGGTTTCTACCTCATACTGATAGCTCCGGCCAAGAAAAATAGCAGTCTTGATCTTCCCGCTCAGCTGATTTTCTATAACATGAGGACCGGCTGGTTTAATGCGGATATCGTCCGGCCGGATGACCCCGGTCATGCTGCCCATGTCTTTTTCATGGGAGACGGCAAAAGTATTGTCCCCTTTGTAAAAAATCGGAGTCTGTCCATTTTCACTGCGCCGGTCAAAGCGGAGAAAATTTTTAAAACCGATAAACGAAGCCACAAAAGAAGTACGTGGGCGGTGATAAATTGCCGCAGGGTGATCAAGCTGTTCAATCACGCCTTTGTTCATAATCGCGACCCGGTCGGAAATGGAAAAGCATTCTTCCTGATCATGGGATACATAAATGGCAGCAATTCCCGATTCCTGCTGGATGCGGCGGATTTCCGAGCGCATACTGACCCGCAGGTTTGCATCGAGGTTGCTGAGCGGTTCGTCAAACAAAAGCAGATCCGGATTGATGACGAGCGCCCGTGCAATCGCTACGCGCTGCTTCTGGCCGCCGGAAAGTTCTTTGGGAAAGCGGTTTTCAAAGTGCTGCAGGCCGACAAGCTCAAGCATTTCCATCACCTTTGTGTGAGTGTCTTTTTTGGACACTTTCCGCTGGCGCAGGCCGAATGCAATATTATCGAAGATAGACATATGGGGAAAGAGGGCATAGTTCTGAAATACAAAGCCAAAGTTGCGCTTGTTTACCGGAACGGTAGTGTAATCTTTCCCGCCAACCTGGATACTTCCCTGATGGGACTGCAGAAATCCAGCTACAAGACGGAGTGTGGTCGTTTTACCGCAGCCGCTCGGGCCGAGAAGGGAAACGAGTTCTCCTTCCGGAATATCAAGGTTGAAGTTCTCCAGTATATTTGTTTTTTGATAGGCCACGGCTACGTTTTGCAGGGAAACATGTGACATAGTAAGGAAGCCTCCATTATTTTTTAGTGAAATAGGATATACCGACAAGACGCTCAATGACAAACATCAGCACAGCCGTTAATGCCATTAAGAGAACAGACAGCGCTGCAATCGTCGGATCGAAATAGTTCTCCACATAGGTAAGCATTTGAATAGGGAGTGTGCTTACGCCGGGTCCTGTCATAAAGACAGAAATATCTACATTATTAAAGGACTCGAGAAAAGCAATCAGTACCCCTGCGATAATGCCGGATTTAATATTCGGCAGAACGATGCGGAAGAATGCGCCGACGCGGCTCGCACCAAGACTGACCGCTGCTTCTTCAATCGAGAAGTCGAAGTTGTCGAGGTTGGAGGAGATGACCCGTACGATAAAAGGAAGCATGATGATCGTATGGCCGATAAAAAGCGCCGTATAAACAGGAATCTGAAAGGTTACGATAATGTAGCGCAGAAGCGCAAAGCCGAGTACGATACCTGGAATCAGTACCGGAGAAATAAAGAGTGTCTGCAGAAATGCTTTTCCTTTAAATTGAAACCGGCTCATAGCATAGGCTGCCGGCAGTCCGACAAGGAGTGCCAGCATATTGCCGGCAAAAGAAACAAGAATTGATGTCTGAAAAGCCGTTATAAACATGCTGCCCTGAAAAATATTGGCATACCATTTAAGCGCCCAGTTTTCAGGAGGAAACTGAAGCACACCGGCCTCACCGAACGAAGAGACAAGCATAATCACGAGCGGACCGAGTAGAAAGGTAAATACGAGTAATGTAACAAAGCCGAGCCATCGATTAGCCACGAATATTCCCTCCCCGTACAGCGACTTTGCCGGCCAGCCAGTTCATGATGCCAATCACGACAAAGGAAAGCACAATCATAATGGTGGCCACAACCGAAGCCAGCTGCCAGTCATTTAATGTCACTGCATTCTGATATAAAAAGGTCGAAATGACGCTCTCCCGGCCTCCGAGCAGAGCCGGTGTTGTATAAGCCGTGAAGCTTCCTACGAATACGAGAATACTTCCGGTCATCAGGCCGGGCACACTCAGCGGAAGCAGGATGTGCCAAAAGGTAGTAGAGGCCGAAGCGCCAAGGCTTTTAGCTGCCTCCACGACGTCATCACCGATATTTTCCATCACGCCGACGAGCGTAATAATACTTAATGGCAGAAACAGGTGAACCAGTCCGATAAGAATAGCTGTCGGGGTATAAAGAATCGATATCGACGTGTCGCTTCCAAACAGAGCCATTGTATTATCGATAATGCCGCCTTTCCCGAGAATAACCATCCAGCTGAAAGACCGGACGACCGGGCTTGTCAGCAGTGGAAATATCGACAGCAGGAGCAGCATCATTTTCATGCGCGGGCGGCATTTGGATATGTAGTAGGCCGCAGGAAACGCCAGAATAATGCAGATCAGTGTAGTCAGCAGGCTCGTCCGAAGCGTCACCCATAGAATATTTAAAAAGTAAGGATCCTGCAGGTACTGCATGTAGCCGGCAAGCGTAAAGGATCCGGCATCAAAAAAGGTGGAAAGAATCGTTCCGGCAATCGGTATGATCATAAATAACGTAAGGACAAGAAGACCGGGAAGAAGAAAAAGGTATTTACCATACTGCTTCATGATGGATTCTCCTTCCGCTCAGGCAGACGGGCGACAGCTCTTTCAAACAGGCTGAAAAACAGCGGCAGATCGACGCCCAGGGCGATATAAGCGTTAGGACTTTTCCGCAGGCGGTTTTTTTCATCCACAACGAGGCTTCCGTCTGAGATGCTGCTGCGGCATTCAATATCCGTATAATAAGGAACGGTCTGCAGTAGTTCCGGAGTAATAGCCGCCGCAACCGCGAGCGGATCATGCAGCGCACAGGCCCGTACACCGTTTACGGTAAAATAACGTTCCCGATACTGTGTTGTTATCCGCTCGATCCAATTTCCCCAGAAGGGGCGGCTCTGTTTGAGCGACTGCAGCCTGTCTTCGTTAAGCAGGGCCTGCTTAGTTACATCGAGCCCGACCTGGGTTAACCGGGAAATACCGCTGTGCAGGACTACTTTCACAGCCTCCGGGTCCACATACGTGTTGAATTCTGCAGCCGGGGTAATATTTCCCGGACCATGCACCACGCCGCCCATGAATATGACCTCATGGATGAGAGCGGCTGTAGCGGGATCCCGCTGCAGAGCCAGGGCAAGGTTGGTTAAAGGACCGGTAAAAATAAGCGTTAGTTCGTGCGGGTAAGCGTGCAGCATCTCAATCAGGCGCTCGGGTGCATAGCCTGCGTCCGGCTTTTGGGCCAGGTATCGTTCTTCTGACATGCCGCTTATGCCGTCTTTTCCGTGAACCGCATGCTCATAGAGCGGAGCTCTTACGAGCGGACGGGCAGCGCCTTTGTATACCGGAATGTCCGGACGCTCCACGGTCTCAAGCACCTGCAGCGTATTGGCTGCGGCCTGATCGAGTGATACATTTCCGTGTGTGACCGATACTGCTTTAATATCAAATGCAGGGGAGCCACAGGCGAGAAGCAGCCCAAGGGCATCATCAACCCCTGTGTCGACATCCAGCCAGACTTTTTTTGCGGACATCATGGTGCCTCCTTTGTATCAATAAGTGAATTACTGCTGGGTTAGTTCACGGTTCCAGCGGTCGATCCATTCTTCTGAGCGTTCATTGATCATTTCGGTATCCAACAGAATAAGGTTCTCAACCGTATCTGCTCCGTACGTGATGCCTTCTGCTTCCTCGTCGGTCAGATCAAGAGTGGTATTAACCGGAGAATCAACCTTTGCTGCAGCCGCTGTTTCCTGAACTTCCGCGCTCAGCTGCCAGTTAATAAATTCTTCGGCAAGCTCCTGATTCTCGCTTCCTTCGATAACATTCACTGTATTGACGATAGCGTAGGCGCCTTCTTCAGGTGTAACAAATTCGGTGGATGGCACGGCTTCTTTCAAGTCGGCTACGTACATCTCCATAATGGGACCGGCAGCAATTTCTCCCTGTGTAAACATGTTCACGTAGGCGGAGGTCTGGCTGTATTCATTGGCGACGTTCGGGTTCAGCTCTTTCATCTGGGCAAAAGCCGCATCTTCATCAAACGATTCGCTGCCGCTGACGACCGAAGCGGCGTCGAGTACCATTGGACCGGCGGTAGCTGTAATGCTCGGCAGGCCGATGCTGCTCTCGAGTTCAGGATTCCAGAGGTCTGCCCAGGACGTGATATCCACATCTGTTTCTTCCGGATTGTAGGCAATACCCAGCTGGCTCACAGTGTAGGCAGGTCCGTAATTCTCGCCGGTCGGTGCCTGGGCCATTTCATAAATATCTTCTATATTCGGGATGTTGTCCCGGTTGATTTCAGCAAAAAGTTCATCATTGATACCCTGCTGCGCATAATAATCAGACAGATAAATCAAGTCGACGCTGGAATTGCCCTGGCGGATTTTATTCAAGCGTTCTGAGTTGTTTCCTGTTTCGAGTACAATTTCTACATTATGTTCTTCTTCGAACGGGGCATACACTTCTTCACGAAAGAAATCTTCAGCAAATCCCCACGTGGATATTACCAGTTCCGTCGGCTCTTCTCCGCCGGCAGCGTCATCGGATGAACCGCAGGCAGCGAGAGGAAGCATCAGCAGGGACAAAGGAACAAGACATTTCATAGACATTTTCATTAAAAAAACCTCCAGATAGTGTAGTTGAAGCCCACCGGTGATGATGGATAAAAAAAGAAAAATAAAAAAAGGCGGCATTATAGAGGAAATATCTATAAAGCCACCTTTATTTTGTAAACAAAGTAAAGAGAAACTCATTATTTCTGTATGCAGTTGTAAGGGTAATACGTTTGATTCCTAAGATCCGCAGCGTTGGATGCCTATTTTAGAACTTGTCCAAAATCAGCTGTCCTGCCGCAGATTAACGCAGCTTAATGTTGGTGAAGGCTGTCTGGGTGGGGCCGTCATAATCACGAAACAAGGATTCAATCTCCCAGTGAAAGTCCTCCTCCAATCGTTGTTTCATTCGCTGCTTGTACAGCTGCGAAAGGCGGAAATCCACCTGCTGCTTTAATTCAGGAGCAGCTTCTTCCAGCGCATTGGATCGTGGAGCTTTCTTATGTCGGGCCTGCATCGTGATAAGCGATTCTGATTCCAGAAAAGAGACCTTTAACAGCGTTGTTCCAACACCAAACAAATCAATGGAAATGTCATTGTAGAGATGGGCCAGCAGCTTTTTTGTTTCCGTCTGATTTTCTATAATATCCATCATCACCTATAAGTATTCGCTTCCTAGTAATTGATTATAGCGAAATCCCAGAGGAGGTGCAAGAGGTAATGTTCGGTAATAAGAAGATTAAACGCAGTAAATACTGATTTAGAAAGATTTATTAGTCAAAAAAGCAAACAATAT